>NZ_PTRH01000011.1:0-174875 GCF_002965045.1 Escherichia sp. MOD1-EC6300 | reverse complement strand
GGAGCGGGAAACGAGACTCGAACTCGCGACCCCGACCTTGGCAAGGTCGTGCTCTACCAACTGAGCTATTCCCGCTTAATCTTCGTCTTTCGAACCGCTACTGCCTTGGCTGCCTTCACTCACCTTAGTCACTTACTTTTGTAAGCTCCCAAGAATTCGTTCAGTTGCCGCCTTGTCGCAATTCGAAATACTGCGATTGGGTGGTCTGTGCTTTGCAGCACTTTTCAAATTTTGGAGCGGGAAACGAGACTCGAACTCGCGACCCCGACCTTGGCAAGGTCGTGCTCTACCAACTGAGCTATTCCCGCGTACTGCTTAATTTTGCTTTCGTAATTTTCGCATTTCTGCGTCGTTACGGGAGGCGCATTATACGAGAAATCTTTTCCTCTGCAACCCCCCTAAAAATTTTTTTTTGAGTTTTTATCTCAAGTGCTGAAATTATCAGCAAGACGTTCAATTTAGCGTCAAAATCACGCCGCCGCAAGTGGATTCCGGCGCTTACGTGACCAGGAAAAATTTTACAGCTTGATAAAATGCTCGCGGTAGTAAGCCAGTTCTGCCACCGACTCACGGATATCATCCATCGCCTGATGCGTCCCCTGCTTGGTAAAACCATCAAGAATTTCCGGCTTCCAGCGGCGCGCCAGCTCTTTCAGTGTGCTGACATCCAGATAACGGTAGTGGAAGTAGGCTTCCAGTTCCGGCATATATTTAAACAGGAAGCGACGGTCCTGGCCGATGCTGTTACCACAGATCGGCGATTTACCCGCAGGCACCCACTGTTTTAAAAATTCGAGCGTCGCCAGTTCCGCTTCCCGATCGCCCATCGTGCTCGCTTTCACGCGATCCACCAGCCCGCTGGCGGTATGAGTACGGACATTCCAGTCATCCATCAGCGCCAGTTGTTCATCGGACTGGTGTACTGCAATGGTCGGCCCTTCTGCCAGAATATTCAGGTTGGCGTCGGTCACCAGCGTGGCAATCTCAATAATGCGATCGCGCTCGGGATCCAGACCGGTCATCTCAAGATCGATCCAAATCAGGTTGTTTTCATTGGCACTCATGCTATTTTCCACCCATTCACAGTGACTATATTGATCCACAATTGCGTGTATCATAGATGTTTTGCCCATCAGGGGCGACCAGGAGTCAGTACGATTGAGTAAAAATAAACTCTCCAAAGGCCAGCAGCGCCGCGTGAACGCCAATCACCAGCGTCGTCTTAAAACGTCTAAGGAGAAGCCCGACTACGACGACAATCTGTTTGGCGAGCCTGATGAAGGTATCGTCATCAGCCGCTTTGGTATGCACGCTGATGTGGAATCCGCCGATGGCGACGTTCACCGCTGCAATATTCGCCGTACCATCCGTTCGCTGGTGACCGGCGATCGCGTAGTCTGGCGTCCGGGAAAACCGGCGGCGGAAGGCGTAAATGTCAAAGGGATCGTGGAAGCGGTGCATGAGCGCACCTCAGTGTTGACGCGCCCGGATTTCTACGACGGTGTGAAACCCATTGCTGCCAACATTGACCAGATTGTCATTGTCTCCGCGATTTTGCCGGAGCTGTCGCTCAATATTATCGACCGTTACCTGGTGGCCTGCGAAACCTTGCAGATTGAGCCGATTATTGTGCTCAACAAGATAGACCTGTTGGACGACGAAGGCATGGAATTCGTCAACGAGCAGATGGATATCTACCGCAATATCGGTTATCGCGTATTGATGGTTTCCAGTCATACTCAGGATGGACTGAAACCGCTGGAAGAGGCGTTGACCGGGCGCATCAGTATTTTTGCCGGGCAGTCTGGCGTCGGCAAATCCAGCCTGCTGAACGCGTTGCTGGGGCTGCAAAAAGAGATCCTGACCAACGACGTCTCGGATAACTCGGGGCTTGGTCAGCACACCACGACCGCCGCGCGGCTGTATCACTTCCCGCACGGCGGTGATGTGATTGATTCCCCAGGTGTGCGTGAGTTTGGTCTCTGGCATCTGGAACCGGAACAAATTACTCGGGGTTTTGTCGAATTCCATGACTACTTAGGTCTGTGTAAATATCGCGATTGCAAACACGATACCGATCCGGGCTGCGCTATCCGGGAAGCAGTTGAGGAAGGGAAAATCGCGGAAACCCGTTTCGAAAACTATCACCGTATTCTGGAAAGCATGGCGCAGGTAAAAACGCGTAAAAACTTTTCTGATACGGATGACTGACAATTAAGCTAACCGTCGTTAGAATCGTCCCCTTTTTTTCAGGATCCGGCATGTAGGCCGGATCAGGAACGACAAAACAATGGCCTGGAGGCTACCTTGTTAAATTCATTTAAACTTTCGCTACAGTACATTCTGCCGAAATTATGGCTTACTCGCCTGGCGGGTTGGGGCGCAAGCAAGCGGGCAGGATGGCTGACAAAACTGGTTATCGATCTGTTCGTTAAATACTACAAGGTCGACATGAAAGAGGCGCAAAAGCCGGACACCGCCAGCTACCGCACCTTTAACGAATTCTTTGTCCGTCCGCTGCGTGACGAAGTACGCCCAATCGATACCGATCCTAATGTACTGGTCATGCCTGCCGATGGCGTTATCAGCCAGTTAGGTAAAATCGAAGAAGATAAAATCCTGCAAGCTAAAGGCCACAACTACAGCCTCGAAGCTCTGCTGGCAGGTAACTATCTGATGGCGGATCTTTTCCGTAACGGTACGTTTGTGACCACTTACCTCTCCCCGCGTGACTACCACCGCGTACACATGCCGTGCAACGGTATTCTGCGTGAGATGATCTATGTGCCGGGCGATCTCTTCTCCGTTAACCATCTCACCGCTCAGAACGTGCCGAATCTGTTTGCCCGTAACGAACGCGTGATCTGCCTGTTCGATACCGAATTTGGCCCGATGGCGCAGATTCTGGTCGGGGCGACGATTGTTGGCAGCATTGAAACTGTCTGGGCGGGCACCATTACGCCGCCGCGCGAAGGCATCATCAAGCGCTGGACCTGGCCTGCCGGAGAAAACGACGGTTCTGTGGCGCTGCTGAAAGGCCAGGAAATGGGTCGCTTTAAACTCGGCTCTACCGTTATCAACCTGTTTGCACCGGGTAAAGTTAATCTGGTTGAGCAACTGGAAAGCCTGTCTGTCACGAAAATTGGTCAGCCACTGGCAGTATCTACCGAAACCTTTGTTGCGCCAGACGCAGAACCTGCCCCGCTTCCTGCCGAAGAGATCGAGGCAGAACACGACGCCAGCCCATTGGTTGACGACAAAAAAGACCAGGTCTAATCCATCAAAGGAAACGCTGACGTGCGCCTGATTATCACTTTTCTGATGGCCTGGTGCCTCAGTTGGGGGGCGTACGCCGCGACGGCCCCCGATAGTAAACAAATCACCCAGGAACTGGAGCAGGCAAAAGCGGCGAAACCCGCGCAGCCGGAAGTCGTAGAGGCACTCCAGTCCGCCTTAAATGCGCTTGAGGAACGAAAAGGTTCCCTTGAGCGCATCAAGCAATATCAAGAAGTCATTGATAATTACCCGAAACTTTCCGCTACTCTGCGCGCGCAATTAAACAACATGCGTGACGAGCCGCGCAGCGTATCGCCGGGAATGTCTACCGACGCGCTGAATCAGGAAATTCTCCAGGTCAGCAGCCAGTTGCTGGATAAGAGCCGTCAGGCCCAGCAAGAGCAGGAGCGCGCCCGCGAGATTGCCGATTCGCTGAATCAACTGCCGCAACAGCAAACCGATGCCCGCCGCCAGTTGAATGAAATCGAGCGCCGCCTTGGAACGCTTACCAGCAATACCCCGCTTAATCAGGCGCAAAATTTTGCATTGCAGTCTGACTCTGCGCGACTGAAGGCGCTCGTTGATGAACTGGAACTGGCACAGCTGTCTGCCAATAACAGGCAAGAATTAGCGCGCTTGCGCTCAGAGCTGGCAGAAAAAGAGAGCCAACAGCTGGATGCATATTTGCAGGCCTTGCGTAATCAGTTGAACAGCCAACGCCAGCTTGAGGCGGAGCGGGCGCTGGAAAGCACCGAACTTCTGGCAGAAAACAGCGCCGACTTGCCGAAAGATATCGTCGCGCAATTCAAAATTAACCGCGAGCTGTCGGCGGCGTTGAATCAACAGGCGCAGCGGATGGATCTCGTTGCCTCGCAACAGCGTCAGGCTGCCAGCCAGACGTTACAGGTCCGGCAGGCGTTGAATACGCTGCGTGAACAATCACAATGGCTGGGATCGTCCAACCTGCTCGGCGAAGCGTTGCGGGCGCAGGTGGCACGGCTGCCGGAAATGCCAAAACCACAACAGCTTGATACCGAAATGGCGCAGTTGCGTGTGCAACGGTTACGTTATGAGGATCTGCTTAATAAACAGCCGCTGCTACGACAAATCCATCAGGCCGACGGTCAGCCGCTGACCGCCGAGCAAAACCGTATTCTTGAAGCACAGCTGCGCACTCAGCGTGAGTTACTTAACTCATTGTTACAGGGCGGCGACACGTTACTGCTGGAGCTGACCAAGCTGAAAGTCTCCAACGGGCAACTGGAAGATGCGCTGAAAGAAGTGAATGAAGCGACGCACCGATACCTGTTCTGGACTTCTGACGTGCGCCCGATGACCATCGCCTGGCCGCTGGAGATCGCCCAGGATCTGCGTCGTCTCATTTCGCTGGACACCTTCAGTCAGTTGGGCAAAGCCAGCGTAATGATGCTGACCAGCAAAGAGACGATTTTGCCGCTGTTTGGCGCGTTGATTCTGGTCGGTTGCAGTATTTACTCGCGCCGCTATTTCACCCGTTTTCTTGAACGTTCGGCGGCGAAAGTCGGCAAAGTAACTCAGGATCACTTCTGGCTGACGTTGCGCACTCTTTTCTGGTCGATTCTCGTCGCGTCACCGCTCCCGGTGCTGTGGATGACGCTGGGTTACGGCTTGCGCGAGGCGTGGCCTTATCCGCTGGCGGTCGCAATTGGTGATGGCGTAACGGCCACCGTACCGCTGCTGTGGGTAGTGATGATTTGCGCCACCTTTGCCCGTCCGAACGGCTTGTTTATCGCTCATTTCGGCTGGCCACGCGAACGGGTTTCCCGTGGGATGCGTTACTACCTGATGAGCATCGGGCTTATTGTGCCGCTGATTATGGCGCTGATGATGTTCGATAACCTCGACGACCGTGAATTCTCCGGTTCGCTGGGACGGCTTTGTTTTATCCTCATTTGCGGTGCACTGGCGGTAGTCACCCTCAGCCTGAAAAAGGCCGGGATTCCGTTGTATCTCAACAAAGAAGGCAGCGGCGACAACATTACCAACCATATGCTGTGGAACATGATGATTGGCGCGCCGTTGGTAGCCATTCTGGCGTCGGCGGTGGGTTATCTGGCAACGGCGCAGGCACTGTTAGCAAGGCTTGAAACCTCAGTTGCCATCTGGTTCCTACTATTAGTGGTTTATCACGTTATCCGTCGCTGGATGCTGATCCAACGCCGCAGGCTGGCGTTTGACCGGGCGAAGCATCGCCGGGCAGAGATGTTAGCGCAGCGTGCGCGTGGCGAAGAGGAAGCGCATCATCACAGTAGCCCGGAAGGGGCAATTGAAGTCGATGAAAGCGAAGTCGATCTCGATGCCATCAGTGCACAATCCTTGCGGCTGGTGCGCTCAATTTTGATGTTGATCGCCTTGCTTTCGGTCATTGTGCTGTGGTCAGAAATCCATTCCGCTTTCGGCTTCCTTGAAAATATTTCGCTGTGGGATGTCACTTCCACGGTACAGGGCGTAGAAAGTTTGGAGCCGATTACCCTCGGTGCGGTGCTGATTGCCATTCTGGTGTTTATCATCACCACGCAGCTGGTGCGCAACCTGCCCGCGCTGCTGGAACTGGCGATTTTGCAGCACCTCGATTTAACGCCGGGTACGGGTTACGCCATCACCACCATCACCAAATATCTGCTGATGCTGATTGGCGGGCTGGTCGGCTTCTCAATGATTGGTATTGAATGGTCGAAATTGCAGTGGCTGGTCGCCGCGCTCGGTGTTGGTCTCGGTTTTGGTTTGCAGGAAATTTTCGCCAACTTTATCTCTGGCCTGATAATCCTGTTCGAAAAACCGATTCGCATTGGCGATACGGTGACGATCCGCGATCTCACCGGTAGTGTGACGAAAATTAACACCCGCGCCACCACCATCAGCGACTGGGACCGCAAAGAAATTATCGTGCCGAACAAGGCATTTATTACCGAGCAGTTTATCAACTGGTCGCTCTCTGACTCGGTCACGCGCGTGGTGTTGACGATTCCGGCCCCTGCCGATGCCAACAGTGAAGAAGTGACGGAAATCCTGCTAACCGCAGCGCGTCGCTGCTCGCTGGTGATCGACAACCCGGCACCGGAAGTCTTCCTGGTGGATCTACAACAGGGGATTCAGATTTTCGAGCTGCGTATTTACGCCGCTGAGATGGGTCACCGCATGCCACTTCGCCATGAAATCCATCAACTGATTCTGGCGGGCTTCCACGCCCACGGTATCGATATGCCATTCCCGCCCTTCCAGATGCGTCTGGAAAGCCTCAACGGTAAACAAACGGGGAGAACATTAACTTCTGCGGGCAAAGGTCGTCAGGCGGGAAGTTTGTAAGGTCTTTGTGGCCGGATGAACCCATCCGGCTCACAAGCAAAACTGATAGCGCAGAAAAAACTGCCACAACCAGTAGCCGAAAATAGCCAGCGCGGTGGCGTACATAAACCAGCCGCGTTTTTTTCGCCACAAAGCGAACCAGAGAAAAGGGAAAAAGAGCGGTAACGTTATTATCACACCGACATCGCGAGTATCGTCATCTTCGAGATACATCAAAACATCACAGACGTTGTTAATCCCGCGTCCATCAATCATCCACTCTTTGTCCAGCGCGGAGGTAATGGTTATCCAGAGGAACGCCACAATGAACCAGATGCAGCACAAGACAAACATGCGCGCACTCATGAGATAATCGGTCGCTTAATTTCGCTATAGCGCATACGAAACCCCGCTAATTCCCTGTCATTGCGCCCTATCGTCAGGCAGACGATAGGGCATCGGGTTATTCCACCGCCCACTGCGGATTTTTTGCCACTCTACTGCAATAGTTCTGGTAAATCGCCATCGCTAACAGCGAGAAGAAGACAGGGCCGCCAATCATCCACAATGTGCTGTCCCAGTCTCCGGCTTCAACCACAGGTTGAATGATGGTGAAGACGTTCGCAAATGTCACCACCAGTACGACAACCACCGTCGCAATCATTGCCGACATACGCGTTTTGAAAATCACAAACGGTCTGTCGAGATCCTGACGTGCTTTAAAGAACGGGAAAGCCAGTGCAAGGAACAGGTAAGGAAGCGTCATAGACACGTTCGCCATCAGCGTTAGCTTGTTAAAGAATGCCGATGCGGTGCCACCACCAAACGAAACCAGCAGGATGAAGACAGTAACCAACCCGCACTGCATCCACATGGCGATAGACGGCATGCCCATCGCATTCAGCCGCGTCATCGGTTCCGGCCACAACGCTTTCGGCGTCCCCTGGATGATGGCTTTCAGCGGTGAATAGCAAAGCGTAAAGAACGCACCGGTATAAGCGAGGAACATCGAAAGTCCGGTAATACGCGCAAACCATACGCCCAGCGACAATGACGCTTCAGGTGACAAATGCAGTGCGTTACCCAGCGTCATCCCGAGGCTCTTCATCAGCACATAGGTAATATTGCCAAGGTTAACGGAACCATTACTTAATACCTGCTGCCAGTTTGTGCTGACGCCCCATAAAAATATTGCCAGCGAATAACCGATTGAAATAACAATAGCGGCAAAAACAATACCTTTGGCAAAGTTCTTTTCTGGATTTTCCGTTTTATCGACCAGACCACCAACCGCTTCAATTCCGCCATAGGCAAAAATGGCAAATACCACAAACGATAGCATTGCCAGACCGGACTGATAACCTGGATTCGGTGATGTCAGGAAATTAATATCCTGCGCGAAATGCCCACCATTTAATAACAAAATAGTAATGCTTACTAACAGTAATACTAAATTCAGGCACATTACTGCAATACCGCCCACCGCAGTAATGCGGGCAATTTTATTAATCCCTTTTGAAGCAACGACGGTGACCAGAATCATCCATGCCACTGCCAGCAGACCAACCACCTGCGTAGGTTCCAGTCCGGCAATATGCCAGTGCTGGGTCATGTCGCTACCGTAGAGAAATGTTGAGAACGGTACCCAAACTTTCGCGGAGGTGCTCACCATCCAGATGATATAAGAGGAAAACCACATAAACGTACCAATGAAGGCAAAACGGGGTCCGACACTATTATTCATCCAGGAATAGATACCGCCTTCTTCTTTGCGATACGCAGCGCCCATTTCAGCCATCATTAAGGCGAATGGAATAAAGAATAACAATGCAGAAAATATATAAAAGGGAATCGCACTATAACCCATTAAGTAATAAGCCGATGGGCTATTGGCAAATCCAAATACGGAAGTAAAGATCATCAATATGAGTCCTATCAGACTCATCTTTTTTATCGTGTGAGGCATGAAACCATCCTTCATTTCAGCGCGTGTATAAAACGCGCCCACTGAACTGCACCGCCCAACATTGAGCGGGCAGCGTAAAAACCAATACAGAATTGATACCTGGATGATATCAAATATCCAGTCTTAAATTGTGGCCTTTAGCGGAAAAATGAAAACATATGCTACAGAATGGCGCTCATCACGCCATTCTTCGCTGTTAATTCAGTAATTTTTCAGAATTATGCCCGGTCAACGCTAAAGGCGATGACTTCAGCCAGTGTCTCCGCGCCCAGCGCCAACATCACCAGACGATCAACGCCTAATGCCACGCCGGAACAGTCAGGCATACCGACTTTCAAGGCTTCAATAAGATTCTGGTCAATGGGGTGCTGCGGCAAACCGCGCGCCGCGCGCTTACGGTTATCTTGTTCAAAACGTTGTTGCTGCTCACGGGCATCCGTCAATTCATGGAAACCATTCGCCAGCTCAATACCTTTATAATAAACCTCAAAGCGTTCAGCGACCCGATGATCTTCGGTACTGATTTGCGCCAGTGATGCCTGGCTGGCCGGAAAGTGGTACACAAAGGTCGGTTTTTCTTTGCCAATATTTGGCTCTACGCCAAAGGTAAACAGCAGTTGTAGCAGCGTGTCGCGGTCTTCTTCGGTATCGGCAACGTTGCTCAAATCCAGTTTCGCTGCCACTTCCCGCAGTTGCGTTTTGTCGGCAGAGAGCGGGTCAATTTCCAGATAACGCAAGAAAGCTTGTTGATAAGAAAGACTTTCTGCTGCCGGGCAGTCCAGCACCTGTTGCAAGAGATCGTCCACCTCGTTCATCAACCGGTACATATCATAGTGCGGTCGATACCACTCCAGCATAGTGAATTCAGGGTTGTGATAACGCCCCATCTCTTCATTACGGAAGCTGCGACACAGCTGGAAAACCGGCCCACAACCGGCAACCAGCAGGCGTTTCATATGGTATTCCGGGCTGGTCATTAACCAGAGATTCATCCCCTGCGAATGCCCGGGGCCAACGAAACGCGTCTCAAACGGGACCAAATGAATATCGGTTACCGTCGCCTGGCTCATACAAGGCGTCTCCACCTCCAGCACTCCACGATCGGCAAAGAAACGACGGATCTCCGCCATAATCGCCGCGCGTTTTAATAAGTTAGGAATGGATGCGCTCGGCTGCCAGGATGCCGTTTCGCTCATAGTTAAATCTCCATTTTTTGACAAGGGCACGAAGTCTACTCGCAACGCGGCGGCGAGACAAATTTTACGCAGGTATCAATCAACGGTGGGCGGTGACTAAAAAAAGCACGATCTGATGGTTTAGTAATTAAATTAATCATCTTCAGTGATAATTTAGCCCTCTTGCGCACTAAAAAAATCGATCTCGTCAAATTTCAGACTTATCCATCAGACTATACTGTTGTACCTATAAAGGAGCAGTGGAATAGCGTTCGCAGACCGTAACTTTCAGGCACTTACCCTGAAGTACGGGGCTGTGGGATAAAAACAATCTGGAGGAATGTCGTGCAAACCTTTCAAGCCGATCTTGCCATTGTAGGCGCCGGTGGCGCGGGATTACGTGCTGCAATTGCTGCCGCGCAGGCAAATCCAAATGCAAAAATCGCACTAATCTCAAAAGTATACCCTATGCGTAGCCATACCGTTGCTGCAGAAGGGGGCTCCGCCGCTGTCGCGCAGGATCATGACAGCTTCGAATATCACTTTCACGATACAGTAGCGGGTGGCGACTGGTTGTGTGAGCAGGATGTCGTGGATTATTTCGTCCACCACTGCCCAACCGAAATGACCCAACTGGAACTGTGGGGATGCCCATGGAGCCGTCGCCCGGATGGTAGCGTCAACGTACGTCGCTTCGGCGGCATGAAAATCGAGCGTACCTGGTTCGCCGCCGATAAGACCGGCTTCCATATGCTGCACACGCTGTTCCAGACCTCTCTGCAATTCCCGCAGATCCAGCGTTTTGACGAGCACTTCGTACTGGATATTCTGGTTGATGATGGTCATGTTCGCGGCCTGGTAGCAATGAACATGATGGAAGGCACGCTGGTGCAGATCCGCGCTAACGCGGTCGTTATGGCTACCGGCGGTGCGGGTCGCGTTTATCGTTACAACACCAACGGCGGTATCGTTACCGGTGACGGTATGGGTATGGCGCTAAGCCACGGCGTTCCGCTGCGTGACATGGAATTCGTTCAGTATCACCCAACCGGTCTGCCAGGTTCCGGTATCTTGATGACCGAAGGCTGCCGCGGTGAAGGCGGTATTCTGGTCAACAAAAATGGCTACCGTTATCTGCAAGATTACGGCATGGGCCCGGAAACTCCGCTGGGCGAGCCGAAAAACAAATATATGGAACTGGGTCCACGCGACAAAGTTTCTCAGGCCTTCTGGCACGAATGGCGTAAAGGCAACACCATCTCCACACCGCGTGGCGATGTGGTTTATCTCGACCTGCGTCACCTCGGCGAGAAAAAACTGCATGAACGTCTGCCGTTCATCTGCGAACTGGCGAAAGCGTACGTTGGCGTCGATCCGGTTAAAGAACCGATTCCAGTACGTCCGACCGCACACTACACCATGGGCGGTATCGAAACCGATCAGAACTGTGAAACCCGCATTAAAGGTCTGTTCGCCGTGGGTGAATGTTCCTCTGTTGGTCTGCACGGCGCAAACCGTCTGGGCTCCAACTCCCTGGCGGAACTGGTGGTCTTCGGTCGTCTGGCCGGTGAACAAGCGACAGAACGTGCAGCAACTGCCGGTAATGGCAACGAAGCGGCAATTGAAGCGCAGGCAGCTGGCGTTGAACAACGTCTGAAAGATCTGGTTAACCAGGATGGCGGCGAAAACTGGGCGAAGATCCGCGACGAAATGGGCCTGGCTATGGAAGAAGGTTGCGGTATCTACCGTACGCCGGAACTGATGCAGAAAACCATCGACAAGCTGGCTGAGCTGCAGGAACGCTTCAAGCGCGTGCGCATCACCGACACCTCCAGCGTGTTCAACACCGACCTGCTCTACACCATTGAACTGGGTCACGGTCTGAACGTTGCTGAATGTATGGCGCACTCCGCAATGGCACGTAAAGAGTCCCGCGGCGCGCACCAGCGTCTGGACGAAGGTTGCACCGAGCGTGACGATGTCAACTTCCTCAAACACACCCTCGCCTTCCGCGATGCTGATGGCACTACTCGCCTGGAGTACAGCGACGTGAAGATTACTACGCTGCCGCCAGCTAAACGTGTTTACGGTGGCGAAGCGGATGCAGCCGATAAGGCGGAAGCAGCCAATAAGAAGGAGAAGGCGAATGGCTGAGATGAAAAACCTGAAAATTGAGGTGGTGCGCTATAACCCGGAAGTCGATACCGCACCGCATAGCGCATTCTATGAAGTGCCTTATGACGCAACTACCTCATTACTGGATGCGCTGGGCTACATCAAAGACAACCTGGCACCGGACCTGAGCTACCGCTGGTCCTGCCGTATGGCGATTTGTGGTTCCTGCGGCATGATGGTTAACAACGTGCCAAAACTGGCATGCAAAACCTTCCTGCGTGACTACACCGACGGTATGAAGGTTGAAGCGTTAGCTAACTTCCCGATTGAACGCGATCTGGTGGTCGATATGACTCACTTTATCGAAAGTCTGGAAGCGATCAAACCGTACATCATCGGCAACTCCCGCACCGCGGATCAGGGTACTAACATCCAGACCCCGGCGCAGATGGCGAAGTATCACCAGTTCTCCGGTTGCATCAACTGTGGTCTGTGCTACGCCGCGTGCCCGCAGTTTGGCCTGAACCCCGAGTTCATCGGTCCGGCTGCCATTACGCTGGCGCATCGTTATAACGAAGATAGCCGCGACCACGGTAAGAAGGAGCGTATGGCGCAGTTGAACAGCCAGAATGGCGTATGGAGCTGTACTTTCGTGGGCTACTGCTCCGAAGTCTGCCCTAAACACGTCGATCCGGCTGCGGCCATTCAGCAGGGCAAAGTAGAAAGTTCGAAAGACTTTCTTATCGCGACCCTGAAACCACGCTAAGGAGTGCAACATGACGACTAAACGTAAACCGTATGTACGGCCAATGACGTCCACCTGGTGGAAAAAATTGCCGTTTTATCGCTTTTACATGCTGCGCGAAGGCACGGCAGTTCCGGCTGTGTGGTTCAGCATTGAACTGATTTTCGGGCTGTTTGCCTTGAAAAATGGCCCGGAAGCCTGGGCGGGATTCGTCGACTTTTTACAAAACCCGGTTATCGTGATCATTAACCTGATCACTCTGGCAGCAGCTCTGCTGCACACCAAAACCTGGTTTGAGCTGGCACCGAAAGCGGCCAATATCATTGTAAAAGACGAAAAAATGGGACCAGAGCCAATTATCAAAAGTCTCTGGGCGGTAACCGTGGTTGCCACCATCGTAATCCTGTTTGTTGCCCTGTACTGGTAAGGAGCCTGAGATGATTAATCCAAATCCAAAGCGTTCTGACGAACCGGTATTCTGGGGCCTCTTCGGGGCCGGTGGTATGTGGAGCGCAATTATTGCGCCGGTGATGATCCTGCTGGTGGGTATTCTGCTGCCGCTGGGGCTGTTTCCGGGTGATGCGCTGAGCTACGAGCGCGTTCTGGCGTTCGCGCAAAGCTTCATTGGTCGCGTATTCCTGTTCCTGATGATCGTTCTGCCACTGTGGTGTGGTTTACACCGTATGCACCACGCGATGCACGATCTGAAAATCCACGTGCCTGCAGGCAAATGGGTTTTCTACGGTCTGGCTGCTATCCTGACAGTTGTCACGCTGATTGGTGTCGTTACAATCTAACGCATCGCCAATGTAAATCCGGCCCGCCTATGGCGGGCCGTTTTGTATGGAAACCAGACGCTATGTTCAAAACGACGCTCTGCGCCTTATTAATTACCGCCTCTTGCTCCGCACTTTCCGCCCCGCAACAGCTCAACGAGATTGTGCATCGCACAATTACCCCGCTTATAGAGCAACAAAAGATCCCCGGTATGGCGGTGGCGGTGATTTATCAGGGCAAACCTTATTACTTTACCTGGGGCTATGCGGACGTAGATAAAAAGCAGCCCGTCACGCAGCAAACGCTGTTTGAGTTAGGCTCGGTCAGCAAAACATTTACGGGCGTGCTTGGTGGCGACGCTATTGCGCGAGGGGAAATCAACCTAAGCGATCCCGCAACAAAATACTGGCCTGAACTTACCACTAAACAGTGGAATGGGATCACACTATTACATCTTGCGACCTACACCGCTGGCGGCCTGCCATTACAGGTGCCGGATGACGTTAAATCCTCAAGCGACTTGCTGCGCTTCTATCAAAACTGGCAGCCTGCATGGGCTCCAGGAACACAACGTCTGTATGCCAACGCCAGTATTGGTTTGTTCGGTGCACTGGCTGTGAAACCATCCGATTTGAGCTTTGAACAGGCGATGCAAACTCGTGTTTTCCAGCCACTCAAACTCAACCATACGTGGATTAATGTGCCGCCCGCAGAAGAAAAGCATTACGCCTGGGGATATCGCGAAGGTAAGGCAGTGCATGTTTCGCCAGGGGCGTTAGATGCTGAAGCTTATGGTGTGAAGTCGACCATTGAAGATATGGCCCGCTGGGTGCAAAGCAATTTAAAACCCCTTGATATCAATGAGAAAACACTTCAACAAGGGATACAACTGGCACAATCTCGCTACTGGCAAACCGGCGATATGTATCAGGGCCTGGGCTGGGAAATGCTGGACTGGCCGGTAAATCCTGACATTATCATTAACGGCAGTGACAATAAAATTGCACTGGCAGCACGCCCCGTAAAAGCGATTACGCCCCCAACTCCTGCAGTACGCGCATCATGGGTACATAAAACGGGGGCGACCGGCGGATTTGGTAGCTATGTCGCGTTTATTCCAGAAAAAGAGCTGGGTATCGTGATGCTGGCTAACAAAAATTATCCCAATCCAGCGAGAGTTACCGCCGCCTGGCAGATTCTCAACGCTCTACAGTAAAATTTCATCGGGTCCGAATTTTCGGACCTTTTCTCCGCTTTTCCTTGCTGTCATCTACACTTAGAAAAAAACCAGTAAGGAAACATTTATGCGCCTGCTCCCTCTCGTTGCCGCAGCGACAGCTGCATTCCTGGTCGTTGCCTGCAGTTCTCCTACGCCGCCGCGTGGCGTGACAGTAGTGAATAATTTCGACGCCAAACGTTATCTCGGTACCTGGTATGAGATTGCCCGTTTTGATCACCGCTTTGAACGTGGACTGGAAAAAGTCACCGCAACATACAGTCTGCGGGATGATGGCGGCCTGAATGTCATTAATAAAGGCTATAATCCTGACAGAGAAATGTGGCAGCAGAGTGAAGGGAAAGCGTACTTTACCGGCGCACCAACTCGCGCTGCGCTGAAAGTGTCATTCTTTGGTCCTTTCTATGGCGGTTATAACGTTATTGCGCTCGATCGGGAATACCGCCATGCGCTGGTTTGCGGCCCGGACCGCGACTACCTGTGGATACTCTCCCGCACGCCAACCATTTCTGACGAAGTGAAACAGGAAATGCTGGCAGTCGCGACCCGGGAAGGGTTTGATGTCAGTAAGTTTATTTGGGTACAGCAACCCGGTAGTTAGTGAGTGCTGAGTTTCAGACCAATAATCCCCAATACGATTAACGCCAGGCTCGCCAGGCGCATCGGGTTAGCGGACTCACCGAGCAGCACAATACCGGTGATGGCCGCGCCGACTGCGCCAATACCCGTCCACACGGCATAAGCTGTCCCTACTGGTAACGATTTCATCGCCCAGGCAAGTAGCGCCATACTGACAATCATCGCCGTCACGGTAATAACACTTGGCGTCAAACGACTAAAACCGTGGGTATATTTCAGACCAACGGCCCATACCACTTCCAGCAGACCAGCAATAACTAAGATAATCCAGGACATATCAGGCTCCGGAGAATTGGGGCCGTCCCCGGTGAAAAGAGGCGTTTGCAGGTCGTCCTGCAAAGCTGATGGTTGAACGGATATTTTGCCAGGTGGCAGAGGAATTTCAACTATTACCTTTGTAACTATCGCAGAAAAAAACAAACGGCACGACACAGCTGTCGTACCGTTATTGCTTATTGCTGCGCTTTCGTTGCTGCGCCAGAAATCGCGTTACCGCCATCAGAAATGTCTTCACCAACGCCACGCGTGGTGTTGCAGGCAGTTAATACTGTTGAAAGCACCAGAACAGAAAAGATCGCTGCAATTGTCTTCTTCACCATAACGTCTTCCTTTTAGGTAATGTTATTTATGTTTGCCTATAGCAAATTAATAATAGACAACATCGCCAAAAATGATGGAAATCTGATGATTTTTCGGAAGAGAAGAAAAATTAGCTGGCAGCGCGGGAGATGGAGTTGCCGAGATGTTTGATATCTTCGCCGAAACCGCGAGCGGTATTACAGCCCGTGAGCAGCGTGCTGGCAAGCAAAACAAGAACGATAAGGCGTTTCATCATCTCTGACCAGAATAAGTGATGGTGCAGCCAACAGGCCGCACCAAAACCGCATTACTTCACGCGAGAGACGTATTCACCAGAGCGGGTATCCACTTTGATGACTTCGCCGATCTGCACGAACAGCGGAACTTTAACCACAGCGCCAGTAGACAGGGTAGCCGGTTTGCCGCCAGTACCTGCGGTATCCCCTTTCAGGCCTGGATCGGTATCAACGATTTCCAGTTCAACAAAGTTCGGCGGAGTAACGGAGATCGGCTGACCATTCCACAGAGTTACGATACACTCTGCCTGATCCAGCAACCATTTAGCGTTGTCGCCAATTGCTTTTGCATCAGCAGACAGTTGCTCGAAAGTTTCGTTGTTCATGAAGTGCCAGAACTCACCGTCGTTGTACAGGTAAGTCAGGTTCATATCGACAACATCAGCGCCTTCAGCGGAATCAGTAGATTTGAAGGTTTTTTCTACGCGAGTACCGGTCAGCAGACGACGCAGTTTAACGCGAGCAAATGCCTGGCCTTTACCCGGTTTTACGAATTCACTCGCTTCAACCGCGTAAGGTTCGCCGTCTAACATGATTTTAAGACCAGCACGAAAATCGTTGCTATAGTACGTTGCCATAAGGCCCTCTGAAATTTGTTAATTGGTAGCTAAGCCACAAAATGGCGCATATTGTAACCCTAAATACCCCATCCAGAGAAGATTGGTTAACGCAACTTGCCGATGTTGTGACCGATCCTGATGAACTTCTGCGTCTTTTGAATATAGACGCGGACGAAAAACTGTTGGCCGGACGCAGCGCCAAAAAGCTGTTTGCCCTGCGTGTGCCCCGCTCATTTATCGATCGCATGGAGAAAGGCAATCCGGACGATCCACTTTTGCGTCAGGTACTTACCTCGCAAGATGAGTTTGTCGTCGCGCCCGGATTCTCCACCGACCCGCTGGAAGAACAGCACAGCGTAGTGCCAGGTTTGTTGCATAAATACCACAACCGGGCGCTTTTGCTGGTCAAAGGCGGCTGCGCGGTAAATTGCCGCTATTGCTTCCGTCGCCATTTCCCGTATGCCGAAAATCAGGGCAACAAGCGTAACTGGCAGACTGCACTAGAGTATGTTGCTGCGCATCCGGAACTGGACGAGATGATTTTCTCCGGCGGCGATCCGCTGATGGCGAAAGATCACGAGCTGGACTGGTTGCTTACACAACTGGAAGCCATCCCGCATATCAAACGTCTGCGGATTCACAGCCGTCTGCCGATTGTGATCCCGGCACGCATCACAGATGCGCTGGTTGAACGCTTTTCACATTCTACGCTGCAAATCTTGCTGGTGAATCACATCAACCATGCCAATGAGGTAGATGAAACATTCCGCCAGGCGATGGCTAAGTTGCGCCGGGTAGGCGTTACTTTGCTGAACCAGAGCGTTCTGTTACGTGGTGTGAACGATAACGCACAAACGCTGGCAAACCTGAGTAATGCGTTGTTCGATGCGGGCGTGATGCCGTATTACCTGCATGTGCTCGATAAAGTACAGGGCGCGGCGCATTTTATGGTGAGTGATGACGAAGCACGGCAGATTATGCGTGAGTTGCTGACACTGGTATCTGGATATATGGTGCCGAAACTGGCGCGCGAGATTGGCGGCGAACCCAGTAAAACGCCACTGGATCTCCAGCTACGCCAGCAGTAACTGATTAAACAGGGAAGTTTAATCTTTGCACGTTGCATAACCTTTAATTATTCATATACATTGCTGTTATTACTTTTTATATAACCAACACCAATAATTAACCTTTCTTTTCTGTTTATATAGAGTGAGCACGGCTATTTATGTTATTTTAACAACTATTACTACCAAGCCCATTTATCTGGCTTATAAATTAAAATTAATTATTTAATTGAGAAATGGTTAGGGAGAACCTACATGGCCATAAGCATCAAGGGAGTTAATACCGGTGTTATTCGCAAGAGTAATAATTTCATTGCACTGGCGCTGAAAATTAAAGAGCCTCGCAATAAAGAATCGTTGTTCTTTATGTCTGTCATGGAACTGCGAGACCTGCTGATTGCGCTGGAAAGCCGTCTGCATCAAAAGCATAAACTGGATGCTGATGCACGTCTTCAGTATGAGCAGACTCGCGATAAAGTTATTAAGAAAATGGCAGAAAATATCCCAGAAATTCTGGTTGATGAGCTTAAAAATGCCGATATTAATCGCCGAGTTAATATGCTGGAACTTACCGATAATCAGGGCGAAAATCTTAGCTTCGTATTAACGTTACATGACGGTAGCAAATGTGAGTTAGTCGTCAATGAGTTGCAGATTGAAATGCTGGCGCGAGCAATCATTCATGCAATTAATAATGCGGAAATGCGCGAACTGGCATTACGTATTACCTCACTCTTAGATTTCCTGCCGTTATACGACGTTGACTGCCAGGACAATGGCAATCTGGAATATGACACCTATTCCCAACCGGAATGGAAACATAACTTGTTCAACCATTATCTGGCAGTGCTTTATCGCTTTAAAGATGAAAATGGCAAAGAGCAATTTAGCGGCGCGGTGGTGAAAACGCGTGAAGCAACGCCGGGTAAAGAAGTGGAGGCGATCACTCGCCGAATGCTTGATTTCAGCCCCAGACTGAAAAAACTCGCGGGTGTGCCATGTCAGGTCTATGTTCGCACCGTAGCGGCAAATAACACCCAACCGCTAACCCAGGATCAATGCTTACGCGCGCTGCATCACTTACGTGTTCAGTCCATCAGCAAAAGTGCACCACAAGCGAAATAATCTCATCTTTGCTAATGCGAGGCTGGAGTCATCCAGCCTCTGAATCACATCAATTCGGGCACTTATATACCTGGCCGATAATCTGGCTATCCGTCGGGACAAAACTGGACAACATTCCCTGCGACGGGCTGCTGATACCATAAATCACGTTACCACCCATTGCCGCTGCCTGGTTGCGCAGATCGTTTGCCGCACCACGCATAGAACCGCCTTCTTCACCGTGTTGCCCGGAAAGCCAGTTACTTTGCTTACCTGTCGCAGTACCAATCAGCTGGCACTCTGCGCCTGGCTGCTCGTCCACAATGCGTACACTCTGACCGGCAGCACTCAATTCGTTGCTGGAGCTACAACCCGCCATCAGTAGCGCGGCACCGACAATCCCTGCTAAGTATTTTACGTGCATGTTATTCCCCATAATCAATGAGCTGGACGCCACTCGCGTCGTCCGTGTCTGAATCTTATACTAGAAAGATGACCAAAAGAAAAACCCCCAGACATTTCTGCCCGGGGGTTTGTTTATTTCTGCGAGTTGCAGGGCAATTACATCATGCCGCCCATGCCACCCATGCCGCCCATACCGCCAGCAGCGCCTAAGTCAGCTGCATCGTTTTTCGGCAGGTCGGTAACCATGCACTCGGTGGTGATCATCAGACCAGCCACAGAAGCCGCGTACTGCAGAGCAGAGCGGGTTACTTTGGTTGGGTCCAGGATACCCATGTCGATCATGTTGCCGTATTCTTCGGTTGCTGCGTTGTAACCGTAGTTGCCGTCGCCGCCTTTAACGGTGTTAGCAACAACAGACGGTTCTTCGCCGCAGTTCAGGACGATCTGACGCAGCGGAGCTTCCATTGCACGCAGTGCAACTTTGATACCCACGTTCTGGTCTTCGTTCTGACCACGCAGGTCAGCCAGTTTAGACGCTACGCGGATCAGCGCAACACCACCACCAGCAACCACGCCTTCTTCTACCGCAGCACGGGTCGCGTGCAGGGCGTCTTCAACGCGTGCTTTTTTCTCTTTCATTTCAACTTCGGTAGCAGCACCAACTTTGATAACTGCAACGCCGCCTGCCAGTTTCGCTACGCGCTCCTGCAGTTTTTCACGGTCGTAGTCAGAAGTTGCTTCTTCAATCTGCTGACGGATCTGAGCAACACGGCCCTGGATTGCAGCTTCTTCACCCACGCCATCGATGATGGTGGTGGTGTCTTTGTTGATTACAACACGTTTAGCCTGACCCAGGTCTTCCAGGGTTGCTTTTTCCAGCTCCATACCAATCTCTTCAGAGATCACGGTACCGCCAGTCAGGGTTGCGATATCCTGCAGCATAGCTTTACGACGATCGCCGAAGCCCGGTGCTTTAACCGCAGCGACTTTCACGATGCCACGCATGGTGTTAACAACCAGAGTTGCCAGCGCTTCGCCTTCAACATCTTCAGCGATGATCAGCAGCGGTTTGCCTGCTTTTGCAACGGCTTCCAGAACCGGCAGCATTTCGCGGATGTTGGAGATTTTCTTGTCAGCCAGCAGGATGAACGGGCTTTCCAGTTCTACTGCGCCAGTTTCCGGCTTGTTGATGAAGTAAGGAGACAGGTAGCCACGGTCGAACTGCATACCTTCAACCACGTCCAGTTCATCCTGCAGACCGGTACCGTCTTCAACGGTGATAACGCCTTCTTTACCGACTTTGTCCATCGCTTCAGCGATCAGTTTACCTACGGTTTCGTCGGAGTTAGCGGAGATGGTACCAACCTGAGCAATCGCTTTAGAGTCAGAGCACGGTACGGACAGGGCTTTCAGTTCTTCAACTGCAGCGGTAACGGCTTTGTCGATACCACGTTTCAGGTCCATCGGGTTCATGCCCGCAGCAACAGCTTTCAGGCCTTCAGTGATGATAGCCTGAGCCAGTACGGTTGCGGTGGTGGTACCGTCGCCTGCAGCGTCGTTCGCTTTAGAGGCAACTTCTTTCACCATCTGCGCACCCATGTTTTCGAACTTGTCTTCCAGTTCGATTTCACGAGCAACGGAAACACCATCTTTGGTGATGGTCGGTGCACCGAAAGATTTATCCAGAACTACGTTACGGCCTTTCGGACCGAGGGTAACTTTCACTGCATCTGCCAGTACGTTTACGCCGCGCAGCATTTTCACACGAGCGTCGTTACCGAATTTTACGTCTTTAGCTGCCATTATCTTTATTCCTTAAATTCGTATGTTCAGTGTCGTGCGCGGATTACGCTTCAACAATTGCCAGAATGTCGCTTTCGGACATGATCAACACTTCTTCATTGTCGATCTTCTCAGATTTCACACCGTAGCCATCGTTGAAAATAACGATGTCGCCAACTTTCACGTCCAGCGGCTTCACTTCGCCATTTTCAAGGATACGGCCATTGCCGACAGCCAGCACTTCGCCACGGGTAGATTTAGCCGCTGCAGAGCCGGTCAGAACGATGCCGCCAGCAGATTTAGTTTCAACTTCTTTACGCTTGACGATCACGCGATCATGCAATGGACGAATATTCATTGATAACTCTCCTTTGAGAAAGTCCGTATCTGTTATGGGTGACGCCGGACCTTAAGTGGTTTCCCGGCTGGTGACCAGAGAAATGGGGGTGAGGCTTCGCCCCTTCAAGGGGGAAAATGAAAAAAAATTCTGATCAGCACAAAATCGGGTGAAAACACTGATTCACCTCACATTTCATCGCAATTTATTCATCGCCGTCATAAGCGAATCTGATTGTGCTACCATCGAAAATCTACGCAGTTGCCCAAGATTTGGGCGCAATCGGACATCAACCCATGAGTGGACTCAAACAAGAACTGGGGCTGGCCCAGGGCATCGGCCTGCTATCGACGTCATTATTAGGCACTGGCGTGTTTGCCGTTCCTGCGTTAGCTGCACTGGTAGCAGGCAATACCAGCCTGTGGGCGTGGCCCGTTTTGATTATCTTAGTGTTCCCGATTGCGATTGTGTTTGCGATTCTGGGTCGCCACTATCCCAGTGCAGGCGGCGTCGCACACTTCGTCGGTATGGCGTTTGGTTCGCGGCTTGAGCGAGTCACCGGCTGGCTGTTTTTATCGGTCATTCCCGTAGGTTTGCCTGCCGCGCTACAAATTGCTGCCGGATTCGGCCAGGCGATGTTTGGCTGGCATAGCTGGCAACTGTTGTTAGCAGAACTCGGTACGCTGGCGTTGGTGTGGTATATCGGTACTCGCGGTGCCAGTTCCAGTGCTAATCTACAAACAGTTATTGCCGGACTTATCGTCGCGCTGATTGTCGCTATCTGGTGGGCGGGCGATATCAAACCTGCGAATATCCCCTTCCCTGCGCCAGGAAATATCGAACTTACCGGGTTATTTGCTGCGTTATCAGTGATGTTCTGGTGCTTTGTCGGTCTGGAGGCATTTGCCCATCTTGCCTCGGAATTTAAAAATCCAGAGCGTGATTTTCCTCGTGCTTTGATGATTGGTCTGCTGCTGGCAGGATTAGTCTACTGGGGCTGTACGGTAGTCGTCTTACACTTCGACGCCTATGGTGAACAAATGGCGGCAGCAGCATCGCTTCCAAAAATTGTAGTGCAACTGTTCGGTGTAGGAGCGTTATGGATTGCCTGCGTGATTGGCTATCTGGCCTGCTTTGCCAGTCTCAACATTTATATACAGAGCTTCGCCCGCCTGGTCTGGTCGCAGGCGCAACATAATCCTGACCACTACCTGGCACACCTCTCTTCTCGTCATATCCCGAATAATGCCCTCAATGCGGTGCTCGGCTGCTGCGTGGTGAGCACGTTGGTGATTCATGCTTTAGAGATCAATCTGGACGCACTTATCATCTATGCCAATGGCATCTTTATTATGATTTATCTGTTATGCATGCTGGCAGGCTGTAAATTATTGCAAGGACGTTATCGACTACTGGCGGTGGTTGGCGGGCTGTTATGCGTTCTGTTACTGGCAATGGTCGGCTGGAAAAGTCTCTATGCGCTGATCATGCTGGCGGGGTTATGGCTGTTTCTGCCTAAACGAAAAACGCCGGAAAATGGCATAACCACATAATCCGGCGTTTCGGCATTAATCCTGGCGATCGTCTTTATGATCAAGGCGGTCGCGCTCATCATCCTTTCGCTGGTACTCACCATCAAAAGTATTACCGCCACCGGTCCCGGCGCTAAAACCGCCGCCTGGCATGCGAGAAAAGCGCAAATGCGGCATCAACTTCACTGTCAGATGCTTTTGCACCGGCGGTAATAAAAGCAGAAGACCGAGGAAGTCGGTGAAAAAGCCCGGTAATAAAAGCAGCAAACCGGCAATGATCAGCGAAACACTTTTAATCATCTCCGCCGCTGGGTTTTCACCTGCCGCCATTTTTTGCTGCATCAGCACGAAATTCTTAAAGCCCTGGTTACGTACCAGTGACATACCAATAACTGACGTGAATATAACCAGCACGAGGGTCAGCAATACCCCCAATACATGGGCAACTTGAATAAAGATTGAAATCTCAATATAGACATAAAGGAAAATGGCAATAAAAGGTAACCAGCGCAAAGGTTTCTCCTGTAATAGCAGCCGGTTAAACCCGGCTACCTGAATGGGTTGCGAATCGCGTTCAGCTTATATTGTGGTCATTAGCAAAATTTCAAGATGTTTGCGCAACTATTTTTGGTAGTAATCCCAAAGCGGTGATCTATTT
Organism: Escherichia sp. MOD1-EC6300; assembly: GCF_002965045.1. Lineage (NCBI taxonomy): Bacteria > Pseudomonadati > Pseudomonadota > Gammaproteobacteria > Enterobacterales > Enterobacteriaceae > Escherichia > Escherichia sp. MOD1-EC6300. The sequence continues at coordinate 151,301 of NZ_PTRH01000011.1, read as the reverse complement.
CACAAATTAATAATTAAGGGGTAAAAACCGACACTTAAAGTGATCCAGATTACGGTAGAAATCCTCAAGCAGCATATGATCTCGGGTATTCGGTCGATGCAGGGGATAATCGTCGGTCGAAAAACATTCGAAACCACATATATTCTGTGTGTTTAAAGCAAATCATTGGCAGCTTGAAAAAGAAGGTTCACATGTCAAACAACATTCGTATCGAAGAAGATCTGTTGGGTACCAGGGAAGTTCCAGCTGATGCCTACTATGGTGTTCACACTCTGAGAGCGATTGAAAACTTCTATATCAGCAACAACAAAATCAGTGATATTCCTGAATTTGTTCGCGGTATGGTAATGGTTAAAAAAGCCGCAGCTATGGCAAACAAAGAGCTGCAAACCATTCCTAAAAGTGTAGCGAATGCCATCATTGCCGCATGTGATGAAGTCCTGAACAACGGAAAATGCATGGATCAGTTCCCGGTAGACGTCTACCAGGGCGGCGCAGGTACTTCCGTAAACATGAACACCAACGAAGTGCTGGCCAATATCGGTCTGGAACTGATGGGTCACCAGAAAGGTGAATATCAGTACCTGAACCCGAACGACCATGTTAACAAATGTCAGTCCACTAACGACGCCTACCCGACCGGTTTCCGTATCGCAGTTTACTCTTCCCTGATTAAGCTGGTAGATGCGATTAACCAACTGCGTGAAGGCTTTGAACGTAAAGCTGTCGAATTCCAGGACATCCTGAAAATGGGTCGTACCCAGCTGCAGGACGCAGTACCGATGACCCTCGGTCAGGAATTCCGCGCTTTCAGCATCCTGCTGAAAGAAGAAGTGAAAAACATCCAACGTACCGCTGAACTGCTGCTGGAAGTTAACCTTGGCGCAACAGCAATCGGTACTGGTCTGAACACGCCGAAAGAGTACTCTCCGCTGGCAGTGAAAAAACTGGCTGAAGTCACTGGCTTCCCATGCGTACCGGCTGAAGACCTGATCGAAGCGACCTCTGACTGCGGCGCTTATGTTATGGTTCACGGCGCGCTGAAACGCCTGGCTGTGAAGATGTCCAAAATCTGTAACGACCTGCGCTTGCTCTCTTCTGGTCCACGTGCCGGCCTGAACGAGATCAACCTGCCGGAACTGCAGGCGGGCTCTTCCATCATGCCAGCTAAAGTAAACCCGGTTGTTCCGGAAGTGGTTAACCAGGTATGCTTCAAAGTCATCGGTAACGACACCACTGTTACCATGGCAGCAGAAGCAGGTCAGCTGCAGTTGAACGTTATGGAGCCGGTCATTGGCCAGGCTATGTTCGAATCCGTTCACATTCTGACCAACGCTTGCTACAACCTGCTGGAAAAATGCATTAACGGCATCACTGCTAACAAAGAAGTGTGCGAAGGTTACGTTTACAACTCTATCGGTATCGTTACTTACCTGAACCCGTTCATCGGTCACCACAACGGTGACATCGTGGGTAAAATCTGTGCCGAAACCGGTAAGAGTGTACGTGAAGTCGTTCTGGAACGCGGTCTGTTGACTGAAGCGGAACTTGACGATATTTTCTCCGTACAGAATCTGATGCACCCGGCTTACAAAGCAAAACGCTATACTGATGAAAGCGAACAGTAATCGTACAGGGTAGTACAAATAAAGAAGGCACGTCAGATGACGTGCCTTTTTTCTTGTGAGCAGTAACTTAAAAATAACAATCTAATATCAACTTGTTAAAAAACAAGGAAGGCTAATATGCTAGTTGTAGAACTCATCATAGTTTTGCTGGCGATCTTCTTGGGCGCCAGATTGGGGGGAATAGGTATTGGTTTTGCAGGCGGATTGGGGGTGCTGGTTCTTGCCGCTATTGGCGTTAAACCCGGTAACATCCCGTTCGATGTCATTTCCATTATCATGGCGGTTATCGCCGCTATTTCTGCCATGCAGGTTGCTGGCGGTCTGGACTATCTGGTTCATCAGACAGAAAAGCTGCTGCGCCGTAACCCGAAATACATCACGATCCTCGCACCGATCGTGACCTATTTCCTGACTATCTTTGCTGGTACTGGCAACATCTCTCTGGCGACACTGCCTGTTATCGCTGAAGTTGCGAAGGAACAAGGCGTTAAACCTTGCCGTCCGCTGTCTACTGCAGTGGTATCCGCGCAGATTGCGATCACCGCATCGCCAATCTCAGCAGCAGTGGTTTACATGTCTTCCGTGATGGAAGGTCATGGCATCAGCTACCTCCATCTGCTCTCCGTGGTCATCCCGTCCACCCTGCTGGCGGTTCTGGTGATGTCCTTCCTGGTCACTATGCTGTTCAACTCCAAACTCTCTGACGATCCGATTTATCGCAAGCGTCTGGAAGAGGGCCTGGTTGAACTGCGCGGTGAAAAGCAGATTGAAATCAAATCCGGTGCAAAAACGTCCGTCTGGCTGTTCCTGCTGGGCGTAGTTGGCGTTGTTATCTATGCAATCATCAACAGCCCAAGCATGGGTCTGGTTGAAAAACCGCTGATGAACACCACCAACGCAATCCTGATCATCATGCTCAGCGTTGCAACTCTGACCACCGTTATCTGTAAAGTCGATACCGACAACATCCTCAACTCCAGCACCTTCAAAGCAGGTATGAGCGCCTGTATTTGTATCCTGGGTGTTGCGTGGCTGGGCGATACTTTCGTTTCCAACAACATCGACTGGATCAAAGATACCGCTGGTGAAGTGATTCAGGGTCATCCGTGGCTGCTGGCCGTCATCTTCTTCTTTGCTTCTGCTCTGCTGTACTCTCAGGCTGCAACCGCAAAAGCACTGATGCCGATGGCTCTGGCACTGAACGTTTCTCCGCTGACCGCTGTTGCTTCTTTCGCTGCGGTGTCTGGTCTGTTCATTCTGCCGACCTACCCGACGCTGGTTGCTGCGGTACAGATGGATGACACGGGTACTACCCGTATCGGTAAATTCGTCTTCAACCATCCGTTCTTCATCCCGGGTACTCTGGGTGTTGCCCTGGCCGTTTGCTTCGGCTTCGTGCTGGGTAGCTTCATGCTGTAATGACCAATCGCGGGGCTTCAGGCCCCGCTTTCTTTCCCGCCGACTAACATCCTTCCCCCGTCCGTTGTATAGTGACCTCTCTCTTGCGGTTCCATCTGTTCTTGCGAGGTGTTTATGCTTGATGAAAAAAGTTCGAATACCGTGTCTGTCGTGGTGCTATGTACCGCACCGGATGAAGCGACAGCCCAGGATTTAGCCGCCAAAGTGCTGGCGGAAAAACTGGCAGCCTGCGCGACCTTGATCCCCGGCGCGACCTCTCTCTATTACTGGGAAGGTAAGCTGGAGCAAGAATACGAAGTACAGATGATTTTAAAAACTACCGTATCTCACCAGCAGGCACTGCTGGAATGCCTGAAGTCTCATCATCCATATCAAACCCCGGAACTTCTGGTTTTACCTGTTACACACGGAGACACAGATTACCTCTCATGGCTCAACGCATCTTTACGCTGATCCTGCTACTTTGCAGCACTTCCGTTTTTGCCGGATTATTCGACGCGCCGGGACGTTCGCAATTTGTCCCCGCGGATCAAGCCTTTGCTTTTGATTTTCAGCAAAACCAACATGACCTGAATCTGACCTGGCAGATCAAAGACGGTTACTACCTCTACCGTAAACAGGTCCGCATTACGCCGGAACACGCGAAAATTGCCGACGTGCAGCTGCCGCAAGGCGTCTGGCATGAAGATGAGTTTTACGGCAAAAGCGAGATTTACCGCGATCGGCTGACGCTTCCCGTAACCATCAACCAGGCGAGTGCGGGAGCGACGTTAACTGTCACCTACCAGGGCTGTGCTGATGCTGGTTTCTGTTATCCGCCAGAAACCAAAACCGTTCCGTTAAGCGAAGTGGTCGCCAACAACGCAGCGTCACAGCTTGTGTCTGTTCCGCAGCAAGAGCAGCCCACCGCGCAATTGCCCTTTTCCGCGCTCTGGGCGTTGTTGATCGGTATTGGTATCGCCTTTACGCCATGCGTGCTGCCAATGTACCCACTGATTTCTGGCATCGTGCTGGGCGGTAAACAGCGGCTCTCCACTGCCAGAGCATTGTTGCTGACCTTTATTTATGTGCAGGGGATGGCGCTGACTTACACGGCACTGGGTCTGGTGGTTGCCGCCGCAGGGTTACAGTTCCAGGCGGCGCTACAGCACCCATACGTGCTCATTGGCCTCGCTATCGTCTTTACCTTGCTGGCGATGTCAATGTTTGGCTTGTTTACCCTGCAACTCCCCTCTTCGCTGCAAACGCGCCTCACGCTGATGAGCAATCGCCAACAGGGCGGCTCACCTGGCGGTGTGTTTGTTATGGGGGCGATTGCCGGACTGATCTGTTCACCATGCACCACCGCACCGCTTAGCGCGATTCTGCTGTATATCGCCCAAAGCGGGAACATGTGGCTGGGCGGCGGCACGCTTTATCTCTATGCGTTGGGCATGGGCCTGCCGCTGATGCTAATTACCGTCTTTGGTAACCGCTTGCTGCCGAAAAGCGGCCCGTGGATGGAACAAGTCAAAACCGCGTTTGGTTTTGTGATCCTCGCACTGCCGGTCTTCCTGCTGGAGCGAGTGATTGGTGATATATGGGGATTACGCTTGTGGTCGGCGCTTGGTGTCGCATTCTTTGGCTGGGCCTTTATCACCAGCCTACAGGCCAAACGCGGCTGGATGAGCGTAGTGCAAATAATTCTGCTGGCAGCAGCATTGGTTAGCGTGCGCCCACTTCAGGATTGGGCATTTGGTGCGACGCATACCGCGCAAACTCAGACGCATCTCAACTTTACGCAAATCAAAACGGTAGATGAGTTAAATCAGGCGCTCGTTGAAGCCAAAGGCAAACCAGTGATGTTAGATCTCTATGCCGACTGGTGCGTCGCCTGTAAAGAGTTTGAGAAATACACCTTCAGCGACCCGCAGGTGCAAAAAGCGTTAGCAGACACGGTATTACTTCAGGCCAACGTCACTGCCAACGACGCCCAAGATGTGGCGCTGTTAAAGCATCTTAATGTCCTTGGCCTACCGACAATTCTCTTTTTTGACGGACAAGGCCAGGAGCATCCACAAGCACGCGTCACGGGCTTTATGGATGCTGAAACCTTCAGCGCACATTTGCGCGATCGCCAACCGTGAACGACACTTGCAGTGGGAAAGACGGAGGAAAATAGCGTGCAACGTGAAGATGTACTGGGAGAAGCCCTGAAATTATTAGAATTACAAGGGATTGCCAACACCACGCTGGAGATGGTTGCTGAACGTGTGGATTATCCACTGGACGAGCTACGCCGCTTCTGGCCAGACAAAGAGGCAATCCTCTATGATGCGCTGCGCTATCTTAGCCAACAGATAGATGTCTGGCGTCGTCAGCTGATGCTGGACGAAACGCAAACCGCCGAACAAAAGCTGCTGGCGCGTTATCAGGCGCTATCGGAGTGCGTTAAAAACAACCGCTATCCGGGCTGTCTGTTTATCGCTGCCTGTACGTTTTATCCCGATCCTGGCCACCCTATTCATCAACTGGCCGATCAGCAAAAAAGCGCGGCCTACGATTTCACCCACGAACTGTTAACCACGCTGGAAGTTGACGATCCGGCGATGGTAGCAAAGCAGATGGAACTGGTGCTGGAAGGCTGTTTAAGCCGAATGCTGGTGAATCGTAGCCACGCGGATGTCGACACCGCACATCGGCTGGCAGAAGATATCCTGCGCTTCGCTCGCTGCCGCCAGGGTGGCGCACTGACCTGACAGAAACACAGAAAAGAAGCGATTTGCCGCAATCTTAAGCAGTTGAATCGCTTTTACTGAAATTAGGTTGACGAGATGTGCAGATTACGGTTTAATGCGCCCCGTTGCCCGGATAGCTCAGTCGGTAGAGCAGGGGATTGAAAATCCCCGTGTCCTTGGTTCGATTCCGAGTCCGGGCACCAAATTCATATAAACGGACCTCCACGGAGGTCCGTTTTTCGTTTCAGGACGCCATGTGATTTAAGCGTTCTGCCTTCAAATCATTTCTAACAATCTCAACCAAATTTTCCCACATCGCCAGCATGTTGCGGGTATACCCCAGCTCTGGGAAATTTATCCCTAAGCTATGAATGACTCTCACGAAATGTCGTGCGGCTGCGTGATGCAGTTGAAAATCAAATGATGTCATCAAGAGCTTAACGGTATCGTTGCCGATGACATATATAAAGCACAACCTCGGGCAGAACGCCGACTGATGAGATTTTCTGAATGAGAACAAAGAGAAATGTATCAGTCCGCTTGCTCATGCAAAGACTAACAATCCATTAAAATAGTAAGCGCTCCGGGCAATTTTCCATGGATTATTTTCTGCACATTTTTCTTTGGCAAAGATGATGAATAATGATGGTAAGGTAAATTACTTCTGGTGCTCATTAAACTCCTTTCGTAATACTATGTAATCAAGAAGTTTATGGCGGGTAAAAATAACGTCTTACATTCACCAATAATATGTAAATAAACCAATCTATAGATGGTAAAAATAGGTCATGGCAATTATCATTGAACCATTCCCTTTTCGAATGAGTTTCTATTATGCAACAACCTGTAGTTCGCGTTGGCGAATGGCTTGTTACTCCGTCCATAAACCAAATTAGCCGCAATGGGCGTCAACTTACCCTTGAGCCGAGATTAATCGATCTTCTGGTTTTCTTTGCTCAACACAGTGGCGAAGTACTTAGCAGGGATGAACTTATCGATAATGTCTGGAAGAGAAGTATTGTCACCAATCACGTTGTGACGCAGAGTATCTCAGAACTACGTAAGTCATTAAAAGATAATGATGAAGATAGTCCTGTCTATATCGCTACTGTACCAAAGCGCGGCTATAAATTAATGGTGCCGGTTATCTGGTACAGCGAAGAAGAGGGAGAGGAAATAATGCTATCTTCGCCTCCCCCTATACCAGAGGCGGTTCCTGACACAGATTCTCCCTCCCAAAGTCTTAACATTCAAAACACCGCAACACCACCTGAACAATCCCCAGTTAAAAGCAAACGATTCACTACCTTTTGGGTATGGTTTTTTTTCCTGTTGTCGTTAGGTATCTGTGTAGCACTGGTAGCGTTTTCAAGTCTTGATACACGTCTTCCTATGAGCAAATCGCGTATTTTGCTCAATCCACGCGATATTGACATTAATATGGTAAATAAAAGTTGTAACAGCTGGAGTTCCCCGTATCAGCTCTCTTACGCGATAGGCGTGGGTGATTTGGTGGCGACATCACTTAACACCTTCTCCACCTTTATGGTGCATGACAAAATCAACTACAACATTGATGAACCGAGCAGTTCCGGTAAAACATTATCTATTGCGTTTGTTAATCAGCGCCAATACCGTGCTCAACAATGCTTTATGTCGGTAAAATTGGTAGACAATGCAGATGGTTCAACCATGCTGGATAAACGTTATGTCATCACTAACGGTAATCAGCTGGCGATTCAAAATGATTTACTGGAGAGTTTATCAAAAGCGTTAAACCAACCGTGGCCACAACGAATGCAGGAGATGCTCCAGCAAATTTTGCCGCATCGTGGTGCGTTATTAACTAATTTTTATCAGGCTCATGATTATTTACTGCATGGCGATGATAAATCATTGAACCGTGCCAGTGAATTACTAGGTGAGATTGTTCAATCATCCCCCGAATTTACCTACGCGAGAGCAGAAAAAGCATTAGTTGATATCGTGCGCCATTCTCAACATCCTTTAGATGAAAAACAATTAGCAGCACTGAATACAGAAATAGATAACATTGTTACACTGCCGGAATTGAACAACCTGTCCATTATATATCAAATAAAAGCGGTCAGTGCTCTGGTAAAAGGTAAAACAGATGAGTCTTACCAGGCGATAAATACTGGCATTGATCTTGAAATGTCCTGGCTAAATTATGTGTTGCTTGGCAAGGTTTATGAAATGAAGGGGATGAACCGGGAAGCAGCTGATGCATATCTCACCGCCTTTAATTTACGCCCAGGGGCAAACACCCTTTACTGGATTGAAAATGGTATATTCCAGACTTCTGTTCCTTATGTTGTACCTTATCTCGACAAATTTCTCGCTTCAGAATAAGTGAATCCGGGTTGATTCATACTCGGGAATATTTGTTGTTGATTTTTTGTATGCTTTTGTTGGTATAATATGTTGCGGCAATTTATTTGCCGCATAATTTTTATCACATAAATTTAACCATGGAATATTCCGCAATCTATTGTAAACATTGAATGTTTATCTTTTCATGATATCAACTTGCGATCCTGATGTGTTAATAAAAAACCTCAAGTTCTCACTTACAGAAACTTTTGTGTTATTTCACCTAATCTTTAGGATTAATCTTTTTTTTTGAGTAATCTTGTCGCCAGTTTGGTCTGGTCAGTAAATAGTTACGCATCATGACCCGGACTCCAAATTCAAAAATGAAATTAGGAGAAGAGCATGAGTTCTGCCAAGAAGATCGGGCTATTTGCCTGTACCGGTGTTGTTGCCGGTAATATGATGGGGAGCGGCATTGCATTATTGCCTGCGAACCTTGCAAGTATCGGTGGTATTGCTATCTGGGGTTGGATTATCTCTATTATTGGTGCAATGTCGTTGGCTTATGTATATGCCCGACTGGCAACAAAAAACCCGCAACAAGGTGGCCCAATTGCTTATGCCGGAGAAATTTCTCCTGCATTTGGTTTTCAGACAGGTGTTCTTTATTACCATGCTAACTGGATTGGTAACCTGGCGATTGGTATTACCGCTGTATCTTATCTTTCCACCTTCTTCCCTGTATTAAATGATCCTGTTCCGGCGGGTATCGCTTGTATTGCTATCGTCTGGGTATTTACCTTTGTAAATATGCTCGGCGGTACCTGGGTAAGCCGTTTAACCACTATTGGTCTGGTGCTGGTTCTTATTCCTGTAGTTATGACTGCTATTGTTGGCTGGCATTGGTTTGATGCTGCAACTTATGCTGCTAACTGGAATACCGCAGGTACTACTGATGGTCATGCGATCATTAAAAGTATTCTGCTCTGCCTGTGGGCCTTCGTGGGTGTTGAATCCGCAGCGGTAAGTACTGGTATGGTTAAAAACCCGAAACGTACCGTTCCGCTGGCAACCATGCTGGGTACTGGTTTAGCAGGTATTGTTTACATCGCTGCGACTCAGGTGCTTTCCGGTATGTATCCGTCTTCTGTAATGGCAGGCTCCGGTGCTCCGTTTGCAATCAGTGCTTCTACTATCCTGGGTAACTGGGCTGCGCCGATGGTTTCTGCATTCACCGCTTTTGCGTGCCTGACTTCTCTGGGCTCCTGGATGATGCTGGTAGGTCAGGCAGGTGTGCGTGCCGCTAACGACGGTAACTTCCCGAAAGTTTATGGTGAAGTCGACAGCAACGGTATTCCGAAAAAAGGTCTGCTGCTGGCTGCAGTGAAAATGACTGCCCTGATGATCCTCATCACTCTGATGAACTCTGCCGGTGGTAAAGCATCTGACCTGTTCGGTGAACTGACCGGTATCGCAGTACTGCTGACTATGCTGCCGTACTTCTACTCTTGCGTTGACCTGATTCGTTTTGAAGGCGTTAACATCCGCAACTTTGTCAGCCTGATCTGCTCTGTACTGGGTTGCGTGTTCTGCTTCATCGCGCTAATGGGCGCAAGCTCCTTCGAGCTGGCAGGTACCTTCATCGTCAGCCTGATTATCCTGATGTTCTACGCTCGCAAAATGCACGAGCGCCAGAGCCACTCAATGGATAACCACACAGCGTCTAACGCACATTAATTAAAAGTATTTTCCGAGGCTCCTCCTTTCATTTTGTCCCATGTGTTGGGAGGGGCCTTTTTTACCTGGAGATATGACTATGAACGTTATTGCAATATTGAATCACATGGGGGTTTATTTTAAAGAAGAACCCATCCGTGAACTTCATCGCGCGCTTGAACGTCTGAACTTCCAGATTGTTTACCCGAATGACCGTGACGACTTATTAAAACTGATCGAAAACAATGCGCGTCTGTGCGGTGTTATTTTTGACTGGGATAAATATAATCTCGAGCTGTGCGAAGAAATTAGCAAAATGAACGAGAACCTGCCGTTGTACGCGTTCGCTAATACGTATTCCACTCTCGATGTCAGCCTGAATGACCTGCGTTTACAGATTAGCTTCTTTGAATATGCGCTGGGTGCTGCTGATGATATTGCTAACAAGATCAAGCAGACCACTGACGAATATATCAACACTATTCTGCCTCCGCTGACCAAAGCACTGTTTAAATATGTTCGTGAAGGTAAATATACTTTCTGTACTCCTGGTCACATGGGCGGTACTGCATTCCAGAAAAGCCCGGTAGGTAGCCTGTTCTATGATTTCTTTGGTCCGAACACCATGAAATCTGATATTTCCATTTCAGTATCTGAACTGGGTTCTCTGCTGGATCACAGTGGTCCACACAAAGAAGCAGAACAGTATATCGCTCGCGTCTTTAACGCAGACCGCAGCTACATGGTGACCAACGGTACTTCCACTGCGAACAAAATTGTTGGTATGTACTCTGCTCCGGCAGGCAGCACCATTCTGATTGACCGTAACTGCCACAAATCGCTGACCCACCTGATGATGATGAGCGATGTTACGCCAATCTATTTCCGCCCGACCCGTAACGCTTACGGTATTCTTGGTGGTATCCCACAGAGTGAATTCCAGCACGCTACCATTGCTAAGCGCGTAAAAGAAACACCAAACGCGACCTGGCCGGTACATGCCGTAATTACTAACTCAACCTATGATGGTCTGCTGTACAACACCGACTTCATCAAGAAAACACTGGATGTAAAATCCATCCACTTTGACTCCGCGTGGGTGCCTTACACCAACTTCTCACCGATTTACGAAGGTAAATGCGGTATGAGCGGTGGCCGTGTAGAAGGGAAAGTGATTTACGAAACCCAGTCCACTCACAAACTGCTGGCGGCATTCTCTCAGGCTTCCATGATCCACGTTAAAGGTGACGTAAACGAAGAAACCTTTAACGAAGCCTACATGATGCACACCACCACCTCTCCGCACTACGGTATCGTGGCGTCCACTGAAACCGCTGCGGCGATGATGAAAGGTAATGCTGGTAAGCGTCTGATCAACGGTTCCATTGAACGTGCGATCAAGTTCCGTAAAGAGATCAAACGCCTGAGAACGGAATCTGATGGCTGGTTCTTTGATGTATGGCAGCCGGATCATATCGATACCACTGAATGCTGGCCGCTGCGTTCTGACAGCTCCTGGCACGGCTTCAAGAACATCGACAATGAGCACATGTATCTTGACCCGATTAAAGTTACCCTGCTGACCCCGGGGATGGAAAAAGACGGCACCATGAGCGACTTTGGTATTCCGGCCAGCATCGTGGCGAAATACCTCGACGAACATGGCATCGTTGTTGAGAAAACCGGCCCGTATAACCTGCTGTTCCTGTTCAGCATCGGTATTGATAAGACCAAAGCATTGAGTCTGCTGCGTGCTCTGACTGACTTCAAACGTGCGTTCGACCTGAACCTGCGTGTGAAAAACATGCTGCCGTCTCTGTATCGTGAAGATCCTGAATTCTATGAAGATATGCGTATTCAGGAACTGGCTCAGAATATCCACAAACTGATTGTTCACCACAATCTGCCGGATCTGATGTATCGCGCATTTGAAGTTCTGCCGACAATGGTTATGACTCCGTATGCGGCGTTCCAGAAAGAGCTGCACGGTATGACCGAAGAAGTTTACCTCGACGAAATGGTAGGTCGTATTAACGCCAATATGATCCTTCCGTATCCGCCGGGAGTTCCTCTGGTAATGCCGGGTGAAATGATCACCGAAGAAAGCCGTCCGGTGCTGGAGTTCCTGCAGATGCTGTGTGAAATCGGCGCTCACTATCCGGGCTTTGAAACCGATATTCACGGTGCATACCGTCAGGCTGATGGCCGCTATACCGTTAAGGTATTGAAAGAAGAAAGCAAAAAATAATTAGCTCGTACAAGGGAAGTGGCTTGCCACTTCCCTTTTTTGCTCATAAGGAGAACACATGAAAACACCCTCACAGCCGCGCGCGATATACTATATCGTGGCGATCCAAATCTGGGAGTACTTCAGTTTTTACGGCATGCGTGCCTTACTCATTCTCTATCTCACCCATCAGCTTGGTTTTGATGATAACCATGCCATCAGTCTGTTCAGCGCATATGCATCTCTGGTTTACGTTACCCCTATTCTCGGCGGCTGGCTTGCCGACCGCCTGCTCGGCAATCGTACTGCGGTAATTGCCGGCGCGCTGTTAATGACCCTTGGCCATGTAGTGCTGGGCATTGATACAAATTCAACCTTTAGCCTGTATCTGGCGCTGGCAATCATTATTTGTGGCTACGGTTTATTCAAATCAAACATCAGCTGTTTGCTTGGCGAGCTCTATGCCCCTGACGATCATCGACGTGATGGCGGTTTTTCGCTGCTGTATGCTGCGGGCAATATCGGTTCTATCGCAGCCCCCATCGCCTGCGGCCTGGCTGCTCAGTGGTATGGATGGCATGTTGGCTTTGCCCTTGCGGGTGGTGGCATGTTTATCGGTTTGTTGATTTTCTTAAGCGGTCATCGTCATTTCCAGTCCACGCGTAGTATGGATAAAAAAGCACTCACTCGAGTGAAATTTGCCTTACCGGTATGGAGCTGGTTAGTGGTGATGCTCTGTTTAGCCCCAGTATTTTTTACCCTACTGCTGGAGAACGACTGGTCCGGATATTTGCTGGCGATCGTTTGCCTTATTGCTGCACAAATCATTGCCCGCATGATGATCAAATTCCCCGAACACCGCCGTGCTCTTTGGCAAATTGTATTGTTGATGCTTGTCGGAACGTTGTTCTGGGTACTGGCACAACAGGGCGGCAGCACCATCAGCTTGTTTATCGATCGCTTTGTGAATCGTCAGGCATTCAATATTGAAGTGCCGACTGCGCTATTCCAGTCAGTGAATGCGATTGCAGTGATGCTCGCTGGGGTTGTTCTGGCCTGGCTGGCGTCGCCAGAAAGCCGCGGCAATTCAGCATTGCGCGTCTGGCTGAAGTTTGCCTTTGGCTTACTGCTGATGGCTTGTGGCTTTATGTTGCTGGCATTTGATGCCCGACATGCAGCGGCTGGCGGTCAAGCGTCAATGGGCGTGATGATATCCGGGCTGGCGCTAATGGGCTTTGCTGAACTCTTTATTGACCCGGTGGCGATTGCGCAAATCACGCGTCTGAAAATGTCTGGCGTATTAACCGGTATTTATATGCTGGCAACAGGCGCGGTCGCCAACTGGCTGGCAGGCGTCGTGGCACAGCAGACGACAGAGTCGCAAATTAGCGGTATGGCAATTGCAGCTTACCAGCGATTCTTTTCTCAGATGGGAGAGTGGACGTTGGCTTGTGTCGCGATCATCGTGGTATTGGCCTTTGCTGTCCGTTTTCTGTTTAGCACGCCGACGAATATGATACAGGAGAGCAACGATTAACTGTCGTAAAAACAATTGGTTATGAATAAATTAACTTTCAGTTTATCACACTAATAAATCGAGATTAATAAGTCATTTAAACCATTTTTATGGTTATTTATTAGTGATATCAACTTGAGGTAAGCGTTAGTTTCGATAAGATAAACTGAGTTATTAATAGTCGAGGCAGATAATACAGTGTACCGATCTGTCTCTTTATCTACGCTAAATTGAAAGCTGGATTTAGAGGAACCAAAATGTCTGAACGAGAAACACGGGGAGCCAATGAGGCTATTGATTTTAACGATGAACTGAGAAATCGCCGCGAAAAACTGGCGGCACTACGTCAGCAAGGTGTGGCGTTTCCCAATGATTTTCGCCGCGACCATACCTCTGACCAGTTGCACGAAGAGTTTGATGCGAAGGATAACCAGGAACTGGAATCCTTAAACATTGAAGTCTCGGTTGCTGGCCGAATGATGACCCGTCGTATCATGGGGAAAGCCTCCTTTGTAACGTTGCAGGATGTCGGTGGCCGTATTCAACTGTACGTTGCACGAGATAGCCTGCCAGAAGGTGTTTATAACGATCAGTTTAAAAAATGGGACCTCGGCGACATTATCGGTGCCCGCGGTACGCTGTTTAAGACGCAAACTGGTGAGCTTTCCATTCACTGTACTGAGTTACGCCTGCTGACTAAGGCACTGCGTCCATTGCCGGATAAATTCCATGGCTTACAGGATCAGGAAGTCCGTTATCGTCAACGTTATCTGGACCTCATCGCTAACGATAAATCCCGTCAAACGTTTGTTGTCCGTTCAAAAATTCTGGCCGCTATCCGTCAGTTCATGGTCGCTCGCGGTTTTATGGAAGTAGAAACCCCAATGATGCAGGTAATTCCAGGTGGGGCATCTGCTCGCCCGTTTATTACCCATCATAATGCTCTGGATTTGGATATGTACCTGCGTATTGCGCCGGAGCTATATCTGAAACGTCTGGTTGTAGGTGGTTTTGAACGGGTATTCGAAATCAACCGTAACTTCCGTAATGAAGGTATTTCTGTTCGTCATAATCCTGAGTTCACGATGATGGAACTCTACATGGCGTATGCGGATTACCACGATTTGATTGAACTGACGGAATCACTGTTCCGCACTCTGGCACAAGAGGTACTGGGTACCACTAAAGTCACTTATGGCGAGCATGTGTTTGATTTCGGCAAACCGTTTGAAAAACTCACCATGCGCGAAGCAATCAAAAAATATCGTCCAGAAACCAATATGGCGGACCTGGATAATTTTGATGCTGCTAAAGCATTAGCTGAATCTATCGGAATTACGGTAGAGAAAAGCTGGGGGCTGGGACGCATTGTCACGGAGATCTTTGATGAAGTGGCAGAAGCACATCTGATTCAGCCAACCTTTATCACGGAATATCCGGCAGAAGTGTCACCGCTGGCGCGCCGTAATGATGTTAACCCGGAAATCACCGACCGTTTTGAATTCTTCATCGGTGGTCGTGAAATCGGTAATGGTTTTAGCGAATTAAACGACGCAGAAGATCAGGCGGAACGTTTCCAGGAACAGGTTAACGCTAAAGCTGCAGGTGACGACGAAGCCATGTTCTATGACGAAGATTACGTGACTGCGCTGGAATATGGTCTGCCGCCAACCGCGGGTCTGGGTATTGGTATCGACCGAATGATTATGCTGTTTACTAACAGTCATACTATTCGCGACGTTATTCTCTTCCCGGCGATGCGTCCACAGAAATAAATTTCATTTTAACGAACGAAGCAGTCAGACGACTGCTTCGTTCGTCGTTCCACAAATCCAGTTTCGAGGAGAGACGCTTCGTTTCAAGATAACCAGCGGGTCCACTCAACTACAGCTCCTAAAAGAGAGAAAAAAGTAATGCCACAGGCAGGCTCATTGGCCAGGTTATTCCGACCAGAAATGCACTAAGTAAACGAATATGTGTTTTCTCATGTGAGATAAACCAGATAATGACAAAGGATATGTTCACACCAATCACATAAAAAATTAATATTTTAGAGAATAGTGCCATTTTTTATGTTCTTCTTATCCTTCCTGACTACTTGTAAAACTGACGGAAATAGTCATCAACTGTCATAATGTTGAGGTCAAAATCAATATCCGGTAAGTCTAAGCATTTGAGCCTGATTAAATCTTCGATTTCACTTGCGGCTAACGATGTCGTTATTGCGAAGGAATTTTCATTCAATTGTCGTGGTATCCCATATTCATCAGCCACGATAGAGGAGAAATTCATATCATACATCAATGATCTTAACCTTAAGAACACTGAGGAATAAGATGATGGATAATCAAAAGAAACAACATAAGTATTGAACTTGTTTTTACCTTCCATAATATGACTCCTATCAATATTAAACGCTCTGGGGACGCACAACTTATTAACCCCGATCGATGATTCTCATATAGGAGATATTCTTTTTTTTTTGCTCAGTAAAGGGGATGACTTGGGACAAGAAAACGCTCTCTCTGACCATTCTTTGTGCATCCCCCTACCCTTCAGATTCTCTCCTGCATCACACCGCGGAGAGCATGAAAAATATCGTGACTCTGTACTCTCCCATCAACTGCGAATATCATCATACTCCCGCGTTTTATCAAATTCGTGTTTCGCAAATGGACATAATGGGATAATTTTTCGTTTTTCCCGACGCATTTTTTCCACGACTTTCGCAACCAGCTGTTTACCAATCCCTTGCCCTTTCAGGCTTTCATCGACATCGGTATGTTCGATAATCGCTAAATTCTCTCCGGTCGGCACAAAGACAATTTCAGCGATTTGCTTGCCCTGTTCGTCATTAATGTAAAATTTATTGTGGCCTTCGTGTATTTCCATTTTACCCTCGCTTATTTATGACGGTATTTCAGCGCGCCGCTCGGGCACGTATCAATCACTTTAACCACAGTGGCAACGTCGACTTCATCCGGCATGATCCACGGCTTTCGTTTGAGATTAAATAACTTGCCGTTGCCACGTACGCAATTGCCAGAATGCTGACATATCGCAGTGTTGAAATAGACATCGATCTTTTCGCCGGTATAACAGCGATAACCCCCGTCCAGTAGCGCCTGATCCATGACCTTCCCTCTCTCATCAGTATGGTTTTCACTATAAGCATAGCCCTGGAATCTTCATACAGCACTGGCAGTTTCCGTTGCCAGAGTCTCTTCCCCTATATAGCCAATCATTCTTACTCCCTTTGAATTACCCGCCTCATCAGAGATAATGCTTAAGAAATTTGTCACACAAGGAAGCTGATGAGACATTCATTGCCCTACCGTATGTTACGCAAACGTCCGATGAAATTGAGTACCACTGTGATCTTAATGGTCAGCGCGGTACTGTTCTCGGTGCTATTGGTGGTGCATCTGATTTACTTCTCGCAAATCAGTGATATGACGCGAGACGGGCTAGCCAACAAGGCACTGGCAGTGGCGCGTACCCTCGCCGACTCGCCGGAAATCCGTCAGGGCTTGCAGAAAAAACCGCAGGAGAGCGGCATCCAGGCCATCGCGGAAGCCGTGCGCAAACGCAACGATCTGCTGTTTATTGTCGTTACCGATATGCAAAGTCTTCGCTACTCGCATCCTGAAGCCCAGCGTATTGGTCAGCCATTTAAAGGTGATGACATCCTTAAAGCGCTGAATGGCGAAGAAAATGTCGCTATCAATCGCGGTTTTCTGGCGCAGGCTTTACGCGTATTTACCCCCATCTACGATGAAAATCATAAACAAATTGGCGTGGTGGCGATCGGCCTTGAGTTAAGTCGCGTGACCCAACAGATCAATGACAGTCGCTGGAGCATCATCTGGTCGGTATTATTTGGCATGCTGGTCGGGCTGATTGGCACCTGCATTCTGGTTAAGGTACTGAAAAAAATCCTTTTCGGCCTGGAACCCTACGAAATCTCCACGCTGTTTGAGCAACGCCAGGCCATGTTGCAGTCTATCAAAGAAGGCGTCGTTGCCGTGGACGATCGCGGCGAGGTCACGCTGATCAACGATGCCGCACAAGAATTGCTGAATTACCGTAAGTCGCAGGACGATGAGAAACTGTCGACGCTAAGCCACGCGTGGTCACAGGTGGTAGATGTCTCGGAAGTGTTACGCGACGGTACCCCGCGGCGCGACGAAGAGATTACGATTAAAGACCGGCTATTACTGATCAACACCGTTCCGGTGCGCAGTAATGGCGTTATCATCGGTGCCATTTCAACCTTCAGAGACAAAACTGAAGTACGTAAACTGATGCAGCGACTCGATGGTCTGGTCAACTATGCTGACGCACTTCGTGAACGATCCCACGAATTTATGAATAAATTGCACGTGATTCTCGGATTATTGCATCTGAAGAGTTATAAGCAGTTGGAAGATTACATTCTCAAAACAGCCAATAACTATCAGGAAGAGATTGGCTCTCTGCTGGGTAAGATCAAATCTCCGGTTATCGCTGGTTTTTTAATCAGCAAGATTAACCGCGCGACCGATTTAGGCCATACGCTGATTTTAAACAGTGAAAGCCAGTTGCCAGACAGCGGCAGTGAAGACCAGGTCGCGACGCTGATTACCACGTTGGGAAATCTGATAGAAAACGCGCTGGAGGCATTAGGACCGGAACCCGGTGGCGAAATTAGCGTAACATTGCACTACCGTCACGGCTGGCTGCACTGTGAAGTTAACGATGATGGACCGGGGATCGCACCCGACAAAATCGATCACATTTTTGACAAAGGTGTCTCGACAAAAGGAAGCGAGCGAGGCGTCGGTTTAGCACTTGTCAAACAACAGGTAGAAAATCTCGGCGGCAGCATCGCCGTGGAATCGGAACCCGGGATTTTCACACAATTTTTTGTCCAGATACCCTGGGACGGGGAGAGGTCGAACAGATGATCAATGTATTAATTATCGATGACGACGCAATGGTCGCGGAGCTGAATCGCCGATACGTGGCACAAATCCCAGGCTTTCAATGCTGTGGAACAGCCTCGACGCTGGAGAAAGCCAAAGAGATTATCTTCAATAGCGATACGCCTATCGACCTGATATTGCTCGATATCTATATGCAAAAAGAGAACGGGCTCGATTTACTGCCTGTCCTGCATAACGCGCGTTGCAAAAGTGATGTGATTGTCATCTCCTCCGCAGCCGATGCGGCAACCATTAAAGATTCGCTGCATTACGGTGTCGTGGATTACCTGATCAAACCCTTCCAGGCTTCCCGCTTTGAAGAGGCGCTCACCGGCTGGCGGCAAAAGAAAATGGCGCTGGAAAAACATCAGTATTATGACCAGGCCGAGCTTGATCAGCTAATCCACGGCAGCAGCTCCAACGAGCAAGATCCTCGTCGCTTGCCAAAAGGCTTAACACCACAGACGTTACGCACGCTGTGCCAGTGGATTGACGCGCATCAGGACTATGAGTTTTCAACCGACGAGCTGGCTAATGAGGTTAACATCTCGCGTGTTTCCTGCCGTAAATATCTCATCTGGCTGGTCAACTGCCACATCTTGTTCACCAGTATCCATTATGGCGTCACAGGTCGTCCGGTTTATCGTTATCGTATTCAGGCAGAACATTACTCACTACTTAAACAATATTGCCAATAACGATCACGGTTATCTGTAAGTAATAATTATTACAGTAATGCAAAATACCCCTGGCACAAGTTACATCGTTCATCAGTAAAACTTGTGCCAGATCAAATATAATTCCCCCTCTCTCACCGCTGAAAATTAATATCTCTTCGGATGAACGGTGTTTTTAATTTCAAAACGCTAACAAAAGTTAATTAACTATTATGTCGCCCGCATTATGTGTATTTTTACCCACAAATGGGTAGTTAAGAATAATCTATAAACCTGATGATACCTACCCTGAGAACAAAAAATATACCGATAAGTATCAATAAGATAGCAGCAAACAAAACATTAACATCTGCGTAGTACAAACTATAAACCCATCGCCAGAGAGTATTTCTCTCTGAAAAAACCGCTTATCACAGTGCATAAATTTGCCGCTGCTTTAATCAGCCAATATTCACTGTGAGGTATTTACTCAAGCCGGTAACGACCAAACGGATATTTAGTCAAGCTCTGAAAACAGTTCATACAAAACAGAACGTGACTGTGATCTATTCAGCAAAAATTTAAATAGGATTATCGCGAGGGTTTACACATGTTATTTACTATCCAACTTATCATAATACTGATATGTCTGTTTTATGGTGCCAGAAAGGGCGGTATCGCGCTGGGTTTATTAGGCGGTATCGGCCTGGTCATTCTGGTCTTCGTCTTCCACCTTCAGCCAGGTAAACCACCGGTTGATGTCATGCTGGTTATCATTGCGGTGGTGGCGGCCTCGGCGACCTTGCAAGCTTCGGGCGGTCTTGATGTCATGCTGCAAATTGCCGAGAAGCTGCTGCGCCGCAATCCGAAATATGTCTCAATTGTCGCACCGTTTGTAACCTGCACGCTGACCATTCTTTGCGGTACGGGTCATGTGGTTTACACCATTCTGCCGATCATCTACGACGTTGCTATTAAGAACAACATCCGTCCGGAACGTCCGATGGCGGCAAGTTCTATCGGTGCACAGATGGGGATTATCGCAAGTCCAGTGTCGGTTGCGGTTGTATCTCTGGTTGCGATGCTGGGTAATGTCACCTTTGATGGCCGCCATCTTGAGTTCCTCGACCTGCTGGCAATCACCATTCCATCGACGTTAATCGGTATCCTGGCGATCGGTATCTTCAGTTGGTTCCGCGGTAAAGATCTGGATAAAGATGAAGAGTTCCAGAAATTCATCTCCGTACCGGAAAACCGTGAGTATGTTTACGGTGATACCGCGACGCTGCTGGATAAAAAACTGCCGAAAAGCAACTGGCTAGCAATGTGGATCTTCCTCGGGGCAATCGCTGTAGTTGCACTTCTTGGTGCTGATTCGGACCTGCGTCCATCCTTCGGTGGCAAACCGCTGTCGATGGTACTGGTTATTCAGATGTTTATGCTGCTAACCGGGGCGCTGATTATTATCCTGACCAAAACCAATCCCGCGTCTATCTCAAAAAACGAAGTCTTCCGTTCCGGTATGATCGCCATCGTGGCGGTGTACGGTATCGCATGGATGGCAGAAACCATGTTCGGTGCGCATATGTCTGAAATTCAGGGCGTACTGGGTGAAATGGTGAAAGAGTATCCGTGGGCCTATGCCATTGTTCTGCTGCTGGTTTCCAAATTTGTAAACTCTCAGGCTGCGGCGCTGGCGGCGATTGTTCCGGTCGCGCTGGCGATCGGCGTTGATCCGGCATACATCGTGGCTTCAGCACCGGCTTGCTACGGTTATTACATCCTGCCGACTTATCCGAGCGACCTGGCAGCGATTCAGTTTGACCGTTCCGGCACCACCCACATCGGTCGCTTCGTCATCAACCACAGCTTTATTCTGCCGGGGTTGATTGGTGTGAGCGTATCGTGCGTCTTCGGCTGGATCTTCGCTGCGATGTACGGGTTCTTATAAATGCACTTTGCGTGCCGCCCGTGACTGCGCGGCACGCCATTTTCGAATAACAAATACAGAGTTACAGGCTGGAAGCTATGTCAAACAAACCCTTTATCTACCAGGCACCTTTCCCGATGGGGAAAGACAATACCGAATACTATCTACTCACGTCCGATTACGTTAGCGTTGCCGACTTCGACGGCGAAACCATCCTGAAAGTGGAACCAGAAGCCCTGACCTTGCTGGCGCAGCAAGCCTTCCACGACGCTTCTTTCATGCTCCGCCCGGCACACCAGAAACAGGTTGCTGCAATTCTTCACGATCCAGAAGCCAGCGAAAACGACAAGTACGTGGCGCTGCAATTCTTAAGAAACTCAGAAATCGCCGCCAAAGGCGTGCTGCCAACCTGCCAGGATACTGGCACCGCGATCATCGTCGGTAAAAAAGGTCAGCGCGTGTGGACCGGAGGCGGCGATGAAGAAGCGCTGTCGAAAGGTGTCTATAACACCTATATCGAAGATAACCTGCGTTACTCACAAAACGCGCCGCTGGACATGTACAAAGAGGTCAACACCGGCACGAACCTGCCTGCGCAAATCGACCTGTACGCGGTAGATGGCGACGAATACAAATTCCTCTGCGTCGCCAAAGGCGGTGGCTCTGCCAATAAAACGTATCTCTACCAGGAAACCAAAGCTTTGCTGACTCCCGGCAAACTGAAAAACTTCCTCGTCGAGAAAATGCGTACACTCGGTACTGCAGCCTGCCCGCCGTACCATATCGCGTTTGTGATTGGCGGTACGTCTGCGGAAACCAACCTGAAAACCGTCAAGTTAGCAAGCGCTCACTATTACGATGAACTGCCGACCGAAGGGAACGAACATGGTCAGGCGTTCCGAGATGTCCAGCTGGAACAGGAACTGCTGGAAGAGGCCCAGAAACTCGGCCTTGGCGCGCAGTTTGGCGGTAAATACTTCGCGCACGACATCCGCGTGATCCGTCTGCCACGTCACGGCGCATCCTGCCCGGTAGGTATGGGCGTCTCCTGCTCCGCTGACCGTAACATTAAAGCGAAAATCAACCGCGAAGGTATCTGGATCGAAAAACTGGAACACAATCCAGGCCAGTACATTCCACAAGAACTGCGTCAGGCCGGTGAAGGCGAAGCGGTGAAAGTCGACCTTAACCGCCCGATGAAAGAGATCCTCGCCCAGCTTTCGCAATACCCGGTATCCACCCGCTTGTCGCTCACCGGCACTATTATCGTGGGTCGCGATATTGCACACGCCAAACTGAAAGAGCTGATTGACGCCGGTAAAGAACTGCCGCAGTACATCAAAGATCACCCGATCTACTACGCGGGTCCGGCGAAAACGCCTGCCGGTTATCCATCAGGTTCACTTGGCCCAACCACCGCAGGTCGTATGGACTCCTACGTGGATCTGCTGCAATCCCACGGCGGCAGCATGATCATGCTGGCGAAAGGTAACCGCAGTCAGCAGGTTACCGACGCGTGTCATAAACACGGCGGCTTCTACCTCGGTAGTATCGGCGGCCCGGCGGCGGTACTGGCGCAGCAGAGCATCAAGCATCTGGAATGCGTCGCTTATCCGGAGCTGGGTATGGAAGCTATCTGGAAAATCGAAGTAGAAGATTTCCCGGCGTTTATCCTGGTCGATGACAAAGGCAACGACTTCTTCCAGCAAATCGTCAACAAACAGTGCGCGAACTGCACTAAGTAACCTCTTCGGCCCAGCGCCTGGCAGCATGCTGCCAGGTGATCCCCCTGGGCCACCTCTTTTGCGATTGTAATTTCACGCTTGCTGGTGAATAGTCAGTATTTTTCCTGACTTGCGAACTCACCATGACCCGCACACTCAAGCCGTTAATTCTTAACACCGGCGCACTGGCGCTAACGTTAATCCTGATTTATACCGGCATTTCGGCCAATGACAAACTCACCTGGCTGATGGAAGTGACACCGGTGATTATTGTCGTGCCGCTACTGCTTGCCACCGCCAGACGTTACCCGTTAACGCCGCTGCTCTATACGCTCATTTTCTTTCATGCCATCATCCTGATGGTCGGCGGGCAATACACCTACGCGAAAGTCCCCGTTGGTTTTGAGGTGCAGGAATGGCTGGGGTTGAGCCGTAATCCGTATGACAAGCTGGGGCATTTTTTCCAGGGGCTGGTGCCTGCACTGGTGGCGCGAGAAATTCTCGTTCGCGGGATGTACGTGCACGGACGTAAAATGGTGGCGTTTCTGGTCTGCTGCGTGGCGCTGGCGATAAGCGCGATGTATGAATTAATCGAGTGGTGGGCAGCGCTGGCAATGGGTCAGGGAGCGGATGATTTTCTCGGCACCCAGGGCGACCAGTGGGACACGCAATCCGATATGTTCTGCGCGCTGCTTGGCGCATTAACGACGGTGATATTCCTCGCTCGCTTTCATTGCCGCCAGCTACGGCGCTATGGCTTAATCACCAGAGCGCCGGAAGCGATTACCTCTTAACGGTGCAACCAGCCTGGCAGCCAGTCGCCGTGGGCGGCAATCAGGTCGTCAACAAGAGCATATATTTCGTCAATGCCCAGCACGGCGGCAGTATGCGGGTCCATCATCGCGGCGTGGTAAACACGGTCGCGATTTTCTGTGAGAATGGCTTCCGTCAGCAGCGTCTGTACGTTGATGTTGGTTTGCATCAGGGCGGCCAGATGCGAAGGTAGCGTACCGACTTTGGTCGGCTGAATGCCATTAGCATCAACTAAACAGGCCACTTCCACGCAACATCCTTGTGGCAGGTTATCAATCAAACCATCGTTACGGACGTTGCCATAAATCACACTCGGCTCGCCAGTCCAGATAGCGTTCATGATTGTGCTGGCATATTCCCGTGACGGTTTAATATCAATCCGGGAGGCGTTCTTATACTCCTCCAGCTCTTTATGCCAGTTCGCCAGCTGCTCGACGCAGCGTTTCGGGTACTCATCCAGCGGTACTTTATAACGCTCAATCAAATCCTCACGACCTGGCTTAATAAACCACGGCGTGTACTCAGCAAAATGTTCTGACGATTCCGTGACGAAGTAGCCCAGCTTTTTGAACATTTCGTAGCGCACAATATTCTGGCAGCGAGTATTGCCATGAATATTCGGCTTCGGTGCCTGCCCTGCTTCATAAGCCGCCAGCAGTTCCGGGTAGAGATTCACGTAACTGCCGTCGGCGGTTTTGCGCTCCAGTTCCAGGTAAAACGCCATATGGTTGATACCTGCGCAACGGTAACGCAGCGTAGCCGGGTCGATATTGAGGTCACGCGCCAGCTCTTCCGCCGTTCCCTGCACCGAATGGCACAGCCCTACCTGTTTGATATGCGGATAGCGGGCATACATCGCCCAGGTATTCATCGCCATTGGGTTAACATAGTTGAGCATGGTGGCATCGGGGCAGACTTCCGTCATGTCCTCGCAAATTTGCCACAGGTGCGGAATGGTACGCAGCGCGCGCATAATACCGCCCGGCCCCAGCGTATCGGCAATGGTTTGTTCCAGACCGTGGCGCTTACAGACCTCGAAATCAGTCACCGTGCAAGGTTCATAACCGCCAATCTGAAATGCCACCACGACAAAATCGGCATCCTGTAAGGCTTCTTTCTGTTGGGTGTGGCAGGTGATTTTGCCGCTGGCCCCTGCTGAATCCATCAGCTTGCGCACCACAATATGCGACTCTTCCAGGCGGGTGGGATCAATGTCCATCAGGGCAATATGCGCCGTTTTCAGCGCCTCGCGATGGAACACATCACCAAGAATATTTTTAACGAAAATCGTCGAACCAGCGCCGATAAATGTAATTTTGGGTGCAGACATCATGCAGATCTCCTGGCTTGCTTGAATAACTTCATCATGGCAGGCGAATCTGCAGAAAACCTCCGGCTTCCAGGTTGAGCATTCCCATAAACTCAGATCCTGCGTGAAGTGTCAGTAAATCTGAGTTTATGGGAATAAATTACCTGAAAAGCAGAGTTTTCGGCCTCATGGTACTCGGATGATCCCTTCGCCCCTCTGGCAAGAGGACGAAAACCGTGCTCCCACTCGCAGTCATCCTCCCTCACTCCTGCCATAATTCTGATATTCCAGGAAAGAGAGTCATCCATGAATACAGATACGTTTATGTGCAGCAGCGACGAAAAACAGACCCGCAGCCCGCTGTCGCTGTATTCGGAATACCAGCGGATGGAGATTGAGTTTCGCGCACCGCATATCATGCCCACCAGCCACTGGCATGGTCAGGTCGAAGTGAATGTGCCTTTCGATGGCGATGTGGAATACCTGATCAACAATGAAAAAGTGAGTATCAATCAGGGACATATCACGCTGTTCTGGGCCTGTACACCGCACCAACTAACAGATACCGGAACCTGTCAGAGCATGGCGATTTTTAATCTGCCGATGCATCTGTTTCTCTCCTGGCCGCTGGATAAAGACCTGATTAACCACGTCACTCACGGCATGGTGATCAAATCACTGGCGACACAGCAACTTAGCCCGTTTGAAGTGCGCCGCTGGCAGCAGGAATTGAACAGTCCGAACGAGCAAATTCGCCAGCTCGCCATTGATGAAATTGGCCTGATGCTCAAGCGATTTAGCCTCTCTGGCTGGGAACCGATTCTGGTCAATAAAACCTCGCGCACACACAAAAACAGCGTCTCGCGCCATGCGCAATTTTATGTCAGCCAGATGCTGGGCTTTATTGCCGAAAACTATGATCAGGCGCTGACCATCAACGATGTGGCTGAGCACGTCAAACTTAACGCCAACTATGCAATGGGGATATTCCAGCGGGTCATGCAATTGACGATGAAACAGTACATTACCGCGATGCGCATCAACCACGTTCGCGCGTTACTGAGCGATACCGATAAAAGTATTCTCGATATTGCCCTGACGGCAGGCTTTCGTTCGAGTAGCCGTTTTTACAGCACGTTCGGCAAATATGTCGGCATGTCACCGCAACAATACCGCAAACTTAGCCAACAGCGCCGCCAGACGTTTCCCGGCTAAAGACGATATCAGTATCAGCCAAAAAAATAGTTTAGCCGTCGATAATAAGCAGTGAAAATAAATCAAAATAATCACATAACATATTGTTTATAAAAATGAATATATAAAAAATGTTTGTTTTTCATGCGCTTTACAGCCCGAAAAGGCCGGAAGATACTTGCCCGCAACGAAGATTCCTTCATAACCGGGTAAGCAATGATGAAAGTATTAATTGTTGAAAGCGAGTTTCTCCATCAGGACACCTGGGTCGGTAACGCCGTTGAGCGTCTGGCAGATGCTTTAAGCCAGCAAAATGTTACCGTGATTAAATCCACCTCCTTTGATGATGGCTTTGCCATTCTCTCTTCAAACGAAGCCATTGACTGCCTGATGTTCAGCTATCAAATGGAACATCCGGACGAACATCAAAACGTCAGACAATTGATCGGTAAGCTTCATGAGCGCCAACAAAACGTGCCGGTCTTCCTGTTGGGCGATCGGGAAAAAGCCCTCGCCGCAATAGACCGAGATCTGCTGGAGCTTGTCGATGAATTCGCCTGGATTCTGGAAGATACCGCCGACTTTATCGCCGGACGCGCCGTTGCCGCAATGACCCGCTACCGCCAGCAGCTGTTGCCGCCACTGTTCAGCGCGCTGATGAAATATAGCGACATCCATGAATATTCCTGGGCAGCGCCAGGCCACCAGGGCGGCGTTGGCTTTACCAAAACACCCGCCGGACGTTTTTACCATGACTACTATGGTGAAAATCTGTTCCGCACCGACATGGGCATCGAACGGACTTCCCTCGGTTCTTTGCTTGACCATACTGGCGCATTTGGCGAAAGCGAAAAATATGCCGCACGCGTATTTGGTGCCGATCGCTCCTGGTCGGTAGTCGTCGGTACTTCCGGCTCTAACCGTACCATCATGCAGGCTTGCATGACCGATAACGATGTAGTGGTCGTTGACCGTAACTGCCATAAATCCATCGAACAAGGCTTGATGCTGACAGGCGCGAAACCGGTCTACATGGTGCCAAGCCGCAACCGCTACGGCATTATCGGGCCAATTTATCCGCAGGAAATGCAACCTGAAACCTTGCAGAAGAAAATCAGTGAAAGCCCGCTGACCAAAGACAAAGCCGGGCAAAAACCGTCTTACTGCGTGGTAACCAACTGCACCTATGACGGCGTGTGTTATAACGCTAAAGAAGCGCAGGATCTGCTGGAAAAAACTTCCGATCGTCTGCACTTTGACGAAGCCTGGTACGGCTATGCACGTTTCAACCCGATCTATGCCGATCACTATGCCATGCGCGGTGAACCTGGCGATCACAACGGTCCTACCGTTTTCGCCACCCACTCAACCCACAAACTGCTGAATGCGCTGTCACAGGCCTCTTACATTCATGTGCGTGAAGGTCGTGGGGCGATTAACTTCTCCCGCTTCAACCAGGCATACATGATGCATGCCACCACCTCCCCGCTGTATGCCATCTGTGCATCTAACGACGTGGCGGTGTCGATGATGGACGGCAACAGCGGCCTGTCACTGACCCAGGAAGTGATCGACGAAGCGGTTGATTTCCGTCAAGCGATGGCACGGCTGTATAAAGAGTTCACCCATGACGGTAGCTGGTTCTTCAAACCGTGGAACAAAGAAGTGGTCACCGATCCACAAACCGGCAAAACCTACGACTTTGCTGACGCGCCAACCAAACTGCTGACCACCGTTCAGGACTGCTGGGTAATGCATCCGGGCGAAAGCTGGCACGGCTTCAAAGATATTCCGGATAACTGGAGTATGCTCGACCCAATTAAAGTCAGCATTCTCGCACCGGGAATGGGTGAAGATGGTGAACTGGAAGAAACCGGTGTTCCGGCGGCGCTGGTCACTGCCTGGCTTGGTCGCCACGGCATTGTGCCTACCCGCACCACTGACTTCCAGATTATGTTCCTGTTCTCTATGGGCGTAACCCGTGGGAAATGGGGAACTCTGGTTAACACCCTTTGCTCCTTCAAACGCCACTACGACGCCAACACACCGCTGGCGCAGGTGATGCCGGAACTTGTTGAACAATATCCTGACACTTACGCGAATATGGGGATTCACGATCTGGGTGACACCATGTTTGCCTGGCTAAAAGAAAATAACCCTGGCGCACGGTTGAACGAAGCCTATTCCGGCCTGCCGGTGGCGGAAATCACCCCGCGTGAAGCGTACAACGCAATTGTCGATAACAATGTCGAACTGGTATCCATTGAAAATCTGCCTGGACGCATCGCGGCAAACTCAGTTATCCCGTATCCGCCAGGAATCCCGATGCTACTGTCTGGTGAAAACTTCGGCGATAAAAACAGTCCACAGGTAAGTTATTTACGCTCCCTGCAATCCTGGGACCATCATTTCCCTGGATTTGAACACGAAACTGAAGGGACTGAAATTATTGACGGTATTTACCACGTCATGTGTGTGAAAGCGTAACCACTATTCCGCTGAAGGCGTAATTGTTAAATAACATTACGCCGCCTGGCTTGAGGCCTTTTTAGTATGGCAACGTTTTCATAAAAATTGCTGCAAACAAAAATGTCATACTTTTTGCGCGGTCCCACCCCGCGCTTTTTTTCGCCTGTTATTTATCCTGTAAAAAAATATGTACATGAGAAATTACTATAAAAATTTGTAATATTAGTAAAACTCGTTATTTTTATGCATGTTTATATTCATCATACAATTATATAACCATTTCCCGGTATCGCTTTGCTTTAGCGAGAACTGGTCTTTTATTCGCACTCAGGAGTACATGTATGAGGATTTGCAGCGACCAACCTTGTATTGTTTTATTGACTGAAAAAGATGTCTGGATAAGGGTGAATGGGAAAGAACCTATTAGCCTTAAAGCTAACCATATGGCGTTATTAAATTGTGAAAATAATATTATCGACGTCTCCTCTCTTAATAACACTTTGGTTGCTCATATTAGTCACGACATCATCAAAGATTACCTCCGGTTTCTGAATAAAGATCTCTCGCAAATACCAGTATGGCAACGTAGTGCTACGCCCATCCTCACCCTGCCATGCCTGACGCCAGACGTCTTTCGCGTTGCCGCGCAACATAGCATGATGCCCGCTGAAACTGAGTCAGAAAAAGAACGAACACGTGCATTATTATTCACAGTGCTATCCCGTTTTCTCGACAGTAAAAAATTCCTTTCATTAATGATGTATATGTTACGTAATTGTGTAAGTGACAGCGTTTATCAAATTATTGAAAGCGATATCCACAAAGACTGGAATCTTAGTATGGTAGCCAGTTGTTTATGTCTTAGCCCAAGCCTGTTAAAGAAAAAGCTGAAAAGCGAA
The DNA here is from genome assembly GCF_002965045.1 of Escherichia sp. MOD1-EC6300. Classification (NCBI taxonomy): domain Bacteria; kingdom Pseudomonadati; phylum Pseudomonadota; class Gammaproteobacteria; order Enterobacterales; family Enterobacteriaceae; genus Escherichia; species Escherichia sp. MOD1-EC6300. The sequence goes on along the minus strand of NZ_PTRH01000011.1, from coordinate 121,786 downwards.
AACACCAGTTATAGCCAAATAATCACCACCTGCCGCATGCGTTATGCCGTCAATGAATTAATGATGGACGGTAAAAATATCTCTCAGGTCTCACAGTCGTGTGGCTACAACAGTACGTCGTACTTTATTTCTGTCTTTAAAGACTTCTACGGTATGACGCCTCTGCATTATGTTAGTCAGCACAGAGAGCGCACTGTCGCCTGATTTTTAACCTTAACGAAGAGCTATATTAATAACGGCATCAGCGATAACCCGGTCGATAATAATTCAACTATCGAATGCAGGCGTATGATATGACGTAATTTATTGTCACGAAGCTCGCCTTCGCAGGAGTTTAATTATGTCTTCGGATGCTGATGCTCACAAAGTGGGCTTAATCCCCGTCACCCTGATGGTGTCGGGGAATATTATGGGGTCAGGTGTTTTTCTGTTACCTGCAAACCTGGCCTCCACTGGCGGGATTGCCATTTATGGATGGTTGGTGACGATTATCGGTGCGCTGGGGCTCTCGATGGTATACGCCAAAATGTCGTTCCTCGACCCAAGTCCTGGTGGTTCTTACGCTTACGCCCGCCGCTGCTTTGGCCCGTTTCTCGGTTATCAAACCAACGTCCTCTACTGGCTGGCCTGCTGGATCGGCAATATCGCCATGGTGGTCATTGGCGTAGGATATTTAAGTTACTTCTTCCCGATTCTGAAAGATCCACTGGTATTAACCATCACCTGCGTCGTGGTGCTGTGGATCTTCGTCCTGCTGAACATTGTCGGTCCGAAAATGATCACCCGCGTGCAGGCCGTTGCCACCGTGCTGGCGCTGATCCCCATCGTCGGGATTGCCGTATTTGGCTGGTTCTGGTTCCGTGGTGAAACCTATATGGCGGCATGGAACGTCAGCGGCCTGGGCACCTTCGGCGCGATTCAAAGTACCCTTAACGTTACGCTGTGGTCGTTCATCGGTGTGGAAAGTGCCTCCGTTGCCGCAGGTGTGGTGAAAAACCCGAAACGCAACGTCCCTATCGCCACCATTGGTGGGGTATTGATTGCCGCCGTTTGCTATGTACTTTCTACCACCGCGATTATGGGGATGATCCCTAATGCCGCACTGCGCGTTTCTGCTTCGCCATTCGGTGATGCCGCACGGATGGCGCTGGGTGACACCGCCGGGGCCATTGTTTCTTTCTGCGCAGCTGCGGGTTGCTTAGGTTCACTGGGCGGCTGGACATTGCTGGCGGGTCAAACGGCGAAAGCCGCTGCCGATGACGGGCTGTTCCCACCGATTTTTGCTCGTGTAAACAAAGCGGGTACGCCAGTGGCGGGGCTGATTATCGTCGGAATTTTGATGACCATCTTCCAGCTCAGCAGCATTTCGCCAAACGCGACCAAAGAATTCGGTCTGGTTTCTTCCGTGTCGGTCATCTTTACACTGGTGCCATATCTTTACACCTGTGCGGCGTTACTGCTGCTCGGCCACGGCCACTTTGGTAAAGCACGCCCTGCATATCTGGCTGTTACTACCATTGCCTTCCTCTACTGCATCTGGGCCGTGGTGGGGTCCGGGGCGAAAGAGGTTATGTGGTCATTTGTCACCCTGATGGTCATCACCGCCATGTATGCGCTGAATTACAACCGGCTGCATAAAAACCCGTATCCCTTAGATGCACCAATAAGCAAAGATTAATTCCCCTTAATCCAGCAAACATAAAAGCCAACCTTAAGAACTTAAGGTTGGCTTAATTTTGCTTTGCGAGCATATGCGCACTTTGTTCGATGGAAACACCGTGATGTTGAAGCGCCTACTAAAAAGACCCTCTTTGAATTTACTCGCCTGGCTATTGTTGGCCGCTTTTTATATCTCTATCTGCCTGAATATTGCCTTTTTTAAACAGGTGTTGCAGGCGCTGCCGCTGGACTCGCTGCATAACGTACTGGTTTTCTTGTCGATGCCGGTCGTCGCTTTCAGCGTGATTAATATTGTCCTGACACTAAGCTCTTTCTTATGGCTTAATCGACCGCTGGCCTGCCTGTTTATTCTGGTTGGCGCGGCTGCACAATATTTCATAATGACTTACGGCATCGTCATCGACCGCTCGATGATTGCCAATATTATTGATACCACCCCAGCAGAAAGTTATGCGCTGATGACACCGCAAATGTTATTAACGCTGGGACTCAGCGGCGTACTTGCTGCGCTAATTGCCTGCTGGATTAAAATCAAACCGGCCACCTCGCGCCTGCGCAGTGTTCTTTTCCGTGGAGCCAATATTCTGGTTTCTGTGCTCCTGATTCTGCTGGTCGCCGCACTGTTTTATAAAGACTACGCCTCGCTGTTTCGCAACAACAAAGAGCTGGTGAAGTCCTTAAGCCCCTCTAACAGCATTGTTGCCAGCTGGTCATGGTACTCCCATCAGCGACTGGCAAATCTGCCGCTGGTGCGAATTGGTGAAGACGCGCACCGCAACCCGTTAATGCAGAACGAGAAACGTAAAAATTTGACCATTTTGATTGTCGGCGAAACCTCGCGGGCGGAGAACTTCTCCCTCAACGGCTACCCGCGTGAAACTAACCCGCGGCTGGCGAAAGATAACGTGGTCTATTTCCCTAATACCGCATCTTGCGGCACGGCAACGGCAGTTTCAGTACCGTGCATGTTCTCGGATATGCCGCGTGAGCATTACAAAGAAGAGTTGGCACAGCACCAGGAAGGCGTGCTGGATATCATTCAGCGAGCGGGCATCAACGTGCTGTGGAATGACAACGATGGTGGCTGCAAAGGTGCCTGCGATCGCGTGCCTCACCAGAACGTCACTGCGCTGAACCTGCCTGGTCAGTGTATCAACGGCGAATGTTATGACGAAGTGCTTTTCCACGGGCTGGAAGAGTACATCAATAACCTGCAAGGTGATGGCGTAATTGTCTTACACACCATCGGCAGTCACGGCCCGACCTATTACAATCGCTATCCGCCACAGTTCAGGAAATTTACCCCTACCTGCGACACCAACGAGATCCAGACCTGTACCCAAGAGCAACTGGTAAACACTTACGACAATACGCTGGTCTACGTCGACTATATTGTTGATAAAGCAATTAATCTACTGAAAGAACATCAGGATAAATTTACCACCAGCCTGGTTTATCTTTCTGACCACGGTGAATCGTTAGGTGAAAATGGCATCTATCTGCACGGTTTGCCTTATGCCATCGCCCCGGATAGCCAAAAACAGGTGCCGATGCTGCTGTGGCTGTCTGAGGATTATCAAAAACGGTATCAGGTTGACCAAAGTTGCCTACAGAAACAGGCGCAAACGCAACACTATTCACAAGACAATTTATTCTCCACGCTATTGGGATTAACTGGCGTTGAGACGAAGTATTACCAGGCTGCGGATGATATTCTGCAAACTTGCAGGAGAGTGAGTGAATGAAAATTCTGATTGTTGAAGACGATACGCTGTTATTGCAGGGATTGATTCTGGCGGCGCAAACCGAAGGCTACGCGTGCGATGGCGTGACAACCGCGCGGATGGCGGAACAAAGCCTTGAGGCAGGTCATTACAGCCTGGTGGTACTGGATTTAGGGTTACCCGACGAAGATGGGCTGCATTTTCTCGCCCGAATCCGGCAGAAAAAATACACCCTGCCGGTGTTAATTCTCACCGCCCGCGATACCCTTACCGACAAAATCGCCGGGCTGGATGTCGGTGCCGATGACTATCTGGTGAAGCCTTTTGCGCTGGAAGAGTTACATGCCCGTATCCGCGCCCTGCTACGACGCCATAATAATCAGGGTGAAAGTGAGCTGATTGTTGGCAATCTGACGCTGAATATGGGTCGCCGTCAGGTATGGATGGGCAGTGAAGAGTTGATTCTGACGCCCAAAGAATATGCTCTGCTATCACGGTTAATGCTCAAAGCAGGCAGTCCGGTGCATCGGGAAATTCTCTACAACGACATCTATAACTGGGACAATGAACCCTCGACCAACACCCTGGAAGTGCATATCCACAATCTGCGCGACAAAGTGGGCAAAGCCCGTATCCGCACCGTGCGCGGCTTTGGCTATATGCTGGTCGCGAATGAGGAAAACTAATTGAATCTGATGCGTTTTCTGCGCCGACCAATATCGCTGCGCCAACGGCTGATATTGACCATCGGGGCCATTTTGTTGGTGTTTGAGCTGATCAGCGTCTTCTGGCTATGGCATGAAAGTACCGAGCAGATTCAGCTGTTTGAGCAGGCGCTACGCGACAATCGTAACAACGATCGCCACATCATGCGTGAGATCCGCGAGGCGGTCGCCAGCCTGATTGTCCCTGGCGTCTTTATGGTCAGCCTGACGCTATTTATCTGCTATCAGGCGGTACGCCGCATCACCCGCCCGCTGGCGGAGCTGCAAAAAGAGCTGGAAGCGCGCACCGCCGACAACTTAACGCCCATTGCCATTCACAGCGCCACCCTCGAAATCGAAGCGGTGGTTTCAGCGTTAAACGATCTGGTCAGTCGCCTGACCAACACGCTGGATAACGAAAGGTTGTTTACCGCTGACGTCGCGCACGAACTGCGAACGCCACTGGCGGGGGTGCGTTTGCATCTGGAACTGCTGGCGAAAACGCATCACATTGATGTAGCACCGTTAGTGGCACGACTTGATCAGATGATGGAGAGTGTCTCCCAGCTACTGCAACTGGCGCGTGCCGGACAGTCATTTTCTTCCGGTAATTATCAACATGTAAAACTGCTGGAAGATGTCATTCTCCCCTCGTATGACGAACTCAGTACCATGCTCGACCAGCGCCAGCAAACCCTGCTATTACCAGAGAGCGCCGCCGACATCATCGTTCAGGGTGATGCAACCCTGCTGCGGATGTTATTGCGAAACCTGGTAGAAAATGCCCATCGTTACAGCCCGCAAGGCAGCAACATTATGATTAAGCTGCAAGAAGATGGCGGAGCGGTCATGGCCGTTGAAGATGAAGGACCGGGTATTGATGAGAGTAAATGCGGGGAGTTGAGTAAAGCGTTTGTACGTATGGACAGCCGTTATGGCGGGATTGGTCTGGGGTTAAGTATTGTCAGCCGCATTACACAGTTGCATCACGGGCAGTTTTTCCTGCAAAACCGGCAAGAGACTTCTGGCACACGGGCCTGGATACGGCTGAAAAAAGATCAGTACGTGGCAAACCAGATATAAAGAAAGCTGCTGACCACCAGCACGCTGAACACGGTAGTTAAACTTTCATAAACACGGTTTTTCATTGCACTCTCCTCCGTTAACCTGGAGGAGAGTATGCGCGTCAGAGATTAAGTGAACCTTAAGAGTTCAATTGGCCTGATAAGACAGCGTCACATCAGGCCATCCGTTTCAGCTTATTCATCAATTCGCGGATGTTGCTGCACCAGGCGGGTACGTTTCGCCTGCAAATCGGCAATCTCGTGGTCAATATCATCGATTTTCTGCTCGATATTATCGTAATGCTCGACGAGAATTTCCTTCGCTTCCTGTATATCTGACGCCGCCGGTGTCGCACCTTTCAACGGACGATTCGCCGTCTCTTTCATGGTTACGCCGGTGATTAAACCAACCACCGCCACTACCATCAGGTAATAGGCAGGCATCATCAGATTCTGCGAGCTTTCGACCAGCCAGGCCGCCAACGTTGGCGTCAGACCGGCAACCAGCACCGAAATATTAAATGCCGCCGCCAGCGCGCTGTAACGGATATGCGTCGGGAACATCGCTGGCAAGGTAGAAGCCATAACGCCCGTGAAGCAGTTAAGGATCACCGCCAGCATCAGTAACCCGGCAAAAATCAGGCCGATGACGTTACTGTTAATCAGAATAAACGCCGGGATCGCCAACACAAACAGTGCAACACTACCAAGTAGCACAAACGGACGACGGCCAAAACGGTCACTCAGCAAGCCCATCACCGGCTGGACAAACAGCATACCGATCATAATGGCGATAATAATCAGCACCCCGTGGTCTTCGGAGTAATGCAGGTTATGCGACAAATAACTCGGCATATAGGTCAGCAACATGTAGTAAGTCACGTTGGTGGCAATTACCAGACCAATACATGTCAACAGGCTGCGCCAGTATTTAGTGGCAATCTCTTTAAACGAGACTTTCGGACCATCCTGCAAACCTTCGCGGTCGCCCTGTTCCAGTTTATCAACATGCTGCTGGAACGCCGGAGTTTCTTCCAGCGCATGGCGCAGGTAAAGCCCGATAATCCCTAACGGCAGAGCAATAAAGAACGGAATACGCCAGCCCCAGTCGAGGAAGTTCGCTTCGCCGACAATGGTCGAAATTAACACCACCACGCCCGCACCCAGCACAAACCCGGCAATAGAACCGAAGTCCAGCCAGCTGCCCATAAAGCCACGTTTACGGTCAGGGGAGTATTCCGCAACAAATATCGACGCCCCGGTATATTCACCGCCGACCGAGAAACCTTGTGCCATCTTACAGATCAACAGCAGAATCGGTGCCCAAATACCAATCGTGTCGTAGGACGGTATTAAACCAATACAGAACGTACTGATCGACATAATCACAATAGTGATAGCGAGGATCTTCTGGCGACCATATTTATCGCCCAACATACCAAAGAAGAGTCCGCCAAGCGGTCGAATCAGAAAGGGAACGGAGAAAGTGGCAAGTGCAGCAACCATCTGCACGCTGGGGTCAGCCCCCGGGAAAAAAACTTTACCTAATGCGTAAGCAACAAAACCATAAACACCAAAATCGAACCATTCCATTGCATTACCCAGTGATGCTGCGGTAATGGCTTTACGCAGTTTACCGTCATCAATAATAGTGACATCACGAAGGGTAATCGGTTTTACTTTTTTCCTTTTCAGCATAGCTTTCCTCGCAGAGTTGGCCCATTTCCGCAAACGCCAGAAAAATCAGCGCGACGGCCGCAAAAGGGGAGCGGGAATTGCAGGATGCAATCTCTGTAACAAGCGTAGCGGGTTTGCTTACACCCTCCGGTTAAGGAATGTACAATCAAACCAGTTGACGCCTGAATTGGGCAGTTAATGAGCTTTTTACCCTACCAGTGTTTAAATTTGTGATCAACTTCACACATGGTTTTCGTTTAGGAGTCATTGATGTAACTGATTATTTACACCAAATTTACAGAGAAGATTTCCTCGACCATTGCCCCCGCCAGACGCTGCGCTGAACAGAGTCGTGGCATCCCCAGTGCGACAGTTTGCCAGCGTTGGGTCACTGACCAGCAAACGGGTTGTTTATCTGCCGTGGACCACTTTCCCAGCCAACTTAAAAAATCAGCATGATCCCCACCCGTCGGGGCGGTTGAAGAGGTAAACCACTGATGGTAATAGTGACGAGTGGTCGTTGCCGCATTAATACTCTCTGCCAGATGTTGTGTCGCTTTCACGCGCAAATCATCAAGCAACAACGCCACCGCTTGCGGGCTTCCCAGACGGCAGGCATCGCCAAATGCCCCCCAGCGCAACTCCTCCAGAACGATAAAACAGCGCCCAGGCAACGACCAGGCGTTATACGCACCAGCACGCCAGCGGGTAAAAATTTGCTCACTCTGATCACCGGCCTGTACCAGTAATCCTCGTTGCGTTAACGCCTTTTCCTTCCAGCGACAACGGGCTGAAAACAACTCATACAAGGCGGCAATTTGCTGGGGGAGCTCCGGGAAAGCAGAGTGCTGGCGGTGATCCATTTTTTGCAGCAGCGCCAGATGCTGCGCGATCTGCGTCAGCGCCAGATGACCGGGATCCAGCATCGACGCCAGTTTTTCCACCAATGTCAGACGCAGGCTAAGCGGCGCATTTAACATGCCGCCGTTCGTCCATGACTGAAGCTGTACGCGCGCAAGAAGTTCCTGCATCAGTCGTTCACGAAACTGCTGCTGATGGGCTTGTGGATGGCGGGCATCATCGCCCTGCGCCAGATCCACTAAAAAGCGGGGATGAATCGACTCCAGCACACGACCGGGGCCGTCAAGTAACGTCTTGGTCAATATCGTTCTGCCGTGAAAAGTGTTTGAATATCATCGCGTAACAGCTGAGCGTCGATGTAAATCCAGCCATGAGTCATCACAGTCTGCTGCAATTGCTGCTGCATCAGCCTGACCACCGATTCATTTTGTTGACGCAGAGCCAGACTTTCGCGTAAACGCGTCTGTAATTCCGTCAAACATGAAGCAAACTCAGCGAAAAAAGTATTCATGCCTGCCGTAACAGATTCATCGACCTGCTCTGCCAGAACTTTAGCCATTTGTTGGCAATAAAGATCGACTTCTGCGCTTAATGCTCGTTGCAACGCACTGTAATCAACCGTCTCTATCGGGGATTTCTCATTTCCCCGTCCCCAGTCGGGCTGATTCAACCAGCGCGAAAAAGTCTCACGCACAACGCCTAAACGCGTGCTCTGCTCGTCCATTGCGTCCTGGCGCGAAATGACTTCACTGAACAGCTGGCGAGTGTTGAAGTGGGGAACTGCGCCGTGAAAAACAGGAAAATGAAACCCAGAACGAAACCCTGACTCGCTCAATTCCATTTTGACTTGTTGCTCAATGGGCCGAATAACATCGGTTAACACCCGGCAAAGAGTGGATTCAAGCTCGGCAAAACGCAGCGTAAAGTCGCGACTGATGGTGTTCTGCGCCGTCTGTAACAGTGTCTCACAGCAGGTACGAATCTCGCTTAATGACCCCGAATCATCCTGAAACAACGCGGCTAACTGGGCATTCACCGCATCTTGCTGTTGACGCAGAAAGAGGTTGGCGGAGGTCAGGGCCAGCTCGATTTCATGTTTAATCTCGCCGCTCACCTGAGCCTGATTGAGTTGAAATAGCTGCAAACTTTCTTCGATCTGGTGGATATTTTGCCGCAATTGTTCACAAGCGACGTTTAACCCGTGCGCACGAAAATCCAGGTATTCCCGCGCCTGCTGCGCGTAATTCAACAGTTTATGCGCGGCAGATCGCAGAGCATACAACGAGGCGTTAGCGTAAGCGGCATGAAGCAACGCCTGAATTGGCTGGGCGAACAGCGAATCTTCCCACAACTGATCGGCAGCATGACGAATATGTTCGAGGTCCGCCAGGTCGGCATGACGCCAGCGCCTGCCGAGCGCGGCATGGGCAAAATCTTCCACCCAGCGTTGTTGCTCTGGCGCGGGTAACTTACCGTTGTTGGCTAACTCATTACGCGCCCGATTCGCCAGGTAGCCCCACATCGACGACACTGGAAATATCTGCTGTGGCGTAATACAGCCTTTCATCAGCGTCCCGGAAATCAGTGCCCGCACCTGGTCGGCGTCGTCACTGTTACGATCCTGTTGATCGAACTTATTGACCAGCACATACAGCGGCACCGATTGCCCCACCGCCAAAATCGCCTCACGGACCTCGTCATCGGAGATCGATTTCAGTTGCGTATAATCCAGCACCGCCAGTACCGCCGAGGCGCGAGCCAGCTGCTGGTTAAGCATTTTTTGCAGATGCGGTTGCCCGGCTTCATTTGGCCCAGGGGTATCCAGTAACGTCAACTGACCGGGATAACTCTCCAGCCCCGCCAGATGGACAAACTCCACTTCAATCACGGGAATATGCTCAATGGCGGCGTAAGCAGAAAAAGGAAAATCGACGTCCAGCGCCTTCGCCAGTCGCACCAAATCATTCAAACTTTTCAGACAATGAAAAATAGGCTGGGCACCCAGATAATATTTTTCGAAAGCGACGCCATTTTCGATCCGCTGCATAAGCGCACGCATATCTTTATCTATTTCCAGCACATCGGTCAGATGCTTAATATCGCAGTCACGCAGGCGCTGTTGTAATTGTTGAATTAAACAGTCGATTGGCGCGACATGTGAAAAATGCAGTACCGGTTCTTTTTGCCCGGGCGTATGACGAATAAGCGTCGGCAGCGCAGTCATTGGGCGATTGCGATTAGGCAGAACCTCCGTACCAACAATGGCATTAATGGTGGTTGATTTCCCTGCTTTCATAGTACCGACAATCGCCAGCACCATTTCCAGTCGGGAAATTTTACGCAACTCATTATTCAGCATCGCGTGACGTTCGGCGATATTAGGCTGACTCCAGGGTAAAGCCAGTTGTGGCGCATCGTCTCCGGGTACAGAGAGAGGCATTTTTTCCAGTAACTGCAACTGTTGGCGAGAAAGCTGTAACAGGCGTTCAGCCTCCTGACTTAACTCATACAGGGTCTGTGTGTACATAGAAAATTTTTCCTTAAAGCAAATTTTATTACTTTTATTTAGCCAGATTGTTTTTGAGTTCTGTTTTCGGCTTTTATAATTACTGCAAGAAATAATTTTATATTTAGAGTGTTGTTTTTTATTAGAATAAATAACGTCTTCCGATACGTTTAAAACGTCAGAAAGATAAAAATATCATTTGAATTAAAAAAAGAACAAGTAGAGCATTAACCTTATCTTAAATAATAAATGGAGGCAAAAAGATTATTTTCTTTTTGCGTTTCCTTTCAAATGAAAACGATCGTCGTCTAAAATCAGCAGTACCCCCGACAAACTCAGGGATTTTGTGTATAATTGCGGCCTTTTTCGGCAATCTGCCGTTTTTTGGCGCTTTTGCCCTGCTGACTTTTGAGGAAATCCACATGTCATTACCACACTGCCCAAAATGCAACTCCGAATACACCTACGAAGATAACGGCATGTACATCTGCCCGGAATGTGCCTACGAATGGAACGACGTAGAACCTGCACAGGAAAGCGACGAGCTGATCGTTAAAGATGCTAACGGCAATCTGCTGGCTGACGGCGACAGCGTTACCATCATTAAAGATCTGAAGGTGAAAGGTAGCTCTTCGATGCTGAAGATCGGTACCAAAGTGAAAAACATTCGCCTGGTTGAAGGCGACCACAACATCGATTGCAAAATCGACGGTTTTGGTCCGATGAAACTGAAATCTGAGTTTGTGAAAAAGAACTGATTGTATTGCTCAATGTAATATTGGCACATGATCGGTAGGCCGGATAAGGCGCTCGCGCCGCATCCGGCTACGGTGCCGACTGCCTGATGCGACGCTCGCGCGTCTTATCAGGCCTACAAATTCTCGCACCATCCGGCAACGGTGCCTAATGCGACGCTTACCGAGTCTTATCAGCCCCCGCTCATCTGTATAATTTTCGAACTACACTTAACTGGCTTCTCTTAACTGAGGTCACCATCATGCCGTTAAGTCCCTACCTCTCTTTTGCTGGTAACTGTTCCGATGCGATTGCCTATTATCAACGCACGTTGGGCGCGGAACTGCTTTATAAAATCAGCTTCGGCGAAATGCCGAAATCAGCGCAGGACAGCGCCGAGAACTGCCCTTCCGGAATGCAATTTCCCGATACCGCCATCGCTCATGCCAACGTGCGCATTGCCGGAAGCGACATCATGATGAGCGATGCCATACCGTCAGGAAAAGCCAGCTACTCCGGCTTTACGCTGGTACTCGATTCGCAACAGGTCGAAGAAGGAAAACGCTGGTTTGACAACCTTGCCGCTAACGGAAAAATCGAAATGGCCTGGCAGGAAACTTTCTGGGCGCATGGCTTCGGCAAAGTCACCGATAAATTTGGCGTACCGTGGATGATTAATGTCGTCAAACAACAACCAACGCACTAACCCGCCGGGAGGCCCGCCCTCCCGCACTGTCATCGAATTCCCGTTAACTCTTCATCTGTTAGTCACTTTTAGTTAACAAAATCGTCACGATAATCCGCCACGATGGAGCCACTTTTTTAGGGAGGCTGCATCATGCAAACGATTATCCGCGTCGAACAACTGAGCAAAACCTTCAATCAGCATCAGGCGCTGCACGCGGTTGATCTGAACATTCATCACGGTGAAATGGTGGCTCTGCTTGGGCCGTCGGGTTCCGGCAAATCCACCCTTTTACGTCACTTAAGCGGCCTGATTGTCGGCGATAAAAAGCCAGAATGCCGCGTCGAACTGCTGGGCCGCACCGTCCAGCAAAATGGCCGCCTGGCCCGCGATATCCGCAAAAGCCGCGCCAACACCGGCTACATCTTCCAACAATTCAACCTGGTGAATCGCCTGAGCGTACTGGAGAACGTGCTGATTGGCGCGCTCGGCAGCACGCCGTTCTGGCGTACCTGTTTTAGCTGGTTCACCCGCGAGCAGAAACAGCGTGCGTTACAGGCACTGACTCGCGTTGGGATGGTGCACTTTGCCCATCAGCGCGTTTCCACGCTCTCCGGCGGCCAGCAGCAGCGTGTGGCGATAGCCCGTGCGCTGATGCAGCAGGCGAAGGTGATTCTGGCCGATGAACCCATCGCCTCGCTGGACCCGGAATCGGCCCGCATCGTGATGGATACCCTGCGCGACATCAACCAGAACGACGGCATCACCGTGGTGGTGACGCTGCATCAGGTGGATTACGCCCTGCGCTACTGCGAACGCATCGTCGCCCTGCGCCAGGGGCACGTCTTCTACGACGGCAGCAGCCAACAGTTTGATAACGAACGTTTTGACCATCTCTACCGCAGCATTAACCGCGTCGAAGAGAACGCGAAAGCTGCCTGACATCCCCATCATTGAGGAAAACGAATGAACGCTAAGATAATTGCCTCGCTGGCCTTCACCAGCATGTTCAGCCTCAGCACCCTGTTCAGCCCGGCACACGCCGAAGAGCAGGAAAAGGCGCTGAATTTCGGCATTATTTCAACGGAATCACAGCAAAACCTGAAACCGCAATGGACGCCTTTCCTGCAAGATATGGAGAAGAAACTGGGCGTAAAGGTCAACGCCTTCTTTGCTCCGGACTACGCGGGCATTATCCAGGGGATGCGCTTCAATAAAGTGGATATCGCCTGGTACGGCAATCTGTCGGCGATGGAAGCGGTGGATCGCGCCAACGGTCAGGTCTTCGCCCAGACGGTCGCGGCGGATGGATCGCCGGGTTACTGGAGCGTGTTGATCGTCAACAAAGACAGTCCGATCAACAACCTGAACGATCTGCTGGCGAAGCGTAAAGATCTCACCTTTGGCAATGGCGATCCTAACTCCACCTCTGGCTTCCTCGTCCCCGGCTACTACGTCTTCGCCAAAAACAATATCTCCGCCAGCGACTTCAAGCGCACCGTCAACGCCGGGCATGAAACCAACGCGCTGGCCGTCGCCAACAAGCAGGTGGATGTGGCGACCAACAACACCGAGAACCTCGACAAGCTGAAAACCTCCGCACCGGAGAAGCTCAAAGAACTGAAGGTGATCTGGAAATCGCCGCTGATCCCAGGCGATCCGATCGTCTGGCGCAAAAATCTTTCCGAAACCACCAAAGACAAGATCTACGACTTCTTTATGAACTACGGCAAAACGCCGGAAGAGAAAGCGGTGCTGGAGCGCCTGGGCTGGGCCCCGTTCCGCGCCTCCAGCGACCTGCAACTGGTGCCAATTCGCCAGCTCGCGCTGTTTAAAGAGATGCAGGGCGTGAAAGGCAATAAGGGACTGAATGAGCAGGACAAGCTGGCAAAAACCACCGCCATTCAGGCGCAACTGGATGATTTGGACCGCCTGAACAACGCGTTAAGCGCAATGAGTTCGGTGAGTAAAGCGGTGCAGTAATGTGCTCGATCGGTCCCCTCTCCCTTGAGGGAGAGGGTTAGGGTGAGGGGGGAAATACGCACGCTGATGCCCTCACCCCGGCCCTCTCCTACAGGGAGAGGGAGAAAACATTAAACGGAGCCAAACATGCAAACCATCACCATCGCCCCACCCAAGCGCAGCTGGTTCTCGATCTTCAGCTGGGCCGTTGTTCTCGCCGTACTGGTCGTCTCGTGGCAGGGCGCGGAAATGGCCCCGCTCACGCTGATTAAAGACGGCGGCAACATGGCGACGTTCGCCGCCGACTTCTTCCCGCCCGATTTCAGCCAGTGGCAGGATTACCTCACCGAAATGGCCGTCACGCTGCAAATCGCCGTCTGGGGCACTGCGCTGGCAGTCGTTCTCTCCATCCCCTTCGGCCTGATGAGCGCCGAAAACCTGGTGCCGTGGTGGGTTTACCAGCCCGTTCGCCGCCTGATGGACGCCTGCCGCGCCATTAACGAGATGGTCTTCGCCATGCTGTTCGTGGTCGCCGTCGGTCTCGGTCCGTTCGCTGGCGTACTGGCGCTGTTTATCCACACCACCGGCGTGCTCTCCAAACTGCTTTCCGAAGCGGTAGAAGCAATTGAACCCGGCCCGGTGGAAGGTATTCGCGCCACTGGTGCCAACAAGCTCGAAGAGATCCTCTATGGCGTGCTGCCGCAGGTGATGCCGCTGCTGATCTCCTACTCCCTCTATCGCTTCGAATCCAACGTCCGTTCGGCCACCGTTGTTGGCATGGTCGGCGCTGGCGGGATCGGCGTCACGCTGTGGGAAGCGATTCGCGGTTTCCAGTTCCAGCAAACCTGCGCCCTGATGGTGCTGATTATCGTCACGGTCAGCCTGCTGGATTTCCTCTCTCAACGGTTGCGTAAGCACTTTATCTGATAAGCGAGGCATTGATAGCTATGCACTTGTCTACACATCCGACCAGCTACCCAACACGCTATCAGGAGATAGCCGCAAAACTTGAGCAGGAGCTTCGTCAACACTACCGCTGCGGCGACTATCTTCCCGCCGAGCATCAACTGGCGGCACGCTTTGAGGTGAATCGCCACACCCTGCGCCGCGCCATCGACCAACTGGTGGAAAAAGGCTGGGTACAGCGCCGTCAGGGCGTCGGCGTGCTGGTGCTGATGCGCCCGTTCGATTACCCGCTCAACGCCCAGGCGCGTTTTAGCCAGAACCTGCTGGATCAGGGTAGCCATCCCACCAGCGAAAAACTGCTGTCGGTGCTGCGCCCGGCCTCCGGCCACGTCGCTGACGCGCTGGGGATAACCGAGGGCGAGAACGTTATCCACCTGCGCACCCTGCGTCGGGTCAACGGCGTCGCACTCTGTTTAATCGACCACTACTTTGCGGACCTCACTCTCTGGCCGACGCTGCAACGCTTCGACAGCGGCTCGCTGCACGATTTTTTGCACGAGCAAACGGGAATTGCGCTGCGCCGCAGCCAGACGCGGATCAGCGCCCGCCGCGCCCAGGCCAAAGAGTGCCAGCGTCTTGAAATTCCGAATATGTCGCCGCTGCTGTGCGTGCGCACCCTTAACCACCGTGACGGTGAAAGCAGCCCGGCGGAGTACTCCGTCAGCCTGACGCGCGCCGACATGATTGAATTCACCATGGAGCACTGAATGCACGCAGATACCGCGACCCGCCAGCACTGGATGTCCGTGCTGGCGCACAGCCAACCGGCTGAACTGGCTAACCGCCTTAAAGCGCTAAACATCACCGCCGACTATGACATGATCCGCGCCGCCGAAACCGGCCTGGTACAGATTCAGGCGCGAATGGGTGGCACCGGCGAACGCTTTTTTGCTGGCGACGCTACGCTCACCCGCGCCGCTGTACGCCTTACTGACGGCACGCTCGGCTACAGCTGGGTGCTGGGGCGCGACAAACAGCACGCCGAACGCTGCGCGCTGATTGACGCGCTGATGCAGCAATCTCGCCACTTTCAAAACTTATCAGAAACCCTTATTGCCCCGCTGGACGCTGACCGTATGGCACGCATTGCCGCACGCCAGGCCGAAGTGAACGCCAGTCGGGTCGACTTCTTTACGATGGTTCGCGGAGACAACGCATGACCCTGGAAACCGCTTTTATGCTTCCCGTGCAGGATGCCCAGCACAGTTTTCGTCGCCTGTTAAAGGCCATGAGCGAGCCGGGCGTGATTGTCGCCCTGCATCAACTCAAACGCGGCTGGCAGCCGCTGAATATCGCCACCACCAGCGTGCTGCTGACGCTGGCCGATAACGACACGCCGGTGTGGCTTTCTGCGCCATTAAGTAACGATATCGTCAGCCAGAGCCTGCGTTTTCATACCAACGCGCCGCTGGTCAATCAGCCGGAACAGGCGACCTTCGCAGTGACGGATGAGGCGATTGCCAGCGAGCAGCTCAACGCCCTTTCCATCGGCACCGCCGTTGCGCCGGAAGCCGGTGCGACGTTGATTTTACAGGTCACCAGCCTGAGCGGCGGACGCATGCTGCGCCTCACCGGCGCGGGTATTGCCGAAGAACGGATGATCGCCCCGCAACTGCCGGAGTGCATTCTGCACGAACTCACCGAGCGCCCGCACCCGTTCCCGCTCGGCATCGACCTGATCCTGACCTGCGGCGAGCGCCTGCTGGCTATCCCGCGAACCACTCATGTGGAGGTGTGCTGATGTACGTTGCCGTGAAAGGGGGCGAAAAGGCGATCGACGCCGCCCACGCCCTGCAAGAGAGCCGACGCCGGGGCGATACTGATTTGCCTGAACTGAGCGTCGCCCAGATTGAACAGCAGCTTAATCTCGCGGTGGATCGCGTGATGACCGAAGGCGGCATTGCCGACCGTGAACTGGCGGCACTAGCGCTGAAACAGGCCAGCGGCGATAACGTTGAAGCGATTTTCCTGTTGCGCGCCTACCGCACGACGCTGGCAAAGCTGGCGGTGAGCGAGCCGCTCGACACCACCGAGATGCGGCTCGAACGCCGTATTTCGGCGGTTTATAAAGACATTCCCGGCGGCCAGTTGCTTGGCCCGACCTACGACTACACCCATCGCCTGCTCGATTTCACCCTGCTGGCGAATGGCGAAGCGCCGACGCTGACCACCGCCGACAGCGAGCAAGCCCCATCGCCGCACGTTTTCAGCCTGCTGGCGCGTCAGGGGCTGGCGAAGTTTGAAGAGGATAGCGGCGCACAGCCGGACGACATCACCCGCACGCCGCCGGTTTACCCCTGCTCACGTTCTTCCCGTTTGCAGCAGCTCATGCGCGGAGACGAAGGCTATTTGCTGGCGCTGGCCTACTCCACCCAGCGTGGTTACGGACGCAATCACCCGTTCGCAGGCGAAATCCGCAGTGGCTATATCGACGTGTCTATTGTGCCGGAAGAGCTGGGATTTGCGGTGAACATCGGCGAACTGCTGATGACCGAGTGTGAAATGGTCAACGGTTTTATCGACCCGCCGGATGAGCCGCCGCACTTCACGCGCGGCTACGGGCTGGTGTTCGGCATGAGCGAGCGCAAAGCGATGGCAATGGCGCTGGTTGACCGCGCTCTACAAGCCCCGGAGTACGGCGAGCACGCGACAGGCCCGGCGCAGGATGAAGAGTTCGTGCTGGCGCATGCCGACAACGTCGAAGCCGCAGGCTTTGTCTCGCACCTCAAACTCCCGCACTACGTCGATTTCCAGGCCGAACTGGAGCTACTCAAACGTCTGCAACAGGAGCAGAACCATGGCTAATCTGAGCGGCTACAACTTTGCCTACCTCGACGAGCAGACCAAACGTATGATCCGCCGCGCCATCTTAAAAGCGGTGGCGATCCCCGGTTATCAGGTGCCGTTTGGCGGGCGCGAGATGCCGATGCCATACGGCTGGGGAACTGGTGGTATCCAGCTTACCGCCAGCGTGATTGGCGAAAGCGACGTGTTGAAGGTGATTGACCAGGGCGCGGATGACACCACCAACGCCGTATCAATTCGCAACTTTTTCAAGCGCGTGACCGGGGTAAACACCACTGAACGTACGGATGATGCGACGCTTATCCAGACGCGCCACCGCATCCCCGAAACGCCGCTGACCGAAGATCAGATCATTATTTTCCAGGTGCCGATCCCCGAACCGCTGCGCTTTATCGAGCCGCGCGAAACGGAGACCCGCACTATGCACGCGCTGGAGGAGTACGGCGTGATGCAGGTGAAACTGTATGAAGATATCGCCCGCTTCGGTCATATCGCCACCACCTACGCCTATCCGGTGAAGGTGAACGGACGCTACGTAATGGACCCATCGCCGATCCCGAAATTTGATAACCCGAAAATGGACATGATGCCCGCCCTGCAACTGTTTGGCGCGGGGCGCGAGAAGCGTATTTATGCGGTGCCGCCGTTTACCCGCGTGGAAAGCCTCGATTTCGACGATCATCCGTTCACCGTTCAGCAGTGGGATGAACCCTGCGCCATCTGCGGATCGACCCACAGCTATCTCGATGAAGTGGTGCTGGATGACGCCGGAAACCGCATGTTTGTCTGTTCCGATACCGATTATTGCCGCCAACAGAGCGAGGCGAAAAGCCAATGAATCAACCGTTACTTTCGGTCAATAACCTGACCCACCTCTACGCACCGGGCAAAGGCTTCAGCGACGTTTCTTTTGATTTATGGCCGGGGGAAGTGCTGGGCATCGTCGGGGAATCCGGTTCCGGGAAGACCACGCTGCTGAAATCAATCTCCGCGCGCCTGACGCCGCAGCAGGGGGAGATTCGCTATGAAAACCGTTCCCTCTATGGCATGAGCGAAGCCGACCGCCGCCGTTTACTGCGCACCGAATGGGGCGTGGTACATCAGCATCCGCTCGACGGCCTGCGTCGCCAGGTCTCGGCAGGCGGCAATATCGGCGAACGGCTGATGGCGACCGGGGCGCGTCATTACGGCGATATTCGCGCCACCGCGCAGAAGTGGCTGGAAGAGGTGGAGATTCCCGCCAACCGGATCGACGACCTGCCGACCACTTTTTCCGGCGGTATGCAGCAGCGTTTGCAGATTGCCCGCAACCTGGTGACGCATCCGAAGCTGGTGTTTATGGATGAACCGACCGGCGGGCTGGATGTATCAGTGCAAGCGCGCCTGCTCGATCTGCTGCGCGGTCTGGTGGTGGAGCTGAACCTGGCGGTGGTGATTGTCACCCACGATCTGGGCGTCGCCCGCCTGCTGGCGGACCGTTTGCTGGTGATGAAGCAAGGGCAAGTGGTGGAGAGTGGGTTAACCGACCGCGTGCTCGACGACCCGCATCACCCGTATACCCAGCTGCTGGTGTCATCGGTTTTGCAGAATTGAGCCTTGCTTGTGTCGGGTGGCGCTGCGCTTACCCGACCTACGGTACATGTAGGCCGGATAAGGCGTAGCCGCCATCCGGCTTATCAGGCCTACAAAACCATCGTAATACATTGATATTGATTCATTTGTAGGCCGGATAAGGCGCAGCCGCCATCCGGCAAAAACACGAAGAGGCCAAAATGATCCGCGTCGAAAACGTCAGTAAAACCTTCATCCTGCACCAACAAAACGGCGTGCGCCTGCCCGTCTTACAACGCGCCTCGCTCACCGTCAACGCGGGCGAATGCGTGGTGCTCCACGGCCATTCCGGCAGCGGCAAATCAACCCTGCTGCGCTCGCTGTACGCTAACTATCTGCCCGACGAAGGGCAAATTCAGATCAAACATGGTGACGAGTGGGTAGACCTGGTCACCGCGCCAGCGCGCAAAGTGGTGGAAATCCGCAAAACCACCGTCGGCTGGGTGAGCCAGTTTCTGCGGGTCATCCCGCGTATTTCGGCGCTGGAAGTGGTAATGCAGCCGCTGCTCGATACCGGCGTTCCGCGTGAAGCCTGCGCCGCTAAAGCCGCCCGTCTGCTCACCCGCCTGAACGTGCCGGAACGTCTGTGGCACCTGGCGCCATCGACCTTCTCCGGCGGCGAACAGCAGCGCGTCAACATCGCGCGCGGCTTTATCGTCGATTACCCCATTCTGCTGCTCGACGAACCTACTGCCTCGCTGGACGCCAAAAACAGCGCCGCGGTGGTGGAACTGATCCGCGAAGCTAAAACCCGCGGCGCAGCCATCGTCGGCATCTTCCACGACGAAGCCGTACGCAATGACGTCGCCGACCGCCTCCACCCAATGGGAGCCTCTGCATGATTATCAATAACGTCAAACTGGTGCTGGAAAACGAAGTGGTACACGGTTCGCTGGAGGTGCAGGACGGCGAAATTCGCGCCTTTGCCGAAAGCCAGAGCCGCCTGCCAGAAGCGATGGACGGCGAAGGTGGCTGGCTGCTGCCGGGGCTGATTGAGCTGCATACCGACAACCTCGATAAATTCTTCACTCCGCGCCCGAAAGTGGACTGGCCTGCCCACTCAGCGATGAGCAGCCACGACGCGCTGATGGTGGCGAGCGGCATCACCACGGTGCTGGATGCCGTGGCGATTGGCGACGTGCGCGACGGCGGCGATCGGCTGGAGAATCTGGAGAAGATGATCAACGCCATCGAAGAGACGCAGAAACGCGGGGTCAACCGCGCCGAGCACCGTCTGCACCTGCGCTGTGAACTGCCGCATCACACTACGCTGCCGCTGTTTGAAAAACTGGTGCAGCGCGAGCCGGTCACGCTGGTGTCGCTGATGGACCACTCGCCGGGCCAGCGCCAGTTCGCCAATCGCGAGAAGTATCGCGAATATTACCAGGGCAAATACTCGCTCACCGATGCGCAGATGCAGCAGTACGAAGAGGAACAACTGGCGCTTGCCGCACGCTGGTCGCAGCCGAATCGCGAAACCATCGCCGCAATATGCCGCGCGCGACAAATTGCCCTCGCCAGCCACGATGATGCTACGCACGAGCACGTTGCCGAATCCCACCAGCTTGGCAGCGTAATCGCCGAATTTCCCACCACGTTCGAAGCGGCGGAAGCTTCGCGCAAGCATGGCATGAATGTATTGATGGGCGCGCCGAATATTGTGCGCGGCGGTTCGCACTCCGGCAACGTGGCGGCAAGCGAACTGGCACAGCTTGGCCTGCTGGATATCCTCTCTTCCGACTACTACCCCGCCAGCCTGCTCGATGCGGCATTTCGCGTCGCCGATGACGAGAGCAACCGCTTTACGCTGCCGCAGGCGGTGAAGCTGGTGACTAAAAATCCGGCGCAGGCGCTTAATCTTCAGGATCGCGGGGTGATTGGCGAGGGCAAACGCGCCGACCTGGTGCTGGCGCATCGCAAGGGCAACCACATTCATATCGATCACGTCTGGCGTCAGGGTAAAAGGGTGTTCTGATGACGGGAAAACTGATTTGGTTAATGGGGGCCTCTGGCTCCGGAAAAGACAGTCTGTTGACGGAACTCCGCCAGCGGGAACAAACTCAGCTACTGGTAGCGCATCGCTACATCACGCGCGCCGCCAGCGCCGGAAGTGAAAACCATATCGCCCTGAGCGAGCAGGAGTTTTTTACCCGCGCGGGGCAGAACCTTCTGGCCTTAAGCTGGCACGCCAACGGCCTGTATTATGGCATCGGCGTCGAGATTGACCTCTGGCTACACGCCGGATTCGACGTGGTGGTCAACGGCTCACGCGCGCATTTGCCGCAGGCGCGGGCGCGCTATCAATCGGCTCTGCTGCCTATCTGTTTACAGGTGTCACCGGAGATCCTGCGCCAGCGTCTGGAAAACCGTGGTCGTGAAAATGCCAGTGAAATTAACGCCCGGCTGGCGCGCGCTGCCCGCTATACTCCTCAGGATTGTCTTACGCTCAATAATGACGGCAGCCTGCGCCAGTCGGTCGACAAGCTGCTGACGCTGATTCATCAGAAGGAGAAACACCATGCCTGCTTGTGAGCTTCGTCCGGCCACGCAGTACGACACCGACGCGGTTTACGCGCTGATTTGTGAGCTAAAACAGGCGGAGTTTGACCACCATGCGTTTCGCGTGGGCTTTAACGCCAACCTGCGCGACCCGAACATGCGCTACCATCTGGCGCTGCTGGAAGGCGAAGTTGTCGGCATGATCGGCCTGCATTTGCAGTTTCATCTGCATCATGTCAACTGGATCGGCGAAATTCAGGAACTGGTGGTGATGCCGCAGGCGCGCGGTCTGAACGTCGGCAGTAAATTACTGGCATGGGCCGAAGAAGAAGCCCGCCAGGCCGGGGCCGAAATGACCGAGCTTTCCACCAACGTCAAGCGCCACGACGCGCACCGTTTCTATCTGCGCGAAGGCTACGAGCAGAGCCACTTCCGCTTCACCAAGGCGCTGTAACATGAGCCTGACCCTCACACTTACTGGCACTGGCGGCGCACAGGGTGTTCCCGCATGGGGCTGTGAGTGCGCGGCCTGCGCCAGAGCGCGGCGCTCACCGCAGTATCGCCGCCAGCCATGCAGCGGCGTCGTGAAGTTTAACGACGCGATCACCCTGATCGACGCCGGACTGCACGATCTCGCCGATCGCTGGTCGCCCGGATCGTTCCAGCAGTTTTTGCTGACGCACTACCATATGGATCACGTGCAGGGGCTGTTTCCGCTGCGCTGGGGCGTGGGCGATTCGATCCCGGTCTACGGCCCGCCGGATGAACAGGGCTGCGACGATCTGTTTAAACATCCGGGCCTGCTTGATTTCAGCCACACGGTGGAGCCATTTGTGATGTTTGATTTGCAGGGATTACAGGTCACGCCGCTGCCGCTCAACCATTCGAAACTCACTTTCGGCTATCTACTGGAAACGGCACATAGCCGGGTGGCGTGGCTGTCTGACACCGCAGGCCTGCCGGAAAAAACGGTGAAATTTTTATGCAATAATCAGCCACAGGTAATGGTGATTGATTGCAGCCACCCACCGCGCGCGAATTCGCCACGCAATCACTGTGATTTAAACACCGTGCTGGCGCTGAATGAAGTTATCCGCTCGCCGTGCGTGGTTCTGACACATATCAGCCATCAGTTTGATGCGTGGCTGATGGAGAACATACTGCCGTCAGGGTTTGAGGCGGGGTTTGATGGGATGGAGATTGGGGTGGAGTGATGGGTGAGGGGCGATGCCTGCTCTAAACTCAACATCACCGCCCATACTCATCTTCCATTCTCCGCTCTTCATCTTCTAGCTGCCGACGCTCCTGATCCAGCTGGCGCTGGCGATCGTCCAGCTGCCTGCGGCGATCTTCAAACTTGCGGCGGCGATCTTCATATTGTCTGCGCCGATCGTCGTTCACTTCACGCTGCCAGCCGTCGTCGCGCCAATCTTCATAGTCTCGCCCACGGTCAGGGTTATAAGCATCGTTAATCGCCTGCTGAATATTGCCAATGGTGTCGTCGATAATATCGGCCTGGGCCGGAACGGTGGACAGCGTGAGCAGGGTGAATAAAAGAAATAGCGGAAAACGTTTCATTAGCCAACCTCAAAAAGAAACTCTATCCACATTAGTCATTACTCATCCATGCAAGTAGTGGATGAATCTCAATTTTTCCGCTGCTCTATTGCCGTAATCGCCTCCACGCGTTGTTGATGACGACCGCCTTCGTACTGCGCGCCCAGCCACGCATCCACAATCATTTTTGCCAGTTCGAGGCCAACCACTCGTGAACCAAAAGCCAGTGCAACTTCACTGGCGTAATGCGGATAATCAGTGCGCTCTGACGACCTGGTTTCTTTATCAATCCCCTCACTCATTGACCATGAATAAAAGGCTGGCACAGCAACGCAGAATCCTGCGGTGCCAGCGACATGACCGCCCATTGCTCCGGTACGTTTTTTAATAAGAAACACCGGTTGCATTGATTAATTGTGCTCAGTATTTGCCGAAGTACAATATATATAATAAATATATAAAACACCTCATATTATTTACAGAGATAATAAATTCGCGTACTTTTCCCTCTTCAGCACAAATGCCTAATAAAATGGCTCGTTCCGCTCACACTTCCACTTATTAAAATCGCAATTTCCCAATTATGATAACGCCAGCTTTAAATGACGTATTTTGCATGGATTACATATTTACGACACAAATGATAAATGGAGATTTATATGAATAACTCTCGGTTATTCCGTTTGAGCAGGATTGTTATTGCGTTAACTGCCGCCAGCGGCATGATGGTAAATACCGCTCACGCAACAGATGAAGCGAAAGCCGCCACTCAATATACCCAACAGGTTAATCAGAATTACGCCAAATCATTACCGTTTAGCGATCGTCAGGATTTTGACGATGCCCAGCGCGGATTTATCGCCCCGCTGCTGGATGAAGGTATTCTGCGCGATGCGAATGGCAAAGTTTACTACCGCGCGAATGATTACAAATTTGATATTAATGCCGCTGCGCCGGAAACCGTAAACCCCAGCCTGTGGCGTCAGTCGCAGATCAACGGCATTTCTGGTCTGTTCAAAGTCACCGATAAAATGTATCAGGTGCGCGGCCAGGATATCTCTAACATTACATTCGTTGAGGGCGAGAAAGGCATTATTGTTATCGACCCACTGGTGACGCCGCCTGCCGCAAAAGCCGCACTTGACCTTTACTTCCAGCATCGTCCGCAAAAACCGATTGTTGCTGTTATTTACACCCACAGCCACGCCGACCATTATGGCGGTGTGAAAGGCATTATCTCTGAAGCGGATGTTAAATCTGGCAAAGTGCAGGTGATCGCTCCGGCAGGCTTTATGGACGAAGCCATCAGCGAAAACGTGCTGGCGGGTAACATCATGAGCCGCCGTGCGCTCTACTCTTACGGTCTGTTACTGCCGCACAACGCGCAAGGCAACGTGGGCAACGGCCTGGGCGTGACGCTGGCAACGGGCGACCCGAGCATTATTGCGCCAACCAAAACGATTGTCAGAACTGGCGAGAAGATGATTATCGACGGCCTGGAGTTTGACTTCCTGATGACTCCGGGTAGCGAAGCGCCAGCCGAAATGCACTTCTATATTCCGGCCCTGAAAGCCCTGTGTACCGCCGAAAACGCCACGCATACCCTGCACAACTTCTACACCCTGCGCGGCGCGAAAACCCGCGATACCAGCAAGTGGACAGAGTATCTGAACGAAACGCTGGATATGTGGGGTAACGACGCGGAAGTACTGTTTATGCCGCACACCTGGCCGGTCTGGGGCAATAAGCATATCAATGATTATATTGGTAAATATCGCGATACTATCAAATACATTCACGACCAGACCCTGCACCTGGCGAACCAGGGTTACACCATGAATGAAATTGGCGACATGATTAAGCTGCCACCTGCGCTTGCCAATAACTGGGCCAGCCGCGGCTATTACGGTTCTGTTAGCCACAACGCCCGTGCAGTGTATAACTTCTATCTCGGCTATTATGACGGCAATCCAGCTAACCTACATCCGTACGGTCAGGTGGAGATGGGCAAACGTTACGTGAAAGCGCTGGGCGGTTCCGCCCGTGTCATCAACCTGGCGCAAGAAGCGAACAAGCAAGGGGATTACCGCTGGTCAGCAGAGTTGCTGAAACAGGTGATTGCCGCCAATCCGGGTGACCAGGTGGCGAAGAATCTGCAAGCGAATAACTTTGAACAGCTGGGCTATCAGGCCGAGTCCGCCACCTGGCGCGGTTTCTACCTGACCGGCGCAAAAGAGCTGCGCGAAGGGGTGCATAAGTTCAGCCACGGCACCACGGGTTCTCCGGACACCCTTCGCGGGATGTCGGTCGAAATGCTGTTCGACTTTATGGCCGTTCGCCTCGATAGCGCGAAAGCCGCAGGTAAGAATATCAGCCTGAACTTCAATATGAGCAACGGCGATAACCTCAACCTGACGCTGAACGATAGCGTGCTTAACTACCGTAAAACGCTGCAACCTGAAGCCAACGCCTCTTTCTACATCAGCCGTGAAGATCTTCACGCCGTGCTGACCGGACAAGCCAAAATGGCGGATCTGGTAAAAGCGAAGAAAGCCAAAATTATTGGCAATGGCGCGAAACTGGAAGAAATTATTGCCTGTCTGGATAATTTCGATTTGTGGGTGAATATCGTAACCCCAAATTAATGCCACTCACTTTTGGGGGCGCTTAAGCCCCCAAAAGTATTTATTTTAAAAATACATACAACCAATTAATACATAAAATATATAAGTTATGAATGCGGTGGCTGAATAAAGCTATTTTTATTCATCGAGAAAATAGCCATACTGACGCCTTCAATGGATATTGATATTCACTACAGATATTGTTCGCAGCAGACAGGATGTATTTAATATGCCAACAGTTCTCTCTCGCATGGCGATGCAACTCAAAAAAACAGCCTGGATAATTCCCGTCTTCATGGTTTCGGGATGCTCATTATCTCCGGCAATCCCGGTGATCGGCGCTTATTATCCCAGCTGGTTTTTCTGCGCCATTGCCAGCCTTATTTTGACGCTCATCACGAGGCGAATTATTCAGCGGGCAAATATCAATCTGGCATTTGTCGGAATTATTTATACCGCCCTTTTTGCTCTCTACGCCATGCTGTTCTGGCTGGCATTTTTCTAATCTATTTGAGACGCGCTCATGGAAAGTACGCCGAAAAAAGCTCCTCGCAGTAAATTCCCTGCTCTGTTAGTGGTTGCGTTGGCGCTGGTTGCCCTTGTTTTCGTTATCTGGCGCGTAGACAGTGCGCCATCAACTAATGACGCCTACGCGTCAGCAGATACCATTGATGTGGTGCCGGAAGTCAGCGGTCGCATTGTAGAACTGGCGGTCACCGACAACCAGGCGGTGAAACAGGGCGATTTGCTGTTCCGCATCGACTCGCGCCCGTACGAAGCCAATCTGGCGAAAGCCGAAGCCTCCCTCGCGGCGCTGGATAAGCAAATTATGCTCACCCAGCGTAGCGTTGACGCACAACAGTTTGGTGCCGACTCGGTTAATGCCACGGTAGAAAAAGCCCGTGCCGCCGCGAAACAGGCCAGTGATACATTACGCCGCACCGAGCCATTACTGAAAGAAGGTTTCGTCTCAGCGGAAGACGTTGACCGTGCAAGAACGGCGCAGCGCGCCGCAGAAGCAGATCTTAATGCCGTATTGTTGCAGGCGCAGTCAGCCGCCAGCGCCGTCAGCGGCGTGGATGCGCTGGTGGCGCAACGTGCGGCAGTGGAAGCGGATATTGCGTTGACGAAACTGCATCTGGAAATGGCGACCGTTCGCGCGCCGTTTGATGGCCGAGTCATTTCCCTCAAAACCTCGGTTGGGCAATTTGCTTCTGCCATGCGCCCTATTTTCACCCTAATCGACACTCGTCACTGGTACGTGATCGCCAACTTCCGCGAAACCGATCTGAAAAATATTCGCTCGGGTACACCCGCAACGATTCGCCTGATGAGCGACAGCGGCAAAACCTTCGAGGGTAAAGTGGATTCGATTGGCTACGGCGTGCTACCGGATGACGGCGGTCTGGTGCTGGGCGGCCTGCCGAAAGTGTCTCGTTCTATTAACTGGGTCCGCGTTGCCCAGCGTTTTCCGGTCAAAATCATGGTTGAAAAACCTGACCCGGAAATGTTCCGCATCGGCGCTTCGGCAGTCGCTAATCTTGAGCCGCAATAATGAGCGCGCTCAACTCCCTGCCATTACCGGTGGTCAGGCTGCTGGCGTTCTTTCATGAAGAGTTAAGCGAGCGGCGACCAGGCCGCGTGCCGCAGACTATGCAACTCTGGGTAGGCTGCTTGCTGGTGATTCTGATCTCGATGACTTTTGAGATCCCTTTTGTGGCGTTATCACTGGCAGTGCTGTTTTACGGTATTCAGTCGAACGCGTTTTACACCAAATTTGTCGCGATCTTGTTTGTGGTCGCCACGATGCTGGAAATCGCCAGCCTGTTTTTGATCTACAAATGGTCATATGGCGAACCGTTGATCCGATTGATCATTGCCGGACCGATCCTGATGGGCTGTATGTTTTTGATGCGCACCCATCGGTTGGGGCTGGTCTTTTTCGCCGTCGCCATTGTCGCTATTTACGGGCAAACCTTCCCCGCCATGCTCGACTATCCGGAAGTGGTCGTGCGCTTAACGCTGTGGTGTATCGTTGTCGGCCTCTACCCGACGTTATTGATGACGTTAATCGGCGTGCTGTGGTTTCCCAGCCGTGCTATCACGCAGATGCATCAGGTGCTTAATGATCGGCTTGATGATGCCATTAGCCACCTGACGGACAGCCTCGCACCGCTACCCGAAACGCGGATTGAAAGAGAGGCGCTGGCGCTGCAAAAACTCAATGTCTTTTGCCTCGCGGACGATGCCAACTGGCGAACTCAGAGCGCATGGTGGCAAAGCTGCGTGGCAACGGTAACCTACATTTACTCGACGCTGAATCGCTACGATCCCACCTCTTTTGCTGATTCTCAGGCAATTATTGAATTTCGGCAAAAATTAGCCTCAGAAATCAACAAACTGCAGCATGCCATTGCCGAAGGTCAGCGCTGGCAAAGCGACTGGCGGATCACTGAAAGTGAAGCGATGGCGGCACGGGAATGTAACCTGGAGAATATCTGCCAGACATTGTTGCAACTGGGTCAGATGGACCCAAATACGCCGCCAACGCCCGCCGCCAAACCGCCATCAATGGTCGCCGATGCTTTTACCAATCCAGACTATATGCGCTACGCGGTAAAAACGCTGCTCGCCTGTTTGATCTGTTACACCTTCTACAGCGGCGTGGACTGGGAAGGCATTCACACCTGTATGCTGACCTGCGTGATCGTCGCTAACCCCAATGTCGGTTCGTCGTACCAGAAGATGGTGTTGCGTTTTGGCGGGGCTTTTTCCGGCGCAATTCTGGCGCTGTTATTCACGCTACTGGTCATGCCCTGGCTGGACAATATTGTCGAATTGCTATTTGTGCTGGCACCGATTTTCCTGTTAGGCGCATGGATTGCCACCAGCTCTGAACGCTCTTCTTATATCGGCACACAGATGGTGGTCACCTTCGCGCTCGCCACGCTCGAAAACGTTTTTGGCCCGGTGTACGACCTGGTGGAAATTCGCGATCGCGCCCTGGGTATCATCATTGGTACCGTGGTGTCCGCGGTGATTTACACCTTTGTCTGGCCTGAAAGTGAAGCGCGCACACTGCCGCAAAAACTGGCTGGCGCGCTGGGTATGTTGAGTAAAGTAATGCGGATCCCACGCCAGCAGGAAGTCACGGCTCTGCGCACTTATCTGCAAATTCGTATAGGTCTGCATGCGGCGTTTAATGCCTGTGAAGAGATGTGCCAACGCGTGGCGCTGGAGCGTCAACTGGACAGCGAAGAACGCGCGTTACTGATTGAACGTTCGCAAACGGTTATTCGTCAGGGCCGCGATATTCTTCACGCCTGGGATGCAACCTGGAACTCGGCGCAGGCGCTGGATAACGCACTACAGCCGGACAGAGCAGGCCTGTTTGCCGACGCACTGGAGAAATACGCCGCCGGCCTGGCAAGCGCATTCAGTCGTTCTCCTCAAATAACGCTTGAAGAAACACCCGCCTCGCAGGCCATTCTGCCGACCTTATTAAAACAGGAGCAACACGTCTGCCAGCTTTTCGCCCGCTTGCCAGACTGGACAGCCCCGGCATTAACGCCCGCCACGGAACAGGCACAAGGAGCCACGCAATGATCAATCGTCAACTTTCACGCCTGCTGTTGTGCAGCATTCTCGGCAGCACGACGCTGATTTCCGGCTGTGCCCTGGTACGTAAGGATTCTGCGCCTCATCAACAGCTCAAACCGGAACAAATCAAACTGGCCGATGATATTCATCTTGCCAGCTCCGGTTGGCCGCAGGCGCAGTGGTGGAAACAACTCAATGACCCGCAGTTGGATGCTTTGATCCAACGGACGCTAAGTGGTTCACACACCCTCGCCGAAGCGAAACTGCGGGAAGAAAAAGCGCAGTCGCAGGCCGATTTGTTAGATGCCGGTTCACAATTACAGGTCGCAGCGTTAGGGATGCTCAACCGCCAACGTGTCTCGGCGAACGGCTTTTTAAGCCCTTATGCTATGGATGCGCCAGCACTGGGTATGGACGGGCCGTACTATACGGAAGCCACAGTCGGTTTGTTTGCCGGACTGGATCTTGATTTGTGGGGTGTGCATCGCTCAGCGGTTGCCGCCGCCATTGGCGCGCATAATGCAGCGCTGGCAGAAACCGCAGCAGTAGAGCTATCGCTGACCACGGGCGTAGCGCAGCTTTATTACAGTATGCAGGCCAGCTATCAGATGCTCGATCTGTTAGAACAAACTCGCGATGTGATTGATTACGCGGTGAAAGCGCACCAGAGCAAAGTGGCGCACGGCCTGGAAGCGCAAGTGCCTTTCCACGGCGCGCGGGCGCAGATTCTGGCGGTCGATAAACAAATTGCTGCCGTTAAAGGGCAAATCACCGAAACGCGAGAATCTCTGCGTGCATTGATTGGCGCAGGAGCCAGCGATATGCCGGAGATCAAAGCGGTGGCATTACCGCAAGTCCAGACCGGTATTCCGGCGACACTCTCTTATGAGTTGCTCGCCAGACGCCCGGATCTGCAAGCCATGCGTTGGTATGTTCAGGCGTCATTAGATCAGGTGGATTCCGCGCGGGCGCTGTTCTACCCGAGCTTTGATATCAAAGCATTTTTCGGCCTTGATGCCATCCACCTGGATACCTTATTCAAAAAAACCAGTCGCCAGTTCAATTTCATTCCTGGTCTGAAATTACCGCTGTTTGATGGTGGACGGTTGAATGCCAATCTCGAAGGCACGCGCGCCGCCAGCAACATGATGATTGAACGTTACAACCAGTCAGTACTGAATGCGGTGCGCGACGTTGCAGTCAACGGCACGCGTCTGCAAACGCTCAACGACGAGCGGGAGATGCAGGCAGAACGCGTAGAAGCAACGCGCTTCACCCAGCGCGCTGCCGACGCCGCCTACCAACGAGGCTTAACCAGTCGCTTACAGGCCACCGAAGCCCAGTTGCCGGTGCTTGCCGAAGAGATGTCATTACTGATGCTGGACAGCCGCCGGGTGATCCAAAGCATTCAGTTGATGAAATCGCTGGGTGGCGGGTATCAGGCGGCTCCCGTCGTCGAGAAAAAATAAAATGTCAGCCGCGTGATGGCTGTCACGCGGTATTTCGTTTCGTCACGTCAAAACTGACGACAGCCTGTTTTTCGTCAGAGTTTTGAACAAATAGTGCCCGTAATATCAGGGAATGACCCCAAATAAAATGTGGCATAAAAGATGCATACTGTAGTCGAGAGCGCGTATGCGTGATTTGATTAACTGGAGCGAGACCGATGAAAAAAGTCGTCACGGTTTGCCCCTATTGCGCATCAGGTTGCAAAATCAACCTGGTCGTCGATAACGGCAAAATCGTCCGGGCGGAGGCAGCGCAGGGCAAAACCAACCAGGGTACCCTGTGTCTGAAGGGGTATTATGGCTGGGATTTCATTAACGATACCCAGATCCTGACCCCGCGCCTGAAAACCCCCATGATTCGTCGCCAGCGTGGCGGCAAACTCGAACCTGTTTCCTGGGATGAGGCACTGAATTACGTTGCCGAGCGCCTGAGCGCCATCAAAGAGAAGTACGGTCCGGATGCCATCCAGACGACCGGCTCCTCGCGTGGTACGGGTAACGAAACCAACTATGTAATGCAAAAATTTGCGCGCGCCGTTATTGGTACCAATAACGTTGATTGCTGCGCTCGTGTCTGACACGGCCCATCGGTTGCAGGTCTGCACCAATCGGTCGGTAATGGCGCAATGAGCAATGCTATTAACGAAATTGATAATACCGATTTAGTGTTCGTTTTCGGGTACAACCCGGCGGATTCCCACCCTATCGTGGCGAATCACGTAATTAACGCTAAACGTAACGGGGCGAAAATTATCGTCTGCGATCCGCGCAAAATTGAAACCGCGCGCATTGCTGACATGCACATTGCACTGAAAAACGGCTCGAATATCGCGCTGTTGAATGCAATGGGCCATGTCATTATTGAAGAAAATCTGTACGACAAAGCGTTCGTCGCTTCCCGTACAGAAGGCTTTGAAGAGTATCGTAAAATCGTTGAAGGCTACACGCCAGAGTCGGTTGAAGATATCACCGGCGTCAGCGCCAGTGAGATTCGTCAGGCGGCGCGGATGTATGCCCAGGCGAAAAGCGCCGCCATCCTGTGGGGCATGGGTGTAACCCAGTTCTACCAGGGCGTGGAAACCGTGCGTTCTCTGACCAGCCTCGCGATGCTGACCGGTAACCTCGGTAAGCCGCATGCGGGTGTAAACCCGGTTCGTGGGCAAAACAACGTGCAGGGTGCCTGCGATATGGGCGCGCTGCCAGATACTTACCCTGGCTACCAGTACGTGAAAGATCCGGCTAACCGCGAGAAATTCGCCAAAGCCTGGGGTGTAGAGAGTCTGCCAGCACATACCGGTTATCGCATCAGCGAGCTACCGCATCGCGCAGCGCATGGTGAAGTGCGTGCCGCGTACATTATGGGCGAAGATCCGCTACAAACTGACGCGGAGCTGTCGGCAGTACGTAAAGCCTTTGAAGATCTGGAACTGGTCATCGTTCAGGACATCTTTATGACCAAAACCGCGTCGGCGGCGGATGTCATTTTACCGTCAACGTCGTGGGGCGAGCATGAAGGCGTGTTTACTGCGGCTGACCGTGGCTTCCAGCGTTTCTTCAAAGCAGTTGAACCGAAATGGGATCTGAAAACGGACTGGCAGATTATCAGTGAAATCGCCACCCGTATGGGTTATCCGATGCACTACAACAACACCCAGGAGATCTGGGATGAGTTGCGTCATCTGTGCCCGGATTTCTACGGTGCGACTTACGAGAAAATGGGCGAACTGGGCTTCATTCAGTGGCCTTGTCGCGATACTTCAGATGCCGATCAGGGGACTTCTTATCTGTTTAAAGAGAAGTTTGATACTCCGAACGGTCTGGCGCAGTTCTTCACCTGCGACTGGGTAGCGCCAATCGACAAACTCACCGACGAGTATCCGATGGTACTGTCAACGGTGCGTGAAGTCGGTCACTACTCTTGCCGTTCGATGACCGGTAACTGTGCGGCACTGGCGGCGCTGGCTGATGAACCTGGCTACGCACAAATCAATACCGAAGACGCCAAACGTCTGGGTATTGAAGATGAGGCATTGGTTTGGGTGCACTCGCGTAAAGGCAAAATTATCACCCGTGCGCAGGTCAGCGATCGTCCGAACAAAGGGGCGATTTACATGACCTACCAGTGGTGGATTGGTGCCTGTAACGAGCTGGTTACCGAAAACTTAAGCCCGATTACGAAAACGCCGGAATACAAATACTGCGCCGTGCGCGTCGAGCCGATCGCCGATCAGCGCGCCGCCGAGCAGTACGTGATTGACGAGTACAACAAGTTGAAAACTCGCCTGCGCGAAGCGGCACTGGCGTAATACAGTCCTTTCTACAGCCTCCTTTCGGAGGCTGTTTTTTTATCCATTCGAACTCTTTATACTGGTTACTCCCTACCCAATCGTATTATCAAAATGAAAAAAATTATCGCATTGATGTTGTTTTTGACATTCTTTGCCCACGCGAACGGCTCCGAGCCTGGCAGTCAGTATCTCAAGGCTGCAGAGGCTGGAGACCGACGCGCACAATATTTTCTTGCCGACAGCTGGTTTAGCTCCGGCGATTTGAGCAAAGCCGAATATTGGGCACAGAAAGCCGCCGACAGCGGTGATGCTGATGCCTGCGCGCTGTTGGCGCAGATCAAAATCACCAATCCGGTCAGTCTGGACTATCCACAAGCAAAAGTTCTTGCAGAGAAAGCGGCGCAAGCGGGCAGTAAAGAAGGTGAAGTAACGCTGGCGCATATTCTGGTAAATACGCAAGCGGGTAAACCGGATTATCCAAAGGCGATTTCGCTGTTAGAAAACGCCTCGGAAGATCTGGAGAACGACTCTGCCGTCGATGCCCAAATGCTGCTTGGTTTGATTTACGCCAACGGCGTGGGCATTAAGGCCGACGATGACAAGGCAACCTGGTATTTCAAACGCAGCTCTGCGATTTCCCGAACCGGTTATTCCGAGTACTGGGCGGGAATGATGTTCTTAAATGGTGAAGAAGGTTTTATCGAGAAGAACAAACAGAAGGCGCTGCACTGGCTGAACCTGAGCTGTATGGAAGGGTTTGATACCGGGTGTGAAGAGTTTGAAAAATTAACTAACGGTTAATGTAGGCCTGATAAGACGCGGCAAGCGTCGCATCAGGCATCCACACATTGCCGGGTGTATGTCCCCGGCAATCCTCAATTATTGATCCGCAGTTTTATCAAATTTGCCCAGCACTTCGCGCTCATAAGCCAGCGCTTTCTTACGGTCAAATTTGTGTTCCCACTTGGCAATCACCAGCACCGCCAGCGCATTACCCACCACGTTCAGCGCAGTACGCGCCATGTCGAGGATACGGTCAACACCGGCAATAAACGCCAGACCTTCCAGCGGGATCCCTACGCTGCCCAGCGTTGCCAGCAACACCACAAACGACACGCCCGGCACGCCAGCAATCCCTTTCGAGGTCACCATCAGCGTCAGCACCAGAATGATTTCCTGCCAGATGGACAGGTCAATGCCATACAACTGCGCGATGAAAATAGCGGCAATACTTTGATACAGCGTCGAACCATCAAGGTTAAAAGAGTAACCGGTCGGCACCACGAAACTGGTGATCGACGCCGGTGCACCATAGGCTTCCATCTTCTCAATAATTCGCGGCAGCACGCTTTCAGAGCTGGCAGTGGAGTACGCCAGAATCAGCTCATCTTTCAGAATACGAATCAGGATCCAGACGCTTAACCCACACAGGCGCGCCACAATTCCCAATACCACCAGCGCGAAGAACAGAATGGCGAAATGCACCAGCAGCACCAGTTTCGCCAGTGGCCACAGAGACGAGAAACCAAAGTTAGCCACCGTCACCGCAATCAGCGCAAACACACCCACCGGCGCATAACGCATCACCATATGAGTCACTTTAAACATGGTTTCAGAGATGGAGCGGAACACGGTCACCAGCGGTTCACGATGCGTCGCGGGCAGGGAGGAAAGCCCCAGACCAAACAGTACCGAGAAGAAGATGATCGGTAACATTTCGCCTTTCGCCATCGACGCCACAATGTTCGTCGGCACCAGAGACAAAATCGTGCCCATAATACCGTGGGAACTGCTCTGTACCGCTTCTGTAGTGCTCTGATATTTCGAGATATCGACGGTTGCCAGCTGCGACATATCCACCCCGGCACCGGGCTGGAAGACGTTCGCCAGGGTGATCCCCAGAATGATGGCGACAGTGGTGATCACCTCGAAATAGATAATGGTTTTCGCGCCAATACGCCCGAGCTGTTTGGCATCACCAACACCCGCAATACCCACCACCAGCGTGGAAATAACAATCGGCACAACAATCATTTTGATCAGATGGATGAAGATATCACCCGCCGGAGAGAGCAAATTGACGACCAGCCATTCGCGACTGTCGCTATGGTAGTGCAGGTAGCTTCCCAGGAGAATGCCCAGCACCATAGCAAACAGAATCTGCCAGGCCAGGCTGAATTTTATATTTTTCATCAGAATAACTTCCTCAATGGAGCGCCGTTCCCGTTCAGAAACGCGAGAACGTGACATACTGCCAGGGCATGAATTGTGTTGCGTTGGTTTGTAGATTTTTTTAACGCTTATAATCAGTATCATTTGCGCGGTATGTTGCGCAACCCTTTAACAACAGAGCTTTTCGCTGCATTAATGCATAATAACGCGAGTTTATGGTAGGATTAATGAATAACCATTTGTTATGGAAAGATTTTTATTTGTTTAATCTGCAATAATACTGATTGGTGATTATTTTTGGTATATGTTCATTCGATTGTTTTTTATGCAGCTCAATAACATAATCTTCATCACCAAATGATTAATCTGATCTCCGCTGCAACAGTTTCGCCAAATTAATCGACTCGACCAGCTGTGTCCGGTTGATCCGGGGTGAGTTGAGATCCATCACTTTTTGCCATAGTTCGATGGCTTGCGCGTAATTCGCCTGCATAAACGCATCGGAAGCCAGCAGCATCAGAGCGGTGATTTCGTTAGAGTCCAGCGCGAGGGCTTTGTCGATCATTGCGCGAGTCTGGGCGGTCATATGCTGGCTGGCCTGGTAATAAAGCACCGTCGCCAGCGCCGCATACAGTTCAGCGTTCTCACCACGTAATTGCAACGCCTGACGGTACGCCAGCAGCGAATTGCTGTAATCGTTTTGCCACAGATAATACTCGCCCAGTAACGCCCATTGTTCGCTGTTTTGTGGATTAGCGCGGATTTTATCCTGCAATGCCTGAAGCTGCGCTTCCGGGGTTTGCTGGCTGGCAAACTGATGTAGCGGATCGCGCTGACGCTGATACTCCGCACGCACCGCCTGCCATTTCTGGCTTAACAGATAACTGCCAACACAGAGAAATACCATCAATATCGTGAGTGTTGTCAGCATCTTCACCGGTATTTGAGGCTGTTTCATCGCTTCGCCCTTACCCGCCAGAGGATCAAGGCCATCGCCAGTAACAACACCACTGGCAGCGCCCACAACACGAGCGTCTGACCGGTTAACGGTGGGTTATAGCGAACAAAATCTCCGTAACGTTCGGTCATCCAGCCAATGATTTCGACTTCACTTTTCCCCTCCGCCACCATGCTGTAAACCTGATGGCGCATACTGACTGCCACCGGCGCATTGGATTCCAGTAAGTTCTGATTCTGGCACTGCGGGCAGCGTAACTGGCTGGCAATAGTTAACGCCTGTTCCTGTTGTTGCGGATTGGCGAATTGCCATGTGTCTACGACCTGAGCGCGCGCAAAACAGGTAAATAACAGCAGTAGCGTGAGAAGACCTTTATTCATCGCGCTTCCTTCCCCGCCATCCGCTTAACAATGCGCCCGCAATCATCAACAATCCTCCCCCCCAGATCCAGCGCACACCGCTTTGTACATACAAACGAAAAGCGTAACGATCCGCTCCGGTTTTCTCGCCCATGACCGCATACCAGTCATGGATGCCGTTCCAGCGAATTGCCGGTTCCATCATTTGCTGACGACGTGCTTCGTAAAAACGCCGCTCCGGCGTCAGTTCACCAATGCGTTGCTGATGGTCAAACAGCGCCACTATCGCTTTTTCGCTGGTGTAATTACCTTTGGCTTGCAGATCGAGGCGCTCAAAACGGAAGGTATATCCTGCCAGAGTCACCTGCTGACCCGGCTGTAAATTCAGGCTGATCTCCTGACGGCTGACGCTTGAAACCACGATCCCCGCGGCAAATAACAGCACACCCGCATGCGCCAGCAGCGCCGGAAGCTGCACGCGTTTGCCAGAGACAAACGTCGTCAGCACAATCACCACCAGCATCAACAGACCAAACGGTAACGTTGCGCGGTTAAAATATGGCGCACCAACGGAGAGGCGTCCCCAGCCCAGCAGGCCGTAAATCATCGGATAAAGCGTTCCCACCAGCACGATCAGTAGCACTGCGCAAAACAGCAACAGCGTAGCGAGGATTAACATTTCCCGCGATAACCCCGATAAACGCACCGCCGGGCCACCGTCCCGCGCTCGCCAGCCATACAGAGCCAGAGACGCAAGGCTAATCAACGCAAACAGGCTGAACAACGGCACGGCGCGGACGTTATCCAGTGCGAACGCATGAACCGAAACCAGAATGCCAGAACGGACAATTAAGGTGCCCAGCAGCGACAGCATCAGAGTAACTATCGCCAGTAACAGCGACCAGTGGCGGAAAATCCCCCGCTGGCGTGTCAGGGACAAACTGTGCAGCAGCGCAGTGGCAGAAAGCCAGGGTAATAAAGAGGCGTTTTCCACCGGATCCCAGAACCACCAACCGCCCCAGCCCAGTTCGCAATAGGCCCACCAGGAACCAAGGATGATCCCCGCAGTTAATGCGCTCCAGCCAGGTAGTGCCCAATGCCAGCAAATTCGGGCGCTGACACAATCAAACTCGCCGCGCAGTAGACTCGCCAGCGCCACGCTCGCCGCTACCATCAAACCGCCATAGCCAAGGTAAAGCAGCGGTGGATGAAAGATAAGACCGGGATGTTGCAGCATCGGATTGAGATCTCGGCCTTCGATTGCTGGCGGAAATATCCGCGCAAACGGATCGGACCACAGCACCACAAACAGCAACAGTGCGGCGAGCATGAGAGATAAAACGGCTAATGTCAGCGGAAATAGCGGATCGGTTTGCTGCCGATAATGCCAGGCAAACAGCGCACTCCACGCGGAAAGGAGTAGCACCCAAAGTAGCAACGAACCTTCATGCCCTCCCCACACTGCCGCCAGTTTGAGTTCCCACGACAGCAGGCTGTAGCTATGTTGGGCGACATAAATGACCGAGAAATCGCTGATGAGAAAACAATACGACAGTACGCCAAAAGCGATCAGCAGGAGCGCGAACTGTGCCAGAGTGCCGATGCAAGTGAGTCGCATCATGGCAGGCCAGCGCAACCGCACTCCCGCAAAGGTTGTCAACGGGGTCAACACGTTGACCCCAAGACTTAACAACAACGCCAGAAAACCGACTTCAGGAAGGAATACGTCCAGAAACCACCTCTTTTCTGGCTTACGCCACCGTTAACTGCCCGGCGTAGAGAATGAAAAAGCGCAGCATCAACACGCCGACCAGGCTGGCTCCACACGCCGCCAGCACGGCAGGAATGCCGGAACTACGATTCACCCACGGTTTGAGCAACATTGGCACAATCAGCCCCAGCCCGGCGACACCAAGCCAGAACCACCACGTCCAGAAACCACCGCCCAATGCTGCCACCAGCGCACGCACTTTGCCGTCATCGCCCAGCGCCAGTCCAACAAAAAACGCCACCAGCAGGAAGATTTCGCCCCATACCACAGGGATCTCCATACGGTGTACAAAGTGCGCTTCCGTGGAGTGCGGATTACTGCGCTGGCGTATCGCCATAGCGATCAACGCCACCGCCGCACCGGACGAAATGCCGGAGAAGAGGAACAGCACCGGTAAAATCGGATTATTGAGGAACGGATATGATTTCAGCGCCGACAGCAGAAAGCCGGTATAAGCCCCCAGCAACACCGCCAGCACCAGCATTAGCGTTTCCAGTCCGCGGTGAACGGGCGTCAGCAGACTCAGAACCTTTTGTACGATCCCCAGCTTCGGCAACCAGCGTTGTTGCAGGGCAAGCAAATCATGTTCAAAGATTTTCGCCAGCCACAGCACCAGCACCACCATGTAGAGCTGAAACAGCATCACCCCCATCGACATCACCGAGGTAAAACTGTAATGGAACATCAGCTTCCAGAAGGTCCACGGTCTTGTCAGGTGGAAGACGAGAATCAACAGACCGAGGATCACCGCGCCAGGCCCGACAATCAGCGTGGTGCGCAACAACGTACTGTCTGCACCGCCCGCCTGCGGGTAGAAGCGACGTAACAGCACGGCCAGCGTCACCAGACCGGCAGAAATACCAATCAAAAACAGGTAGATGGCAATCGGCCAGTCCCACACCAGCGATTCAAAATGAAATGCGGAAGTCTGCGTCATTGGCTCACCTCCCCGTATTTAAACGGTACGCGGTACAGCTTCGGTTTGGTTCCCAGCGCCAGCTTGTAGCGGTAAGTGGGCTTCTGGCGTAGCAGTTGCGAAATCTCACTGTTGGGATCGTCCAGATTGCCAAACGTCAGCGCCTTCGTCGGGCAAGCCTCAACGCACGCAGGCAGCTTACCGGCCTGCAAATTGGTCTTACGGCAGAAATCGCATTTGTCCGCCGTCTTCGTGACCGGATGGATAAAGCGCACGCGGTACGGACAGGCGGCGATGCAGTACTGACAACCGACGCAGAGATCTGGGTTAACATCGACAATCCCGCTGGCAGCATCGCGAAAAGACGCACCCGTTGGGCAGACGTCAACGCACGGTGCATGGTCGCAGTGCTGGCAAGACTTACGAAAGAAGCGATATTTCACATCAGGAAATTCGCCCT
Organism: Escherichia sp. MOD1-EC6300; assembly: GCF_002965045.1. Classification (NCBI taxonomy): domain Bacteria; kingdom Pseudomonadati; phylum Pseudomonadota; class Gammaproteobacteria; order Enterobacterales; family Enterobacteriaceae; genus Escherichia; species Escherichia sp. MOD1-EC6300. The sequence continues at coordinate 82,094 of NZ_PTRH01000011.1, read as the reverse complement.
GCGGCTCGCTACGAATAATTGTCAGGCGCGAGACGCCTTCCGGCACCTTGTTCACTTCCCGACAAGCATCCATACAGGCAGTACAGCCGATGCATAACGACTCGTCATGCACCATGCCGTAACGCACCCCATTGATATTCAACGTTTTCGCCACCACGCGTCCTGCGGTGCCGCTGACGGCTGCCAGCACGCCGACGCCGGTGAGAAACTGGCGACGAGACCAGGTCATGGCTGCTCCTTAAGCAACGGAACAGACGCCGGGTTAAAGTTCGGATTGGTGCGCTGATCGCTGTGGCAATCGACGCAAATCTTAATCCGTCCTTTGTCACTTAACGTCTGCATCGTATCTTGCTGTGGATGCAGGGAATGGCAGCTGGCGCACGCCACTTTGGTTACGTGGACATCGTGCGGCCAGAACGCTTTTTGCAACTGTTCCGGCAGATGGCAGGACATACAGACGCTGTTCTGCTCTCCAACCTTGTACATCGGCTCGTTAAAGCGCATCACATCTTTCACCCCTTCGCGGTGTTGCGGTGATGGCTGGCCGTGACAGTTGGTGCAGGTGACCGGCAGTTTGTTATTCGGGTTGATAACGGAAGCATGTTTGCCATGCATACCTTCGGTATCTGGTTTATGACAGTCCAGACAGGCGGCATCCGGGTTACGCTGCTGGGTAACTTCGTAGCGATCACCAGATGCCTGCGACGCAGGGGTAGCGGTAATTCCGTTCAGGCTCCACAACAGGCCCGACGCCAGCACCCCGGCAGTTAATAACGAACGTAATACGCTCATATTCACTCCATTGTGTTTTCCGCCCCTTGCGAGGCGGAACGGGGGTTATTGGCTTAACAGACCGTTTTTACGTGCCTGCTCTTCCCACTGCGGGATCACCGTTTTGATAAAGTCCTGCTTCTCGGCCTTGATTTGTTCCATGTTCAGGCCAATTGCCTGCTGGGCTTTCTCTTTGGTTGAGATATCCGGGATCGGGATTTCATGGGTAATGCCTTTGGTTGCCAGTAAACGCGCCAGTTTGGTACGCGCATCCGCCGCTTTATCCATCGCCGTACCGAGCATCCTCAGACCTTCTTCCGGTGCGTGCATATGAATGCCGTGGGAAGCGATCGCCAGATCCCAACGCCACTGAGCATGACGGATATCGTCCTGAATCGGTTTCATTTCGGCTTCCGTCGCGCCTGCATCCAGCGCCGCTTTCGCTTCGAAGTGAGCGTGAACCAGTTGATCTTCAACCTTGATTTTCAGGTCGTTAATTGACTGCTTACGTTCCGCGACCACTTTTTGCAGGGCAGCTTTGTCCTGGGTATGGCAGTTCGCACAAGTCTGGGCGAAGTTATCAAACGGATTACCAATTTTATGGTCGGTGTAGAGTTTGCCTTCAGCGTTCTGCACTTTTGGCATATGGCAGTCGATACAGGTCACGTTGTTTTTGCCGTGAATGCCCGCTGTCCAGGTTTCATATTCCGGGTGCTGCGCTTTCAGCATTGGCGTTTTCGACAGGGAGTTAGTCCAGTCAGAGAAGGCAATTTTGTCGTAATACTGCTCCATATTTTCGACTTTCATGCCGTCATCCCACGGGAATTTAACGGCTTTGTTTTTGCCATCGAAGTAATACTCCACATGGCACTGACCGCAAACCATCGATTGCTGGTCGAAGCGTCCGGCTTTCTCAAAAGGTTTACCAATGGCTTCCATCGCACGAGCCGCATACGGACGGGAAAGGGTTAACTCCGGTTTGCCTTTGGCGAACTCTGGTGAGGCGGTGTTATGGCAGTCGGCACAACCTAAGTTGTTGACGATTTCCGGGCCGCCACGCGCCCATTTACCATGGAAGTAGCCATCTTCGCCGTCTTTCTGGATCAGACGCGCCACATCCGGGCTTTTACAACTCCAGCATGCCATCGGTAGCGGACCATCCTCAGCATTTTTCGGCGCACCGGTACGCAGGGTTTCACGAACATCGGTTACCGCAAAGGCATGTCCGCGCGGCTTGTTGTAATCGCGCGAGAAGGGATACCCCGCCCACAGAATCACCAGTCGTGGATCTTCCGCCAGGGCGTCAACACGCTCTGACTGTTCCGAGGTGGCTTTCCAGGAGAGATATTGATCGGGATGCTGCGGAGCGAAGGTTTCATTCTTCGCTTCCACGGTTACAGGTTTCGTGGGAGCGGCCGTTTGTTCAGCGTGAACAGAAGTGAAAAAGAAAAAAGGAATCAACAAGCTGAAGATACGGCGTGCGTTTATTTTTATCCTTGTCATAGGGGCTTCATCCGAATTGCGCCATTGTTGCAATGGCGGTTTTTATTGTTTTTCACGACAGTAACCGCACCTACACTGTCATGACATTGCTCGCCCCTATGTGTAACAAATAACCACACTGTGAATGTTGTCTTTAATCAATTGTAAGTGCATGTAAAATACCACTTTAGAGTTAGTCAGTATTTTCCTCTTTTTCAATAGCATGCATAACTGCATGTTCCTCAAAGAATTAATCAACTTTTGTTGCTGACCTTCAAAAATTACCCTGCCGTTTATTTGCACAATTCTACTTTTGCGTGATCTGTCGCCCAAATACTAAACAAAACTGCCAATACCCCTACATTTAACGCTTATGCCACATATTATTAACATCCTACAAGGAGAACAAAAGCATGAGTCAAATTCACAAACACACCATTCCTGCCAACATCGCAGACCGTTGCCTGATAAACCCTCAGCAGTACGAGGCGATGTATCAACAATCTATTAACGCACCAGATACCTTCTGGGGCGAACAGGGAAAAATTCTCGACTGGATCAAACCTTACCAGAAGGTGAAAAACACCTCCTTTGCCCCGGGTAATGTGTCCATTAAATGGTACGAGGACGGCACGCTGAATCTGGCGGCAAACTGCCTTGACCGCCATCTGCAAGAAAACGGCGATCGCACCGCCATCATCTGGGAAGGCGACGACGCCAGCCAGAGCAAACATATCAGCTATAAAGAGCTGCATCGCGATGTTTGCCGCTTTGCCAATACCCTGCTCGAGCTGGGCATTAAAAAAGGTGATGTAGTGGCGATTTATATGCCAATGGTGCCGGAAGCTGCGGTCGCAATGCTGGCCTGCGCCCGCATTGGCGCGGTGCATTCGGTGATTTTCGGCGGCTTCTCACCAGAGGCCGTTGCCGGACGCATTATCGATTCCAACTCACGGTTGGTGATCACTTCTGACGAAGGTGTGCGCGCTGGGCGCAGTATTCCGCTGAAGAAAAACGTCGATGACGCGCTGAAAAATCCGAATGTCACTAGCGTTGAGCATGTGGTGGTACTGAAGCGTACTGGCGGAAAAATTGACTGGCAGGAAGGGCGCGATCTGTGGTGGCACGATCTGATTGAGCAAGCGAGCGATCAGCACCAGGCGCAAGAGATGAACGCCGAAGATCCGCTGTTTATTCTCTATACCTCCGGTTCCACCGGGAAGCCGAAAGGCGTGCTGCACACTACCGGCGGTTATCTGGTGTACGCGGCGCTGACTTTTAAATATGTCTTTGATTATCATCCGGGCGATATCTACTGGTGCACCGCCGATGTGGGCTGGGTTACCGGGCACAGTTATTTGCTGTACGGCCCGCTGGCATGCGGCGCGACCACGCTGATGTTTGAAGGCGTACCGAACTGGCCGACGCCTGCCCGTATGGCCCAGGTGGTGGACAAGCATCAGGTCAATATTCTCTATACCGCGCCCACGGCGATCCGCGCGCTGATGGCAGAAGGCGATAAAGCGATCGAAGGCACTGACCGTTCGTCGCTGCGCATTCTCGGTTCCGTAGGCGAGCCAATCAACCCGGAAGCGTGGGAGTGGTACTGGAAAAAAATCGGCAACGAGAAATGTCCGGTGGTCGATACCTGGTGGCAGACCGAAACCGGCGGTTTCATGATCACACCACTGCCTGGTGCTACCGAGCTAAAAGCAGGTTCTGCAACGCGTCCGTTCTTCGGCGTGCAACCGGCGCTGGTCGATAACGAAGGTAACCCGCTGGAAGGGGCTACCGAAGGCAGCCTGGTGATCACCGACTCCTGGCCTGGTCAGGCGCGTACATTGTTTGGCGATCACGAACGCTTTGAACAGACCTACTTCTCCACCTTCAAAAATATGTATTTCAGCGGCGACGGCGCGCGTCGTGATGAAGATGGCTATTACTGGATCACCGGGCGTGTGGACGACGTGCTGAACGTCTCGGGTCACCGTCTGGGAACAGCGGAGATTGAGTCGGCGCTGGTGGCGCATCCGAAGATTGCCGAAGCCGCTGTCGTGGGTATTCCGCACAATATTAAAGGTCAGGCTATCTACGCCTACGTCACGCTTAATCACGGGGAGGAACCGTCACCAGAACTGTACGCAGAAGTCCGCAACTGGGTGCGTAAAGAGATTGGCCCGCTGGCAACACCAGACGTGCTGCACTGGACCGACTCCCTGCCAAAAACCCGCTCCGGCAAAATTATGCGCCGTATTCTACGCAAAATTGCGGCGGGCGATACCAGCAACCTGGGCGATACCTCGACGCTTGCCGATCCTGGCGTAGTCGAGAAGCTGCTTGAAGAGAAGCAGGCTATCGCGATGCCCTCGTAACTCTCAATTACCGGATGCGATCCGGGCAACAAGTCGGAAACGATTTGTAGGCCTGATAAGACGCGACAGCGTCGCATCAGGCATTGATTGCCGGATGCGGCGTATAACGCCTTATCCAGCCTACATTCGGCGAGGGTTACCTGGGCGTTAACCCGCTCCCATAAGGGCGCGGGAATTAAAACAATCCCTACATTACCTCTGGAGAATCTGTGATGAATGGCACTATTTATCAGCGGATAGAAGACAATGCGCATTTCAGGGAGTTAGTCGAAAAACGGCAACGGTTTGCCACCATCCTGTCGATTATTATGCTGGCAGTTTATATCGGCTTTATTTTACTGATCGCCTTCGCGCCCGGCTGGCTGGGCACTCCGCTGAATCCGAACACCAGCGTCACACGCGGTATTCCGATTGGTGTTGGAGTGATTGTGATCTCCTTTGTTCTCACCGGTATCTACATCTGGCGGGCGAACGGCGAATTCGACCGTCTTAATAATGAAGTCCTGCATGAGGTACAAGCATCATGAAAAGAGTTCTGACGGCGCTTGCCGCCACACTCCCTTTCGCAGCTAACGCCGCGGATGCTATTAGCGGGGCCGTAGAGCGCCAGCCAACGAACTGGCAGGCAATAATTATGTTCCTGATCTTCGTCGTGTTTACGCTCGGCATTACCTACTGGGCGTCAAAACGCGTACGTTCGCGTAATGACTACTACACCGCAGGCGGCAATATCACCGGTTTTCAGAACGGGCTGGCGATTGCCGGGGACTATATGTCCGCTGCCTCATTCTTGGGGATCTCCGCGCTGGTGTTTACCTCCGGCTATGACGGCTTAATTTACTCGCTGGGCTTCCTGGTGGGCTGGCCGATCATTCTGTTCCTGATTGCCGAACGTCTGCGTAACCTCGGTCGCTACACCTTTGCCGATGTAGCCTCGTACCGCCTGAAACAGGGGCCTATCCGTATTCTTTCGGCCTGTGGTTCTCTGGTGGTGGTGGCGCTTTACCTTATCGCTCAGATGGTAGGCGCAGGTAAACTCATCGAACTGCTGTTTGGCCTTAACTATCACATTGCGGTAGTGCTGGTCGGCGTGCTGATGATGATGTACGTCCTGTTCGGCGGTATGCTGGCGACCACCTGGGTACAGATTATCAAAGCTGTGCTGTTACTGTTTGGTGCCAGCTTTATGGCCTTTATGGTGATGAAACACGTCGGCTTTAGCTTCAACAATCTGTTCAGCGAAGCGATGGCGGTACACCCGAAAGGTGTCGATATCATGAAGCCGGGCGGATTGGTGAAAGATCCCATCTCCGCGCTGTCTCTGGGTCTGGGGCTGATGTTTGGTACGGCTGGTTTGCCGCACATTCTGATGCGCTTCTTTACGGTCAGCGATGCCCGCGAAGCGCGTAAGAGCGTGTTCTACGCCACCGGATTTATGGGCTACTTCTATATCCTGACCTTTATTATCGGCTTTGGTGCGATCATGCTGGTCGGTGCGAATCCGGAATATAAAGACGCGGCGGGCCATCTGATTGGTGGTAACAACATGGCGGCAGTTCACCTGGCCAATGCTGTGGGCGGCAACCTGTTCCTCGGCTTTATTTCAGCGGTTGCTTTCGCCACCATTCTTGCGGTGGTTGCGGGACTGACGCTGGCAGGCGCTTCCGCGGTTTCGCATGACCTGTACGCTAACGTCTTCAAAAAAGGCGCGACTGAACGAGAAGAACTGCGAGTATCGAAAATCACCGTCCTGATTTTGGGCGTGATTGCGATTATCCTCGGCGTGCTGTTTGAGAATCAGAACATCGCATTTATGGTGGGCCTGGCGTTTGCCATCGCGGCGAGCTGTAACTTCCCGATCATTCTGCTTTCCATGTACTGGTCGAAACTGACCACCCGTGGCGCGATGATGGGAGGCTGGCTGGGGCTGATTACCGCAGTGGTACTGATGATTCTCGGCCCTACCATTTGGGTACAGATCCTCGGTCACGAAAAAGCCATCTTCCCGTACGAATACCCGGCGCTGTTCTCTATCAGTGTGGCATTCCTCGGCATATGGTTCTTCTCGGCAACGGATAATTCAGCGGAAGGTGCGCGCGAGCGTGAACTGTTCCGTGCGCAGTTTATCCGTTCCCAGACCGGCTTTGGCGTTGAGCAAGGCCGCGCGCATTAATCTCTCCCCTTCCCCGGTCGTCTGACCGGGGAATACTCTTCCTCTCCAATATGCATCATCTTTTCCCATAATATTAAACAAATAAACTCATTAAAAAAATGAGCGATTTTTGACAGTCGTAGAAAATGATAATGCAGAGAATATGCCTTTTCTTTCTTGTTAATTATAAGGATATTTTATGCGCTATAATGGTTTAAATAATATGTTTTTCCCTCTTTGCCTGATTAACGATAACCACCCTGTCACAAGTCCATCACATACAAAGAAAACAGAATCAGATAATTATAGCAAACATCATAAAGACACGTTAATTGACAATAAAGCCCTCTCTCTTTTCAAAATGGATGATCATGAAAAAGTGATAGGCTTGATTCAGAAAATGAAAAGAACTTATGATACTTTACCATCAGGAAAAATCACTAAAGAAACGGACAGGAAAATTCATAAATATTTTATAGATATAGCTTTATACGCAAGTAATAAATATGACGATAGAATTACGAGAAGAGTTTACCTTAATAAAGATAAGGAAGTGTCAATTAAGGTAGTGTATTTTATAAATAATGTCACTGTCCATAATAATACTATCGAAATCCCACAGACAGTAAATGGTGGTTACGATTTTTCACACCTTAGCCTGAAAGGTATCAGGATTAAAGATGAAGATTTATCCAATTCGGATTTTGCAGGTTGCAGACTACAAAATGCTATTTTCCAGGGCTGTAATATGTATCAAACGAATTTTAATTTTGCCATAATGGAAAAAATAATTTTTGATAATTGTATTCTCGATGACTCAAATTTCGCTCAGATAAAAATGACTGACGGAACTCTAAATGCATGCTCCGCTATGCATGTTGAATTCTTCAATGCAACAATGATTAGAGCTAAAATTAAAAATACCTTCCTTGACTATTCAAATTTTTATATGGCGTACATGGCTGAGGTGAATCTTTATAAAGTAATAGCGCCATATGTTAATTTATTTAGAGCCGACCTTAGTTTCTCTAAACTCGATTTAATTAACTTTGAACATGCTAATCTTTCTCGCGTCAACCTGAACAAAGCAACCCTCCAGAATATAAACTTAATTAATAGCAAACTCTTTTTTACGCGGCTGACAAATACGTTCCTCGAAATGGTTATATGTACCGATTCTAATATGGCTAATGCTAATTTTAATAATGCCAATTTAAGCAATTGCCATTTCAACTGTTCTATTTTAACAAAAGCCTGGATGTTTAATACCCGTTTCTATCGGGTTAATTTCGATGAGGCTATCGTCCAGGGAATGGGCATATCCATTCTCCGTGGGGAGGATAATATTCCCATTAATAGTGATATCCTGATAACACTACAGCAACTCTTTGAAGAGGATTGTGCCACTCATACTGGCATGTCACAAACTGAGCATAATATTCAGGAAGTGTCTATGAATACCACTGAAGATACTATGCAATACGCAGATTGAGATTAAGCCGAAGAATAGCCAATGAATTGACTTTAAAAGAGAGATACTCACGGACTTCTGACTTATTTATTTTAGAATCATGAATGTTAGCCCGAGGTAATCTGAAAAAGGTGCAAAAGATTGCACCTTTTTCAGATTACCTCGGGCCTGGTTACGTCGCTTTCGGCTTACTGATTTTCCTCAATCAGCAATGCTTCAAGCAAATCGAGATCGTGCAGTAATTTTTGCAGCGTTTCATTGCTGATCTCCCGCGTGGCGCGCAGGTGGTACAGTTCAGCACGTTCAGAACGCAATGCCGCCAGACGGAAGCGACGCTCAAGGTTCTCTTCCTGCACGGAACTTTCAACGTCGTTACGTCCATCGGCGCGACGACGCAGGTTACCAATGACGCGAGAACTGACCTCCGTGAGCAGCTGGTTATCGATATTCTCTTCGGTATCCGCCGCCAGACGCTCCTCCATTTTCTGGATTGCCACAATCGCCACTTCTGCCGTTGCCGCTCGCGCAATACGCTCCTCTTTCAACTGCTGCGAATGGTCTGCGACTTCAATGTGTTGCAGCAGAATGGGCAACATCACCACGCCGACAAACAGCGAAAAGAGAATGACGCCAGCCGCCAGGAACACCAACTCATAGCGCGCCGGGAAGACGTTGCCATCCGGCAAGAGTAGCGGGATAGAGAGCACACCGGCTAGTGTGATCGCCCCACGCACCCCGGCAAAAGACGCAATCAGGATTTCTCGTGTGGTCCACGAACCAAACTCCATCGGCTTCTTCTTCAGGAAACGGTTGCTGAACTTTTTCATCGTCCACAGCCAGCCAAAACGGACCAGCATCAGCGCCGCATAAATCAGAATGATATCGGTAAACAGCATCCAGATTTCGACGTTAGGGTCGATTTCTGCCGCCATCAGCGACGTCTCCAGAATACCCGGCAGCTGCAGACCTAACAGCAGGAACACCATGCCGTTAAAGACAAATTCCAGCATCGCCCAGGTGCTGTTTGCGCGCAGGCGCATTGCCAGCGGCGCACGGCGCATCACACCGGAGCGGGTGATGGTCATCCCGGCGGCAACCGCAGCGAGGATGCCGGAAACGCCAATATGTTCGGCAATCAGATAAGAAGCGAATGGCAGCAAGAACAGCAGAACAATCTGCGTCGCGGGTTCATCACCGCCCCAGCGGCTGAGGAATCGCAGCGAACGACCATACAGCCAGCTCACCACAAAACCGGCGAGAATACCGCCTATTGCCACTTTCATAAATTCCACCGTTGCACCGCCGACGGTGAAGATCATCGTCCCCATCGCCACTGCCACAGCAAACTTTAATGACACCAGGCCGGAGGCGTCATTCATCAACGCTTCGCCCTGCAAAATACCCATGATTTTTTTCGGGATGCGCCCTTCGCCAACAATACCGGAAAGCGCCACAGCATCGGTCGGAGAAAGCACCGCCGCCAGCGCAAAGGCGGGAATCAGCGGAATGCCCGGCACCACCCAGTAAATAAGGAAGCCAATGCCAACCACGGTGACCACCACCAGCGCCAGCGCGAGGCCGAAAATCTCCCGACCATGTTCGAGAAATTCACGGGTCGGCGTTTTCCAGCCATCTGCGAACAGCAACGGCGGGATAAACAAGACTAAAAAGAGTTCAGGATCAAACTCCACATGCAAACCAAACGTCGGCCACGCCAGTAGCGCACCGATGGCGATTTGCATAAGCGGAAGCGGGATCTGAAAGGGCATGACACGAGTGACCACCCCGGACAGCGAGACCACGAGGGTCATTATCAGTATGGTGAAGAAGATTTCCATGCGTTCCCTGTTTGCGATGTTTTTTTATGATCTGAGAAAGGCGTTATGCCTGAATTCTCATTTTTTCAGAATATCGCAAAAGCTCACACAATGTGCGGAGAAAATAAAAACGGGCAGCCATTGCCACCCGTTTTCAGAATCTTATTAAAGCTTAGATAGCCCAGCCGCCCGCATAGAAGGTCACCAGCGCCACGGCGATAACGACCGTACCGATGTTCAACTTGCGCCATTCGCCGGAAACCAGACGACCAATCACCAGAGTCGCGAAGCCGATCATGATGCCTGTTACGATGTTACAGGTCAGCACGATGAATACCGCCGTAACCAGACCCGCCATCGCATCAACAAAATCAGCAAAGTCGATTTTCGCCACGTTGCTCAGCATCAGCAGGCCAACGTACATCAGCGCTGGAGCCGTTGCGTACCCAGGAACGAGGTAAGAGAGTGGAGAGAGGAACAGAATCAGCAGGAACAACACGCCAACGGTGATAGCCGTCAGACCGGTTTTTCCGCCCGCCGCTGTACCCGCCGCAGACTCGATGTATACCGCTGCCGGTGCTGCCCCCACCAGACCAGAGAAAACACTGCTCATGGAGTCGGTGGTCAGTGCTTTCCCGCCGTCGATAATTTGCCCGTCTTTATCCAGCAGGTTTGCCTGGCCCGCGACGGCCCGGATGGTTCCGGTGGCATCGAAAACAGCAGTCATCACCAGTGCCAGCACGCTCGGCAGAACCACAGGGTTCAGCGCGCCCATAATGTCCAGGCTGCCAATCAGTGAATTGCCGTTTTCATCGCTCAATGAAGGCATGGCGAAAACGCCAGAGAAGTGGACGTTAGGATCGAAGATCAAACCGACAATTGAGATACCGATAATGGTCAGCAGAATGCCACCAGGGACTTTCAGTTTTTCCAGGCCGATGATCACCGCCAGACCTACCAGTGACATAATCACCGGGAAGGTCGCGAAATCACCCAGCGCAACGGGCAGACCATCAAGCGGGTTTTTAATCACCAGACCGACACCATTAGCGGCAATGAGCAGCAGGAAAAGACCGATACCGATCCCCGTGCCGTGCGCCACACCGTGCGGCAAGTTGCGCAAAATCCAGCTACGAATACCCGTGGCAGAAATTATCGTAAACAGCACACCCATCAGGAACACGGCACCCAGCGCGACAGGTACGCTAATATGTTGCCCCAGCACCAGACTGAATGCGGTAAACGCCGTCAGGGAGATGGCGCAACCAATCGCCAACGGCAGATTAGCCCACAGACCCATCACGATAGAACCGAGTCCGGCAACCAGACAGGTCGCAACGAAAACTGCCGCAGGCGGGAAGCCCGCTTTACCCAACATGCCTGGAACGACGATAACCGAGTAGACCATCGCCAGAAACGTTGTTAACCCGGCAACCACTTCCTGACGGACAGTGCTTCCACGTTGTGAAATTTTAAACCAGGCGTCGAGTGAACCGCCGGTACGCGCTGATGGCGTAGACATAAGAAAACATCCCCTGAGAGTTTAATTTTCGTCAAGATGCGTGGCGGACAATCCCCTGCCAGCGAAACGTTATCTTCCTGCTCCAGGTTTGCGACAAATTGGTGCGTCGCAAAAACGCAAACGTTTAGCTCCGCGCATACAAAACGGGTGGTAAAAAAAGCAAACGATTATCCGGCGATCATAGCGGCTTTTTCAACCGAAGTTTGCTGCTTTTTTCTCTTTTATTGTCTTGACGATGAAAAACCAGGCAATTGATGCGCAAACGTTATCGTCGATGCGCAAGATTGCAGCGTTATCGAACCGTATACCGTTCAGGATTGCGATAAAAAATCGTCTGAGATGACAAAAATATTGCGGCTAAAAAGTGTACTTTTACACTGGCGAAGAAACGCCGGTAACATACAATTAAAGCATCAACACCAACCGGAACCTCCACCACGTGCTCGAATGAGGTGTGTTGACGTCGGGGGAAACCCTCCTGTGTACCAGCGGGATAGAGAGAAAGACAAAGACCGGAAAACAAACTAAAGCGCCCTTGTGGCGCTTTAGTTTTGTTCATCTTCCAGCAAGCGTGCGCCGGTACCTTCTTCTCCTAATCGGTCGCCCGGGTTACGCAACGGGCAATCACTGCGCGAAAGGCAGCCACAACCAATACATCCATCCAGTTCGTCACGCAGCGCCACTAAGGTATGAATGCGCCGATCCAACTCTTCTCGCCATTGGGACGAAAGCTGTTTCCACTCTTTCGCACTTAACGTATGCCCTTCGGGCAACACGCCAAATGCTTCACGAATGGTCGCCAGCGGAATGCCAATACGCTGAGCAATTTTGATGATTGCGACATATCGCAACACATCACGTTTATATCGCCGCTGATTGCCACTATTACGGATACTGCTAATCAACCCTTTGCTTTCATAGAAATGCAGCGCCGATACCGCCACACCGCTGCGTTTTGCCACTTCGCCGGGGGTTAGCAGCGCTTTAATGCGGGGTAATTTCTTTTCCATAAATCGCTTTACCTCAAGTTAACTTGAGGAATTATACTCCCCAACAGATGAATTAACGAACTGAACACTGAAAAGAGGCAGATTTATGTCCCATCAGAAAATTATTCAGGATCTTATCGCATGGATTGACGAGCATATTGACCAGCCGCTTAACATTGATGTCGTCGCAAAAAAATCAGGCTATTCAAAGTGGTACTTACAGCGGATGTTCCGCACGGTGACGCATCAGACACTTGGTGATTACATTCGCCAACGCCGCCTGTTACTGGCCGCCGTTGAGTTGCGCACCACCGAGCGTCCGATTTTTGATATCGCAATGGACCTTGGTTATGTCTCGCAGCAGACTTTTTCCCGCGTTTTCCGTCGGCAGTTTGATCGCACTCCCAGCGATTATCGCCACCGCCTGTAGTTTTATTGCCTGCGCGTTAACCCCCGCGCGGGTAATTGCTCCATCCATTGCATAAACACCTGCGGCGGCATCGCCTTCGCAAAGAACCATCCCTGGCAATAACGCACGCCGCGTTTACGCAACCAGTTAACCTGATCCTCAGTTTCTACCCCTTCTGCGATCGTTTTTAACCCCAGACTGTGCGCCAGCTCGATGATGTGTTCCGCAATCAAATGACTGGTTTTATGGGTGGTCAGCGTCTCAACAAACGATTTATCGATTTTCAAAATATCGACATTCAATGATTTAAGGTTATGCAAGTTAGAGTAGCCAATACCAAAATCATCAATTGCCACTTCGTAACCAGCCTGGCGGAAAGCCAGAATAATTGGTGTCATTTTGTCGACATCAAGAAATGCATGTTCAGTCACTTCAAATTTAATTTGCTGTGGACGCACCGCGTATTGCTCTGTTTTCTGATTGGTTCGCGCTATCAACCGTGACGTATGAAAATCGGAGGCCGACAGGTTAATAGAAACATAGCGATCGGCATGTGTTGCCAGGTACGCGCCCAGATCGCGGAAGACATTATCAATAACATAATCAGTTACCTGTCCGATCATTCCCTCCTTTTCTGCCAGCGGAATAAACTCTGCCGGATTCATTACTTGCCCCTGCTCACCAGGCCAACGTAACAATGCTTCAGCGCCGATACATTTTTCTGTTTTGATATCGATTATTGGCTGGTAATAAAGGCAAAGTTGATGTTTTTCGAGGGCGCGTTGCAATTTGCGTTTGGGAGACAAATAGTTTTGTCGAATACGTAGCCAGAGTAATAACAGAACAAGACTCCCCAAAATACCGGCGGGTAACGCAAAAATAAGATGATTATAAAAATGCGCTATAAGACGTTGATATGAAGTCGCAACAATGGCTGCAATTGGGCGTTTTGTCGAATAAACTGTCGCATATAAATAGCCATTTCTTTGTACGGTTAAATCATTCAAATGAATCAGTGGAGAAAACGTTGCTGCCGAGGCCTCGTTGCTTAACGAGAAAAAGGTTTTCGTTACCGTATCATACACACCCCATTGCAATGTCGGATCATCAGACATCACTTCACTCCAGAAGAGAGGGTTGATGACCACCACATAATTTCCCCGCTGCATATAGGTCATTTTATAGCCAGAGAAAAAAGGCGTATCGCGGTAATAATAGATAGAAACCTTAGGTTCACGCTTATAATCGGCCGGTGCAATCGTATAGCCGTTTACAGGCGCTATCAGCGATGAGCATAAAAAATGGTTATCACGGGCATAGATCAATTCATTAATATAAAGATAGCCACGAATAATATTCAACATTCGCTTTTGATGGGCTGGAGTGCAAACTTGCCCCTGATAGCGTTCTGCTGCATCGCTCACTAAATCTGCCTGGCGAATGACCAGCTCGGATTTATCCAGCGCCAGCTGAGCAAAAGTTTGGAGCTGACTATTCACTTCTGATTTTGCCCAAAGGAAGGCAATCCATAGCGACAGTATGATGGGAAAGAGAACTAAAAAGATAATGCCCGGCAACGCCAGTAATTGGTGTCGTGCACGATGACTCATTGCTATCAATTTCCTGCCTGTTTATACCCGGTCATTGCAAGGCGAGAACCCTGGTTATCGACGTCTTTAGATAAATCTTACGGTATAAATAGCACTTTTGCCTGATTTGAAATTGATACCTTTTTAATCGTCACCTGAATAAAAATAATTCATTGATATTCAAAATTAATTTTCTACAGGAATACAGAGGCGGCGGGAAGATATACCCTTAATGCCCCTGAAAAACCACATAATCTGTACAGCAATAAAAGTCACGTCCTAATATGGCTAACAAACAATCAATTGTGATATAGTTCACAAAATTAATGAAACAAAAAGAGTGTTTCATTTTTGTGTTCTGCAAGCCCCGCGATAGCCAGAGTGTACCACGCCTCCCGTGAACAACGCCGCGCTGTCCAGGGCATCGGCTCTTTTCAGAGGAATTGTTTGATGGCTACCCTCACCACTGGCGTGGTTCTTCTTCGCTGGCAACTTCTTAGTGCCGTAATGATGTTTCTGGCCAGCACACTCAACATCCGTTTTCGCAAATCAGATTATATTGGTCTTGCGGTGATTAGCAGCGGCCTGGGCGTTGTTTCTGCCTGCTGGTTCGCTACCGGATTGCTCGGTATTACCATGATGGATATTACCGCTATCTGGCACAACATTGAGTCGGTGATGGTGGAAGCCATAAATCAGGCGCCACCTGAATGGCCAATGATTATGACCTGATGGCGGGAGTTTGTGCAGGATCCCCGGTGATTCTGCACAAACAAATGATTAAGACCTACAGTTTGATTGTAATCTGAGTTCCCACAACCCAGGCGTCGTCGATTTCACTCACCCCACCGGGATCAATCAGCAACTGCACATTGGGTCGCAATGTTAACCACGGCGTCACCACAAAACTGTAATGCAATTCTGCCGCATACTCAGCGTCTCTTACTGGCGTCCAGGCGGGATTATCATAATCATCAAGACCCTTTTTATCATTGAGCAATTGCGCCCGTCTGGCTACTTTACTGTTTTCGTGCATTTTGCTGACGCCAAAGCCAATGTAATCCTGCCCCCGACCGGAAAATGGCCCTTTATAAATAGCGCCAATTTGCGTCTGGTAATCCATTGTCGCAGTATCCCGATCATTCATCGCCAGATGCCAGAACAGAGAAAGGCCACCACGAGGAGAACGGGGATCAGCAGTCACTTGCTGGAGTAAGTAGATCCAGCCACCGTAACGCCCATCGTGAGTCGCCGGGGGACGTTGGCTCGTAACGTAGTCATCGCCTTCTGCATCCTTCAGGACGTCACTGGCTTTTGCTGTGTTATACCAGGCTCCTACTTTCCAGGCACCCGGAAGTTTATTCGCACCCAGCGTTGGTGTATACCCAAATTCCATAAGGTACATATTTCCTAATCTTCCAGTATTATCCAACTGGAAACTGCCGCTTCGCGTCGCATAATTTGGGTTATACATAAACGCGCCGGTCTGCAAATAAACTTGCGGTGTAAAATTATAACGTAACCTGGCCCCCCACTGACCAATCGGTGTGTTATACCAGACTCCCGCACCATGACCTGCCAACGAACCACAGAGGGAAAGGTTCTGGAAATAACAACCATTGTTATCGAAGTCTTCGCCAACCGGCATTAATCCTAACTTTAAATCAATCGTTTTTGCATACCATGATTGACGATACCAGAATTGCGCGGCATGCCAGGTTTGACCCCGGCCATAGTTACTGTTTACCGTCGAGCCAATCACTGGGGCTCGAGGATCCTGAATTCTGTCGCTGGTAAGATCGCGGCCGTTACGATCGATAACAGAGACTTTAAACTCTCCATCCGTGATACCCGCAATTTTTTGCAGATCAAAATCGGCACCGATAATATACTGGTCGCTATATCGCGCCGTCCGATCCTTGTTATAACCGCCTGAAATATTCGATGTCACCATCGAGCCATATTCCAGAGTAAAATCATATCCTTTGTTTTTTAACTCACTACGCACTCCATTCCAATCTCCAGCCATATATTTTCCGGTTGAGGAAAAAGGTAACTCATTGGCTAACGAACCAAATGGGAACATCAGTATCATCAGGAAAATATAATTTTCCCGTATAGAATGATCCATATTATTTATCCTTTGCAATCCGAATATAACATTCAGAGAAGCGCTACTGGCAAATATTTCTTAATGCTGGTGAAACACAGAAATTCTCTGGCAGGCCGATCCTTTCTTCCCGGTCAGTACGGCTACGGCGAAAGCTCTTCCAGTGATTTTCCCTTCGTTTCAATAGCGAACAAATAGGTAACCAGGCCGCCTATTAACGCGATGACTGCGAACACAATAAAAACAAAGCGGATCCCAAAACCAGAAACAATGAATCCCACCAGCAACGGTCCAACGGAAGAGCCAGCCCGCAACCAGGCACTGGAAAATGCCGTTCCAATCGCTCTCAGGCGAGTGGGGTATAGCTCTGCAGAGTAGAGATAAAGAGAGAAGGCAATGGTCTGGAGAATGGCATACGTCATACTACCGAAAATAAGGATTTCAATGGCAGATTTGGCTCCGAAAATACAAAGAGTCACTAACGGGATAATGGCCAGTAAATAAGCCCAGGTATACCAGCATTTTCTTCCAATACGATCGATAAGCAGTGCACAAATTACCGACGCAAAAACTCCACAGGAGGAAGTAATCCAACCATAAGCCAGACTGGTTTCCAGTGGTAAGTGAAAAAGCGTTTTATACATGGTAGGAAACCAGGTGATCATACCATTGTTCACCGTATAAACGGTCAGCCATAGTCCCCATAACATAAACGTGCGTGATTTATAGATGCCGGAAAATAGTTCTTTTACGCCACCTGCAGGTTCCTTTTGCACAACTGCAGGATTAATCACCGGCTCAGGTAATTCCATTCCTCGCTGCAGCGCTTCTTTCTCAAACGCCGCAACGACTTTCTCAGCCTGAACATGGCGACCTTTCGCTGTTAACCAGCGTGGAGACTCAGGCATTAACCAGCGTAACGGAACCGTCAATGCCGAAGGGATAAGACCTATCAAAAACATCACTTTCCAGCCGTAAAGCGGAACAAGAAAATAGCCTACAAGACCAGCAAACATCATACCGATCGGAAAAATCACCTCGTAGAGTAAAAAAAAGCGGCCACGTTTTTTTGCTCCGATAAATTCATTGATATAAGCGCTGGCAACCGGAACTTCTGCCCCTATTCCTAATCCTTGCAGGAAACGGATAACCAGAATCGACCATCCATTCCAGGCAAACAGGCAAGCGGCATCCATCGCGACGAACATCACAATGGTGATACGCAACACGCCAATGCGGCCAATTTTTTCTGCCAGAGAGCCAAAAAAGAGTGCGCCGCAGAGCTGCCCAACATAGCTTGCGGCAATGATCAGCCCGATGAAGGTTGGTGTTAATCCCCATTCCTGAGTGAGTTGCGGTAGCGCAAAAGCTATCGCGATAATGGTGTAAGCATCAAAGAATGTCGATAAACCCACCACTACACGAATAGCTAAAAGACGCCTGGTGACAGGGAGTCGTTCGAGCCTGGCAAGCAGCGTTGCGGGATCGCCTTCCCGCGGACTGGCAATAATACTTTCAGAAGTAATAACCTGAGTTGACATAGCGATATCCTGTTGATTGATTCGCAAGACAACGAACTGCGCCAAACCCAGCGGCTGGCAGCTATTCACTTGCAGTTATTTGAGAATCTATCTGCATAAAAACCATAATGAAAACGTTTCTGCAATCGTTTTCATGTATAATTATCGTCATTAGTTTCCCGGGGGATGTCAATTCGACTCAGCGAATATTTGTTAATCAGTTCACATTCCGGATATCTGCTTAGAGAAAAAATGTGATGTTGTTCTTAAAGCCATCAAGAAAGCTCGCGACAAAGATCGGATACGTACACGCTCAGGACGTAGTAAACATCCAACATTTCTTTGTACATACAAAAAATTGCCGTACCATTTTACAAGGCCAATCATTACGCACTGGCCTTTTGAATGACGGGACCTTTCAGGTAATTAATACATACGGGAGTCAGCTATGAGCCTGGAAAGCGAAGAAAAAGACCAAACAGAAAAAAAGCTGATCACCATGCGTGACGTGGCGAATGCTGCCGGGGTGAGTATTTCTACCGTTTCGCGTATCCTGGATGAAAGATTACCGCCATCTAAAAGCGCTTCTGCCGAAAAAGTACGCCAGGTCGCACGCGAATTGGGCTATCGTCGGGATTATGTTGCCTCCAGTCTCCGTCGCGGCGGCACCGGGACACTTGGTGTATTAGTTCCACGCCTGACTGATGCAGTTACTGCAATGTTGTTTGAAGAAATCGCTAAAGCAGCGTCGCATCGTGGTTACTTCGCAGTGGTCGCGACTTGTGGAGACGATCCCCAGCAAGAGCGAGAATCTGTAGAATCACTTCTCGACAGGCGGGTCGACGGCTTGATTATGTCAACCTGTCGCCTCGGCGATCCCCTACCGCAAACTTTGCGTGAAAGGGATATTCCCCATGTGCTCGCCCTGCGTACTGATGGTGTTAGCCCATCATCCATCGGCGATGATGAACTGGGTGGTTACCTTGCTACTCGCCATCTTATTGATTTAGGACATAAAAACATCGGTTTGATAGGTGGCCCGGATTTTGCCTCAAATGCGCTTAATCGCCGTAAAGGTTTTGAAAAGGCAATGCGCGAAGCCGGACTAACTATACAGCCGCAATGGTGCTGTTCATCAGACTTTAACATCCAGTCGGGAGAAGAAGCAGGGATGAAACTCCTCAGAACGACTCCTGCTCCAACCGCTATTTTTGCGGTAAATGACGAAATAGCGATTGGTGTGGTTGCTGCCGCTCACCATTTGGGGATAACAATCGGCCAAGAGTTGTCGTTAGTGGGTTATAACGACATTCCTCTGGTCAGCCGACTTCCTGTGGCGCTCACTTCCGTAAGAACGCCGCTAGAGCATATCGCCAGTAATGCTGTGGACATGTTGATTAATGCCGACAGTGGCCGCTCTTTGCGTACAACCATACCGACTTTAATACCAAGAAAATCAACGAGTTCACCCAAGTAAAGCCTGTCTTTCATTTGCTGCAAAACCCGGGGTTTTGCAGCAAATGAAGAACATTAAAATTCTTATATTCCTTCCCTGATTTTGTGATCCCTGCTGCATTTTTCAACAACTGTTGATTGACAACCTCATTCATCAGGTTCAAATTCAATCTTGTGAAAACGATTGCAAGAACGTTTTCATTTCGTTTCTTGCATTGTCCACATAATAAAAAAGACTAAATTATTAAGGAGATAGTCATGATCAATATAGATCTCAGAGGTTTGACCCCGGCACCGGTTACCCCTTTCAATCGTGATGGTAGTATTGATTTTGATGCTATCCAGCGTCTGGGAAGCTGGCTGGGTAGTATTGACGGCGTTAAAGGGTTAGTTGTACTTGGTCATGCTGGTGAAGGTACTTTCCTGACACAAGATGAACAGGCCGCTGTGATCCGTGCTTTCGTAAAATCCGTAGATGGCAAGCTGCCTATCATTGCCGGTATCACCGGTGAAGGGACTGACGTCGCTGCTAAAGAAGCCAAACGTGCCGTGGAAGCTGGTGCTTCAGCAGGCCTGTTATATCCTTCTCATGGATGGTTGCGTTTCGGCTACCAGGACGGCGCACCACAAGATCGCTACCGCGTTGTCTATGAAGAAAGCGGCCTGCCCTTGATCCTGTTTCAGTATCCTGATGTGACTAAAGCAACCTATAATCTGCAAACACTGCTGGATATTTCCGCACAACCCGGTGTTTTTGCTATGAAAAATGGTGTACGCAATATGCGTCGTTGGGATACAGAGATCCCGGTTATCCGCCGCGAGCGTCCGGAATTACAGATCCTCAGTTGCCATGATGAATATCTGGTACACACTGCTTTTGACGTAGATGGTTTCCTTGTCGGCTATGGCAATATTGCGCCAGAACCGCTCATCGAGATGATCAAAGCAGGTAAAGCTGGCGATTATAAAAAAGCACGCGCGATACATGACCGTCTGCTGCCAGTAACGAAGTGCGTATATCATCGCGGTTCCCATATGGAAGGAACCGTCGCCCTGAAACACGCGCTGGTTGCTCGCGGTATTCTCGAACATGCTACTGTTCGTTCACCGCTATTACCGCTGGAGCATGGTGCCGAAGAAGAAATTCATGCTGCTATGCGTGCAGCTGACCTGCCGCGCGTTAAATAACTCCGGCAACAGAAAAGAAAGCAGTATTCTAAATCACTACTCCTGATGGTTATTGCTTTCTTTCACTTAATGCCACATTAACGACGACAGCCACCTTTACATACAATCATAAGGTGGCTCATTCTCTTCATCAGCCTATTGTCGCGCCGGGCTATTTTGAATAACTCAGATGTAATAATGATGAGATTGTTAGAATCCAGGCCATAGTACAACGTCTCAGAAGCCAGAAGGTAAGTAATGCCCTGATCATGGCATGAATTGAAGGAACATCATGAAACTGCTCAGTTTTTCTGTAGATAACGAAGAAAAGTATGGTGCCATCGTATCCGATGGAATTATTGACTTGCATAAATTATTTCCCGAACTTCCCGACCTGAAATCATACGTTGCCAGTCAACATTCATTAGACATCGCTTTGTTTGCAGGTAAAAAAGCCGATTACCATCAGGGCGAAGTGACTTTTCTGCCCGTAATTACTCGACCAAATAAAATCATCTGCGCAGGTATGAACTACCGGGAAAAATGTGCAGAATTTAATGAAAAAGGTGGCGATCCGACGCTATTTATCCGTTTTGCTGATACTCAGACGGGCCACCGTTGTGGGTTAATAAAACCGACCCTGAGTAATGAATTTGATTATGAAGGCGAACTGGCGGTAATTATAGGTCGCCAGGGTTCTCACATTCCTGCTGATGAAGCATTTAACTATATTGCCGGGTATAGCTGTTATATGGATGGTTCCGTTCGTGACTGGCAGCACAGCTGGTTTACTGCCGGTAAAAATTGGCCTGCAACAGGTGGATTCGGGCCATGGATGGTTACGCCAGATGAAATTCCTGACCCTCAAAATCTGAATATTATCACCCGTCTTAACGGCAAGGAAGTGCAGAATGATAATACACATAGCATGCTGCACTCTATTAAGGATTTGATTGCCTATATCAGTACTTTCACCACCTTATCGCCCGGTGACGTGATATTAACAGGCTCTCCGGGTGGGGTCGGTAAAAAACGCTCTCCACCGCTCTTCTTGTGGCCTGGTGATATTGTTGAAGTTGAGATTTCAAGAATTGGTTGCCTGATAAATCACATTATAAGCGACAACGAAGAGTATCCGGTCACTTTACAATCAGAACTCGATAACGCCTGCTGATTATAAAGTTAACGAAAAATTCGGATAGATAGCCTGGCACTTTAGAAATTAACATTAAGTGGTAGGCAATCCTTTCAAGGAGTATGCGTGATGATCATGCTGCAATTTATTATCGTTTTATTTTTCCTGTTTTTAGGAATGCGTATTGGCGGCATTGGTGTCGGATTTGCTGGTGGGGCAGGTGTCATCGCCTTGTGCGCCCTTGGTGCAACACCCGGCGATTTACCGATGCTGGTGATCGTTTTTATTATGGTTGTCATCATTGCAATTGCTGCAATGCAAGAAGCGGGTGGGATTGACTATCTGGTTGGTTTAACCGAAAAAATGCTTCGCCGCTACCCTCGCCTGCTGGTAATAACTGCACCTCTGTCTACATGGCTATTAACCATGATGGCCAGTACCGGTCAGGTGTCATTTGCCTGTATGCCGGTTATTGTGGGTGTCGCGAAGGAAAATCAACTTCGTCCCACCCGGGCGTTGGCGCTTTCGGTTACCGCTTCATTGTTAGGTATTGTTGCCTCGCCTATCTCTGCCGCCGTTATTTTCTTTTCAGGCATCCTGGAAAAAAATCACCAGGGATGGGGATATTTGCAACTCATTGCCGTTTCTATACCGGCTACTTTATTAGCGTTGATTTGTACTTCGCTTTTTTACCTGTTCTGGGACAAACTTCGCCAGAATGATCAATTACCCGTACATATGGCTGTAACGAAAAAATCTCTGTCTGCGCCTGTGGTACAGGGAGCTCGTCGCTCAGTACTAATATTTATTTTTGGCCTAGTTGTAGTACTTTTTTACGCCCTCATTGCCAGTCCGAAAACAGGCGTTATCATACATCCCGTTTTAAATAGTGGACAGGTCCGTATTTCAGTAATGATGGCTGTAGCACTCGCCATTGTTATGTTTTGCCGGGTAAATGTGAATAACATTCCTGCGACATCAGTTTTTAAAACAGGGATGACGTCATGCATCTGTATTTTAGGTGTCGCCTGGCTCGGTTCTACATTCATGGATAGTAACCAGGTGTGGTTTCAAAGCATGATTTCCGGATATTTATTAGATTCACCATTGTTGCTGGCAATTATTATTATGCTGGCGTCATGTTTTCTATATTCTCAGGCGGCCTCCACCAAAATACTTTTTCCTATTGCATTAAGTATGGGTATCGCCCCTGCCACTCTGGTCGCCTGCTTTCCAGCAACGGCTTCTCTTTTTATTTTACCTAACTACCCCACATTATTAGCCGCCGTGACTCTTGATGATACGGGGTCAACGAAATTAGGAAATCGAATAATCGATCATCCGTTTATTGTTCCTGGTTTAATGGCAACCGTGTTATCGATACTCTTCGCCGCGGGATTCGCATTGTTTATTTAAAATGTATATGGCAGGAGTCAATATCATCAGACTCATAGTTCACATAAAACAAACTGCAGCATCATCAACATCACTCAGGTATTAAAAATCCCCAACCAGCCTGTTGGGGATAAATATGTATTTTTCAATGTCCCGAGTAGCTACCGGGCAGATATCAATCTGAGGCTGTGGCTAACGCACACTGGCGGTAACCACCTGAACCAAAAGAAATCTTAGAACGGAATGTCGTCATCAAAATCCATCGGCGGCTCATTAGACGGTGCTGCCGGAGCAGACTGCTGCGGGCGAGACTGCGCGCCGCCGCTGAACTGATTGCCGCCCTGCGGCTGCTGAGGCTGACCCCAACCGCCCTGCGGCTGACCACCACCGATATTGCCACCTGCAGGAGCGCCACCACCCTGACGACCACCCAGCATCTGCATGGTGCCGCCAACGTTTACCACAACTTCAGTGGTGTAGCGATCTTGACCGGATTGATCGGTCCATTTGCGGGTACGCAGCTGACCTTCGATATAAACCTGAGAACCTTTACGCAGATATTCGCTGGCCACTTCTGCCAGTTTGCCGAACAGCACAACGCGGTGCCATTCAGTCTGCTCTTTCATCTCGCCGGTCGCTTTATCACGCCAGGATTCGGAAGTAGCCAGCGTAATGTTGGCAACTGCGCCACCATTTGGCATGTAGCGTACTTCCGGGTCCTGACCCAGATTACCAACGAGAATAACCTTGTTTACGCCTCTGCTGGCCATGTTCGTGTCTCCTGAAAAAAAATCGTTCTGAATAAGTGTAAACGCGCGATTGTACCATTACCAATAGCGCTTTTACTATGTTGTGACCTCGGTTCAGGGAAACAAACCTGGCCAGACATTGTTACACAACACTCCGGGTAATGCATTCCAATACTGTATATTCATTCAGGTCAATTTGTGTCATAATTAACCGTTTGTGATCGCCGGTAGCACCATGCCACCGGGCAAAAAAGCGTTTAATCCGGGAAAGGTGAATGGATAAGATCGAAGTTCGGGGCGCCCGCACCCATAATCTCAAAAACATCAACCTCGTTATCCCCCGCGACAAGCTCATTGTCGTGACCGGGCTTTCGGGTTCTGGCAAATCCTCGCTCGCTTTCGACACCTTATATGCCGAAGGGCAGCGCCGTTACGTTGAATCCCTTTCCGCCTACGCGCGGCAGTTTCTGTCACTGATGGAAAAGCCGGACGTCGATCATATTGAAGGGCTTTCTCCTGCCATCTCGATTGAGCAGAAATCGACGTCTCATAACCCGCGTTCTACGGTGGGGACAATCACCGAAATCCACGACTATTTGCGTTTGTTGTTCGCCCGCGTCGGTGAGCCGCGCTGCCCGGACCACGATGTACCGCTGGCGGCGCAAACCGTCAGCCAGATGGTGGATAACGTGCTGTCGCAGCCGGAAGGCAAGCGTCTGATGCTGCTCGCGCCAATCATTAAAGAGCGCAAAGGCGAACACACCAAAACGCTGGAGAACCTGGCAAGCCAGGGTTACATCCGTGCTCGTATTGATGGCGAAGTCTGCGATCTTTCCGATCCGCCGAAACTGGAACTGCAAAAGAAACATACCATTGAAGTGGTGGTTGATCGCTTCAAGGTGCGTGACGATCTCACCCAACGTCTGGCAGAGTCGTTTGAAACCGCGCTGGAGCTTTCCGGTGGTACCGCGGTAGTTGCCGATATGGACGATCCAAAAGCGGAAGAGCTGCTATTTTCCGCCAACTTCGCCTGCCCAATTTGCGGCTACAGTATGCGTGAACTGGAACCACGCCTGTTTTCGTTTAACAACCCGGCGGGTGCCTGCCCGACCTGTGACGGCCTTGGCGTACAGCAATATTTCGATCCTGATCGCGTGATCCAAAACCCGGAACTGTCGCTGGCTGGCGGTGCGATCCGAGGCTGGGATCGCCGCAACTTCTATTATTTCCAGATGCTGAAATCGCTGGCAGATCACTATAAGTTCGACGTCGAAGCGCCGTGGGGCAGCCTTAGCGCGAACGTGCATAAAGTGGTGCTGTACGGTTCAGGCAAAGAAAACATTGAATTCAAATACATGAACGATCGCGGCGATACCTCCATTCGTCGTCATCCGTTTGAAGGCGTGCTGCACAATATGGAGCGCCGTTATAAAGAGACGGAATCCAGTGCGGTACGCGAAGAATTAGCCAAGTTTATCAGCAATCGCCCGTGCGCCAGCTGCGAAGGAACGCGTCTGCGTCGGGAAGCGCGCCATGTGTATGTCGAGAATACGCCGCTGCCTGCTATCTCCGACATGAGCATCGGTCATGCGATGGAATTCTTCAACAATCTCAAACTCGCAGGTCAACGAGCGAAGATTGCGGAAAAAATTCTTAAGGAGATTGGCGATCGCCTGAAATTCCTCGTTAACGTCGGCCTGAATTACCTGACACTTTCCCGCTCGGCAGAAACGCTTTCTGGCGGTGAAGCCCAGCGTATCCGTCTGGCGAGCCAGATTGGTGCGGGCCTGGTTGGCGTGATGTACGTGCTGGATGAGCCGTCTATCGGCCTGCACCAGCGCGATAACGAGCGCCTGCTGGGTACGCTTATCCATCTGCGCGATCTCGGTAATACCGTGATTGTGGTGGAGCACGACGAAGACGCGATTCGCGCCGCTGACCATGTGATCGACATTGGCCCGGGCGCAGGTGTACACGGCGGTGAAGTAGTCGCGGAAGGTCCCCTGGAAGCGATTATGGCGGTGCCTGAGTCGTTAACCGGGCAGTACATGAGCGGCAAACGCAAGATTGAAGTGCCGAAGAAACGCGTTCCGGCGAATCCGGAAAAAGTGCTGAAGCTGACAGGCGCACGTGGTAATAACCTGAAAGACGTGACGCTGACGCTGCCAGTCGGTCTGTTTACCTGCATCACAGGGGTTTCAGGTTCCGGTAAATCGACGCTGATTAACGACACACTGTTCCCGATTGCCCAACGCCAGTTGAATGGTGCGACCATCGCCGAACCGGCACCTTATCGCGATATTCAGGGGCTGGAGCATTTCGATAAAGTGATCGATATCGACCAAAGCCCAATTGGTCGTACTCCGCGTTCTAACCCGGCGACTTATACTGGCGTGTTTACGCCTGTACGTGAACTGTTTGCGGGCGTACCGGAATCCCGTGCGCGTGGTTATACGCCAGGACGTTTCAGCTTTAACGTCCGTGGCGGACGCTGCGAAGCCTGTCAGGGCGACGGCGTGATCAAAGTGGAGATGCACTTCCTGCCGGACATTTACGTACCGTGCGACCAGTGCAAAGGTAAACGCTATAACCGTGAAACGCTGGAGATTAAGTACAAAGGCAAAACCATCCACGAAGTGCTGGATATGACCATCGAAGAGGCGCGTGAGTTCTTTGATGCGGTGCCAGCTCTGGCGCGTAAGCTGCAAACGTTGATGGACGTTGGCCTGACGTACATTCGCCTCGGGCAGTCCGCAACCACGCTTTCTGGTGGTGAAGCCCAGCGCGTGAAGCTGGCGCGTGAGCTGTCAAAACGCGGCACCGGGCAGACACTGTATATTCTCGACGAGCCGACCACCGGTCTGCACTTCGCCGATATTCAGCAACTGCTCGACGTACTGCATAAACTGCGCGATCAGGGCAATACCATCGTGGTGATTGAGCACAATCTCGACGTGATCAAAACCGCTGACTGGATTGTCGACCTGGGACCGGAAGGCGGCAGTGGCGGCGGCGAGATCCTCGTCTCCGGTACACCAGAAACCGTCGCGGAGTGCGCAGCATCACACACGGCACGCTTCCTTAAGCCGATGCTGTAATCGCAAAGGCCGCTTTCTGAGCGGCCTTTTCCTTTCAGAGTTGCACCAGCAATTTACGTTTTTCTTCCGGCAGTAAATTCACCGCCTGCTGATAAGACGCATCCACCAGATAATAGATTTGCGAATCTGGCAGCGAACCGTCGAGATACACGGTGCTCCAGTGCGCTTTATTCAGATGGCGGCTTGGACGCACATCGCTGTGCTGCTGACGTAGCAGCTCCGCCAGCTCCGGGCTGGTTTTCAGCGAAACAGCTGGGCGATTTTCTACTTCTTTCACCATCGCAAACAGTACATCTTCCACTTTGATCTGCGTCGCTTTCCAGTCGTTATGCACGCTCTGTTCTGCGCCTGGTTTTGCCATGCAATATTGTAGCAACTCCGAAATGGTCATTTTTTACTCCCCTTGTAGTGTCGCGATGATGCGACGCGATCCGCCGTGGATGCGATGTTCCCCCAGCCAGATGCCTTGCCAGGTGCCGGTCTGAATACGCCCTTTATGCACCGGCAATACAAGCGATGTTCCCAGCATTGAGGATTTGATATGAGAAGGCATATCGTCTGCTCCCTCATAGTCATGCTCATAATTTCCGTTATCGGGAACGGTGCGGAGGAAAAAACGCTCCATGTCGTGGCGTACGGTGGGATCGCAGTTCTCATTAAGTGTCAGAGAGGCGGAGGTATGTTGCAGCAACAGATGCAGTAAACCGATGTTAACGCGCGGCATATCAGCCAGCTGATGCAGTATTTCATCCGTTACCAGATGAAATCCACGAGATTTGGCGCTAAGCGTGAGCGTCTTTTGATACCACATGTGCTGCTCCTTGATAAAACTCTCTTAATCAGTTTGCAGCAAGACAGCGAAAGGATAAAGGTGTGATTAAAAAAACAGCATTCGGGAGAGTGTCACGCTCTCCCGCTCTGTCAGTATTCTGAATTGACGATCACCTCTTCACCAAACGCACCCGCTTGTGGCAAGGGTTTGTAGGTAGAGTTGGAGGCGCGCAGAATGCGGATACCACGAGCACCGACTTCGCGTGCGGCGGTAATATCGTTATCGGAATCGCCATAAAAAATTCGGATATTTTTATCCTGTAGCCATTGCGATTTTGTATTTTGACCTGGTTTATCGCCTGCAAAAATTACCGGATTCATGTTGGTGGCAGGAATATGAAAATTATCCGCCAGCGTTTTTGAAACCGTTTCTGTTTTCGTCGGGCTACGACCAGTCACAAAGAAGATCGCGTCACCGCGGCGTACATGCATATCAATCAGCTGGCGAGCGACCTCTTTTGGAATGCTGAATTCATCCCAGCCATTGTTCATTTTTTCCCAGAACACAGGATTTTTCAGATAATCTTCGCTTTCTGGCGAGAAGGTTTTTTTGCCGCGCCAGAAGCCCGGACTGGAAAAAAGTACCGTGTCATCGATATCAAACCCCACCGCCATTGGCGGACGCCCTGCGAGGCTATTTTCAATTTGTGCGACCGAAACCCAATGAATTGGTGCCTGTTCAGCAAGCCTGGCAACGTTAGTACCAGGGTTAAGCGGTGAAGGAGATGAGGCCAGGGCAACAGCGGAACTGTTTAGAGCGAACAATAAGCAAACGGCACTCAAAGCCTGTGTGATCTTGCGCATATTTTTCCCTAAATAGTCAGTCTATTGAAACGTTTTATTATGAGATTTGTTGCAAAAACCATCTGACCATAACGCCAGCTGCCAGGGAATAAAAGGGTTATCTACGGCTTTTGTTAAGAAAGGGAGCAGGATCACATGCGATCAGACTATGTTTGTTGTATTTAATAACTTAATGGCTCTCTATCGTGTAAAAATATTCGGATATAAAAACTTCTATTTTCTCAGTAGGAAATATCGATTATCAGAACCCATTCCTTTGTACGATTAGCCGAAAAAATACGTATACCCACTTATTGATGATTGAGCAGGCGGCTGTTCATCCGCCTGCCAACGACATTACATCACCGCAGCAAACGCCTTTGCCACACGTTGTACATTTGCCGTATTTAACCCGGCGACACACATGCGACCGCTGGCGATGAGATAGACACCAAATTCTTCACGTAGTCGGTCAACCTGAGCGGCACTTAAACCGGTATAACTGAACATACCGCGCTGATTAAGCAGATAATCGAAATTGCGTTCTGGCATTTCTGTGCTCAATACCTTCACCAGTTCCTGACGCATCGCCAGAATGCGAGTACGCATCTCTTCTACTTCCGCCAGCCAGCTGGCTTTCAATGCCTCGTCATTCAGCACCGCAGCCACCACCTGCGCACCAAAATTCGGCGGGCTGGAGTAGTTGCGGCGAACTGTTGCTTTCAATTGCCCCAGTACGCGGCCTGCGGCTTCGGCATCTTCACACAGCACAGAAAGTCCGCCGACGCGCTCGCCGTAAAGGGAGAAAATTTTCGAGAACGAATTGCTCACCAGAGCGGGTAATCCAGCGCTGGCAATGGCGCGAATGGCGTAGGCATCCTCTTCCATACCGGCACCAAATCCTTGATAGGCAATATCAAGAAATGGGATAAGCTCGCGGGCTTTGAGAATTTCAATCACCGCATCCCACTGGTCATTGGTGAGATCGGCACCGGTTGGGTTGTGGCAGCATGGATGCAGCAACACAATACTGCGGGCAGGTAATGTTTCCAGCGTCGCTAACAGGTCATTAAAACGCACGCCGTTGGTTGCTTTGTCGTACCAGGGGTAAGTACTCACTTCGAAACCAGCCCCGGCGAATATTGCTACGTGGTTTTCCCAGGTGGGATCGCTGACCCATACACCTGATTCCGGGAAGTAGCGTTTCAGGAAATCTGCGCCCACTTTCAATGCCCCTGAGCCGCCAAGGGTTTGAATGGTTGCTACGCGCTGTTGTTGCAGTACCGGATGGTCCGCACCAAACAGCAGCGGCGCAATGGCATGGCGATAGCTATTAAGCCCTTCCATCGGTAAATAAAGCGAAGCGCCATGAGGCTGCGCATTCAGGCGCGCTTCCGCATCCGCCACGGCTTTCAGTTGGGGAATAATTCCGTCTTCGTTGTAGTACAGACCGATACTTAAATTCACTTTGTCGCTGCGAGGGTCTTCTTTGAAACGCTCCATAAGCGTAAGAATCGGGTCGCCAGCGTAGGCGTCAACTTTTTGAAACACGCGATGGTTCTCCAGGTTTACGGGCAGGTGGTTAAACCACAATAAACCGGAAGGTGGGGAAGATCGAGAGGATGTTCAGGGGTGAACGACAATTAGCAACAAAAAGTGACCAATGACAAACGCACATTCGCCAGAGGCACGACCTTTATAACAGCATGAAATAATATCAATTTATTGAATTAGTAAGATTTTATTAGCCGGATAGGCATTCATACCACATCCGGCACAGATAATCAGATATTACAGAACGATTAATCCACGTATTTCATCGCGACCCTTGAAGTCAGGCGCGTGATAAGTTCGTAAGCGCTCACTTTCGTCATTTCAGCGATACGTTCTACGGGCAAACCTTCGCCCCATAAAATGACCGGGTCCCCGGCTTTATCCTGCGCCTGTGGACCTAAGTCGACGCAGATCATATCCATCGCGACTCGCCCGACAATCGGCACTTCGCGACCGTTCACCAGCACTGGCGTACCGGACGGCGCGGCGCGCGGATAACCATCGCCATAACCCATAGCGACTACGCCAAGACGGGTATTACGTTCGCTTACCCAGGTTCCACCATAACCGACAGGCTCTCCGGCTTTATGCTCACGCACAGCAATCAGGCTGGAGGTCAATGACATTACCGGCTGACAGCCAAAATCGGCACCGGTGGAGCGATCTTCCAGCGGCGAGACACCGTAAAGAATGATGCCCGGGCGCACCCAGTCAAAATGTGACTGTGGCCACAGCAGAATGCCCCCCGACGCGGCAATGGAACGTTGACCAGGTTTGCCTTCACAAAAGGTATTAAAGATATCGAGTTGTTTCTCGGTTGCACCGCATTTTGGCTCATCCGCGCGCGCAAAATGGCTGACAATATTCACCGGCTGACGAACGTTTTTGCACTGGGTCAGGCGATGATAAAACGTCTCAGCCTGTTCCGGCCTTACACCCAGACGGTGCATACCAGTATCGAGTTTCATCCAGACGGTAACCGGCTCGTCCAGGCTAGCCTCTTCCAGCGCAGCAAGCTGTTCTTCGTTATGCACGGCGGTATGAAAATGCTGCGCAGAAATCGTCGGTAAATCTCTGGCATCAAAAAAGCCTTCGAGTAACAGTACAGGTTTGGTGATTCCCCCCGCACGCAGTCGCAGAGCTTCTTCGAGACGGGCTACGCCAAAGGCGTCAGCATCGGGGAGCGTTCGCGCGGTCTCAAGAAGACCGTGACCATAAGCGTTCGCTTTCACCACCGCAACCATTTTACTGGCAGGAGCCAGTTCACGAAGACGTTGCAGGTTGTGTCGCAGAGCGCGGCGGTTAATCACAACAGTTGCCGCTTGCATTTGTGTTCCTTGATAAGTGTTTGCTTTAATTACCTAATTCATAAAATAATTATTATTCGTCGTCGTACTGCGGCCCCGCATAGTTGTCGAAGCGCGACCATTGACCGTTAAAGGTCAGGCGTACCGTCCCGATTGGGCCGTTACGTTGTTTACCGATAATAATTTCCGCGATGCCTTTTAAATCACTGTTTTCGTGATACACCTCATCACGATAGATAAACATGATCAAGTCCGCATCCTGCTCGATAGAGCCAGATTCACGCAGGTCGGAGTTGACCGGGCGTTTGTCGGCACGTTGTTCCAGAGAACGGTTCAACTGGGACAGCGCCACCACCGGCACGTTCAGTTCTTTCGCCAGTGCTTTCAGCGAGCGGGAGATTTCTGCAATTTCCAGGGTACGGTTATCGGAAAGTGCCGGTACACGCATCAATTGCAAGTAGTCGATCATGATAAGCCCGATGCCGCCGTGTTCACGGGCAATGCGGCGGGCGCGAGAGCGCACTTCTGTGGGCGTCAGACCGGAGGAATCATCAATATAGATATTACGTTTTTCCAGCAAAATGCCCATCGTGCCGGAAATGCGCGCCCAGTCTTCATCATCCAGTTGCCCGGTACGAATTTTAGTCTGGTCAACGCGCGACAGCGACGCCAGAGAACGCATCATAATCTGTTCTGATGGCATCTCAAGAGAGAAGATAAGTACCGGTTTATCTTGCAACATCGCCGCGTTTTCGACGAGGTTCATCGCAAATGTCGTTTTACCCATCGACGGACGCGCTGCGACGATGATCAAATCCGACGGCTGCAAACCAGCGGTTTTTTTGTTGAGATCGTCATAACCGGTGTTTACCCCGGTAACGCCATCGTGTGGCTGCTGAAACAGCTGCTCAATACGCGCCACGGTTGCGTCGAGCACATCGGCGATGTTCTTCGGCCCTTCGTCTTTGTTTGCACGACTTTCGGCAATTTTAAAGACGCGGGATTCAGCCAGGTCCAACAGGTCTTCGCTGGTTCGCCCCTGCGGATCAAAACCGGCTTCGGCAATCTCATTCGCGACAGAGATCATTTCACGGACAACGGCACGTTCACGCACGATGTCCGCATAGGCACTGATGTTCGCCGCACTTGGCGTATTTTTTGACAACTCTGCCAGGTAAGCAAAACCACCAACGCTGTCGAGTTGTCCCTGACGTTCCAGCGATTCCGCAAGGGTAATCAGATCGATAGGACTACCGCTTTCCTGCAAACGCGCCATTTCGGTAAAGATATGACGGTGTGGTCGGGTGTAAAAATCGTCTGCCACCACACGCTCGGCTACATCGTCCCAGCGTTCGTTATCCAGCATTAAACCGCCCAACACCGACTGCTCCGCTTCGATCGAGTGCGGAGGCACTTTCAGCCCGGCAACTTGTGGATCGCGTTCGCGGGGTTCAGCCTGCTGTTTGTTGAAGGGTTTATTTCCTGCCATAGTGAATGGAGTTACCGAGATAAAGAATGGGTCGAAACTTTACCATATGAAGCAGACCCTGACGATACGTTCTGGAGGACACATGGCAACACGAATTGAATTTCACAAGCACGGTGGCCCGGAAGTACTTCAAGCCGTAGAGTTCACTCCTGCCGATCCGGCGGAGAATGAAATCCAGGTCGAAAATAAAGCCATCGGCATCAATTTTATCGACACGTATATCCGCAGCGGCCTTTATCCGCCGCCATCGCTACCCAGCGGATTAGGTACCGAAGCGGCAGGCATCGTGAGTAAAGTCGGCAGTGGTGTAAAGCATATTAAGGCAGGCGATCGCGTAGTCTATGCACAGTCGGCATTAGGCGCTTACAGCTCTGTGCATAACGTCAATGCCGATAAAGCGGCGATTCTGCCCGCGGCAATTTCTTTTGAGCAAGCGGCGGCATCATTCCTGAAAGGCTTAACGGTTTATTATCTGCTGCGCAAAACCTATGAAATTAAACCTGATGAGCAGTTCCTGTTCCACGCAGCGGCTGGCGGCGTTGGCTTAATTGCCTGCCAGTGGGCAAAAGCCCTTGGGGCGAAACTTATCGGCACCGTGGGAACCGCGCAAAAAGCGCAGAGTGCGCTAAAAGCGGGCGCATGGCAGGTTATTAACTATCGCGAAGAGAATCTGGTCGAGCGGTTAAAAGAGATCACCGGTGGCAAGAAAGTGCGCGTGGTGTACGATTCCGTGGGCAGAGACACCTGGGAACGGTCGCTGGATTGCCTGCAACGCCGCGGCTTAATGGTCAGTTTTGGCAACTCATCAGGTGCGGTTACCGGTGTGAACTTAGGCATTCTCAATCAGAAAGGCTCGTTGTATGTGACACGCCCTTCCCTGCAAGGCTATATCACCACGCGGGAGGAATTAACCGAGGCCAGTAATGAACTATTCTCTTTGATTGCCAGCGGTGTGATTAAGGTCGATGTCGCCGAACAACAGAAATATCCGCTGAAGGATGCGCAGCGTGCGCATGAGATTCTGGAAAGCCGGGCGACGCAAGGCTCCAGCCTGTTGATTCCATAAAAGAAATAGGGCTTCCACCTGGGAAGCCCTTTCTTTTTATAGTTCGGCTGTATGTAGGGTACAGCACGATGAATCTGTTAGAGGCGCAATAGTGACAGATTTGATTATCAATTCCTATTTTGTTCTAAGGATAAAACCTTAGGTTGTGATCGTCCGCACAATCCCTTAGTAACGCCAACGGTCATAGCGCTGATATTTCGGCACTTTTGGTGCTTTAATCGCCTTAATAACCCACACTACCGCAATCGCCAATAACAGCCACGGCAGCAACTTAATCATCAATGCCAGCATACCGCCGAGGAACATAATGGCCGTCGCCACAACCAGCGCAGCGATAATACCCAGCAACGAAACGCCGGTGACCATCAGCATGACAAAAAAGCCAATCACAAAAAGTAGTTCCAGCATGATGCTCTCCCAAATATGAAATCTCTTGCTGGCATTACAAGAATCATGCCAAAACTAATTTATTGATTTAACAGCAAAACGCCCCGCGACGGTGCGCAGGGCGCGGTGAATTTGACTACTTTTTGGTGAAAAGTTAACGCTTATCTGCCACCAGTTTGAGCGCGTGTTCCAGCACGTTAATGTCAGCACCCGCTTTATGGGCATTTTCACTTAAATAACGCCGCCACTGCCGCGCGCCAGGAATACCCTGGAACAGCCCCAGCATATGCCGGGTAATATGGCCCAGATAAGTTCCCTGGCTGAGTTCACGCTCAATATACGGATACATGGCACGCACCACCGCCACCGGATCGGCATCGGTATCCGAGGAACCAAAAATCTCTCGGTCTACCGCCGCCAGAATACCCGGATTCTGATACGCCTCGCGCCCTACCATCACGCCATCCATATGTTGCAAATGCGCTTTAGCCTCTTCCAGCGACTTGATACCACCGTTAATCGACATCGTCAGATGCGGAAAGTCGCGCTTCAGTTGATAAACGCGCGGGTAATCAAGCGGCGGGATTTCACGGTTTTCTTTCGGGCTTAACCCAGAAAGCCAGGCTTTACGTGCGTGGATGATGAACATCTCACACTCGCCTTTGCCGGAAACGGTGTTGATGAAATCGCAGAGAAATTCATAGCTGTCCTGGTCATCGATGCCAATACGCGTTTTCACCGTCACCGGAATCGATACGACATCGCGCATCGCTTTCACGCAGTCGGCAACCAGCTGCGCATTGCCCATCAGGCACGCACCAAACATGCCGTTCTGTACCCGGTCAGACGGGCAGCCGACATTCAGGTTGATCTCATCATATCCGCGCGTTTCTGCCAGCTTCGCACACTGCGCCAGCGCCGCCGGATCGCTACCGCCCAGTTGCAACGCTACCGGATGTTCTTCTTCACTGTACGCCAGGTAATCACCTTTACCGTGAATAATCGCCCCTGTGGTCACCATTTCTGTATACAGCAACGTATTGCGGGAAAGCAGACGCAGGAAATAACGGCAGTGTCTGTCCGTCCAGTCGAGCATTGGTGCAACGCTAAACCGACCACTCCAGTGAACGTCAGTTTTTTCAGGCATTGCGCTGGTTTGGTTGATTTTTTGCATTTCAGAATTACCGTGCATTTTCAAATGTAGAGATTATTTTAACGATATATCATGGAGTTATGTTATTCAGCATCACTGTTCAGGAGGCTCAATAGCGGGGTACTATACCATAACAACAGGAAGCGCCTGGCTCTTTGAAAAAGAAAAATGAGATCCCTTCAAAGCGTGACGCTCTCGCGAATTGAAGAAATAATCTTATTAGATGTTAGCGTTGTGAAAAGCAATGATAAACAATTCAGTTTCGACGATAAATAAAAAATCATACATAAAAGCGTGTTGAACTATCTCGCGGCGAATGGCAATGATAGATAAAAAAGAACCCAAGCAATGTTGGGTTCTTTTATGTAAAAAATTCCATACTACAGAGAAAATTCATATTTTATTTTTTTAACACAATACCGAATAGGTCATAAATGAACTTAATAATATCTTCGTTAATGAGATCGTTGTCATTTATATCTTTGTCATTCATATCTTTGCCAATTACAATGGGTCCCGTTGAGTCTGGGTCAAATGATTGAACGAATTTAATTAACGTCTCACCTGCAGCCTGCATTTTTGTAATGTCTGTGATGTCTTTATTGTCTTCTTCAGCCTTCTTTTTCCTCTCATTCAGAATTAAATTAAAATCCAGTTCATTTTTATCTACTAATTCTTTCATATCCATCAGGCTTTTTTTCATCACTTGACGAGATAATATTTTTATCTTACTTGTTATGTAGTTTTCACAATAATCATTAACTCTTCGTGCTGTTGCTATGATATCAGCTGATGCACTACCATATGAGAATGAAAGTAAAAGGGAAGCCAAGGGTTTTAAGCGAGCATCGTTCTTTGCTTTATATGCATTTTCCAAATTTAAAAAACCTTCGCTTACAGTTTTTAGATGTAATGACGCTACAGGTACTTTACCATAGGGTTTATCATAAAATAGCTGAATTGCGGAGGGAAGGTCATTCTGATTTATTACATCGAAAGTACACCTGTCTATTAGAGTTGCATCGCTATTTTCCATTGGATTACAAACAAAATCCATCGCATAATGAAAAATCGCCCGTTCTACAAATGCAGAAATATAGTCACGATCACCTAATTGCTCATTAGTGCACTGTACAATACACTCGTCAACCCAATCTTTGAGAGCATTTATTCGTCCAATTAAGGAAACATTCTTTTCACTTGCAGTCCATAAATTATGGGTAATACTCTGAATAAACAAATCTATTTTTGCAATAATCGCAGCGCGATTACTCATCGTTGCATAATCAACCGATTTATTATACATATCCTTAAGTTTTTCCGAGCTTACATTTTTATTATCGTATTGATTTGAGTTGAGGCTTTTATTAAAGTAATCTCTTGAACTTCCTATTATACTTGACATAATTTATCCACCTTTTTACCGAGCTGTATCATTCTTATAATTCATTTGACAAAAAGTCACTATCAAAAACCGCTCATAATTTCTGATCTGTAGGCATACTTTCAAACGCATTTAAATAAATAGCGAGTTAACTTCAAGCAATGTATTTAAAAATGGAGTAATAATTATTGTCATGTTGATAATGGTGTCACCTGGCTATACAACACCTTACCTATGAAACAGAAAATCAACATTACAACAACAATAAGGGTTCTCGGTGTTTTTCCTGGAACATGGTAAAGTAAGGACATTCTTAACCCACACCTTGAGGTGCCCGATGGAAAAGACCACAACGCAGGAATTATTAGCGCAGGCTGAAAAACTCTGTGCGCAGCGTAATGTGCGCCTGACCCCGCAGCGCCTGGAAGTGTTACGCCTGATGAGTCTGCAGGATGGCGCTATCAGCGCTTATGATCTGCTTGATTTGTTGCGCGAAGCTGAACCGCAAGCCAAGCCGCCAACGGTTTACCGCGCGCTAGACTTTCTCCTTGAGCAAGGGTTTGTGCATAAAGTTGAGTCCACCAACAGCTATGTGCTCTGTCATCTGTTCGACCAGCCAACGCATACTTCAGCTATGTTTATTTGCGATCGCTGCGGTGCGGTGAAAGAAGAGTGTGCGGAAGGTGTGGAGGACATCATGCATACGCTGGCGGCAAAAATGGGTTTTGCCCTGCGGCATAATGTGATTGAAGCACATGGATTATGTTCAGCATGTGTAGAAATAGAAGCGTGTCGTCATCCTGAACAGTGCCACCATGACCACTCTATTCAGGTGAAAAAGAAATCTCGCTAACAGGGCGTACATCCTTGTACACGTCGGGCAGAAGGGATTAATTACCAGCGATATTCATTGCGGGTTTCCCAATCCACGACCTCTTTTTCTGCCTGATCTTTCTGATAACCATAACGTTCCTGGATTTTACCGACCAGTTGATCACGTTTACCTTCAATGACCGTCATATCATCATCGGTCAGTTTGCCCCATTGCTCTTTCACTTTACCTTTAAACTGTTTCCAGTTACCGCCGGCTTCATCTTTATTCATAATCAAGACCTCATCGTTAGGTTGTGAATGAGAGTACGCTCACTTTTCTTCTGAACGTGAGATTAAGTGTAGTCAGGAATTTTACCCAGGATTATTTATTCAGAATTTTTAACCGTCACGTTGCTGCAAACCAGGTACCGTTGCGCCAGTGACGCTGCCAGATAGCTGCCAGAGAAAGCCCGCGCAGCGCCAGAAAGACAGTTAACGCCAACCACAAACCATGATTGCCCAGCCACGGCAGCGTAAGGAGCGTCAGGGCAAAACCTGCTGCTGCTACCGCCATACTGTTACGCATTTCAGCCGCACGCGTTGCGCCTATAAACATGCCGTCCAGTAGATAACACCAGACACCGACCAATGGCAAAATCACCTGCCAGATAAGATAGCGGTCGGCCAGCTGTTGAATCTGGGTTAACGACGTCAACAACGCAATGATGTGTTCCCCTGCCAGTAAATAAATCACCGAAAACAGCAGTGCAACGATCCCCGACTGGCGGCACGCTGCGCGCCAGACCTCCAATAGCTGGCTCCCGTCGCGCGCACCGTACGCCTGACCTGAATGCGCTTCAACCGCGTAGGCAAAACCATCAAGCGCATAGGCGGTAAAGGTGAGTAGCGTCATCAGAACCGCGTTTACCGCGATGATGTCACTTCCAAGTCGTGCGCCAAGTACGGTGATCGCACCAAAACAGAGTTGCAGCAACAGCGAGCGCAGCATGATATCGCGGTTAAGCGCCAGCAAACGGCGGAAATTACCTCGCCAGGCTTTTTTCAGCATTTCGCCGGAGATACCGCGTGTTTTGATGATTTTACGCACTAGTAGCAGACCAATCAGCAATGTTGCATATTCCGCAATAACCGTCGCCAGCGCAGCGCCCTGCACGTTCATATGCAGCCCCATCACCAGCCAGACATCCAGCACTATGTTGAGAATATTGCCGACTACTAACAAAATTACTGGCGCACGGGCATATTGCACGCCGAGTAGCCAGCCAAGTAACACCAGATTCGCCAGCGACGCCGGTGCGCTTAACCAGCGGATTTCAAGAAAGCGCCGCGCCTGTTCCAGCACTGCTTCGCTACCGCCAACAATATGCAGCGCCAGATCGATAATCGGCGTACGCAGTAGCGCAATTAACGCCCCAGCCCCCAGAGCCAACAGCAACGGCTGTACCAGCGCACGGGCTAATGCCTGGGGATTTTGGGCACCATAAGCCTGCGCAGTAAGCCCGGTGGTGCTCATGCGCAAAAACAGCAACAGCATAAAGAGAAAGCTGGTCGCCGTTGCACCAACCGCCACACCGCCCAGATAAACCGGACTATCAAGATGACCAATAACCGCCGTATCGACCAGCCCAAGCAACGGGACGGTGATATTGGAGAAAATCATGGGTAAGGCGAGATGCCAGAGTGCTTTATCAGATGAAGTGAGGAATGCCATGCAGACAAGCCTGATGAAGAGAGATGAAAAACAAACCGCGACGCCAGGCGGCATCGCGGTCTCAGAGATATGTCACAGCCAGTCGCCGTTGCGAATAACCCCAACCGCCAGCCCTTCAATCGTGAAGCTTTGCTGACGAAGGTCAACGACAATCGGTTTAAACTCACTGTTTTCTGGCAACAGTTCGACTTTATTGCCCTGTTTTTTCAGACGCTTAACGGTAACTTCGTCATCAATACGAGCGACGACGACCTGACCATTACGTACGTCCTGAGTTTTATGCACAGCCAGCAAGTCGCCATCCATAATGCCGATATCTTTCATCGACATCCCGCTGACGCGCAGCAGGAAATCCGCATTCGGCTTGAACAAGGAAGGATCAACCTGATAATGACCTTCAATGTGCTGCTGCGCCAGAAGCGGTTCACCGGCAGCCACACGACCTACCAGTGGCAACCCCTCTTCCTCTTCCTGTAACAGACGAATCCCGCGTGATGCGCCGGAAACAATTTCAATAACGCCTTTGCGTGCCAGCGCTTTCAGATGTTCTTCAGCCGCGTTTGGGGAACGGAACCCCAAACGCTGCGCGATTTCCGCACGCGTCGGCGGCATACCTGTCTGGCTGATGTGATCACGGATGAGATCAAACACCTCTTGCTGCCTGGCCGTTAACGCTTTCATTCCGCCCCCTGGGTGTATATACAGTTATGCTGTGAGTATATACAGCAAAAGGCGATTTTGGAACCATAAACTGCACAATAAACCAGAGATTTATCGAATTCTGGAAGGGTTATCCAAAATGCGACCATAACAGGATGCACCAGGTAATCACGGCGACGATAATCGCGATCAGTACCGCAGCGGACCCCATATCTTTAGCGCGTCCGGAAAGCTCATGGTATTCAGAGCCAATTCGGTCAACCACGGCTTCAATGGCACTATTGAGAATTTCCACAATCATCACCAGCATGACGGAGCTGATAAGCAGCACGCGAGTAATCGCGTCCACATCCAGCCAACAGGCGATGACCACCGCCAACAATACCGCTACGCCTTCCTGACGGAATGCCGCTTCGTTGATCCATGCCGCGCGTAACCCCTTCCAGGAATAGCCAGCAGCTTTGATAATTCGAGTGAATCCAGTGGTATTATTGGCCATTGAAAGAACCTTTTTACATTATGAGCGTCAATATCAGTGTACCGTTAAATCCGATGATTCGGGTTTGCGTAACGCCGCGCGAAACATGAGCGGATACCACAGAATTTCCCATGAGTTTCTGCTATCCTTGCCGCGCATTTGCATTATTAACCAGAGGCTTTACATCGTTTATGTCCGGCTGGCCACGAATTTACTACAAATTACTGAATTTACCATTAAGCATCCTGGTAAAAAGCAAGTCTATTCCGGCAGATCCTGCCCCGGAACTGGGACTGGATACCTCTCGTCCAATTATGTACGTTTTACCGTACAACTCGAAAGCAGATTTGCTGACGTTGCGCGCCCAGTGTCTGGCACATGACCTGCCTGACCCCTTAGAGCCGCTGGAGATTGACGGCACGCTACTGCCGCGCTATGTGTTCATTCACGGCGGGCCGCGTGTGTTCACCTATTACACGCCGAAAGAAGAGTCCATTAAGCTGTTCCACGACTATCTTGATTTGCATCGTAGCAATCCAAATCTGGATGTGCAGATGGTGCCAGTATCGGTGATGTTCGGTCGCGCGCCTGGGCGGGAAAAAGGTGAAGTGAACCCACCGCTGCGTATGCTAAATGGCGTGCAGAAATTTTTCGCCGTACTGTGGCTCGGTCGCGACAGTTTTGTGCGTTTCTCACCGTCAGTTTCTCTGCGCCGCATGGCCGATGAACACGGCACGGATAAAACTATCGCCCAGAAACTAGCGCGCGTGGCACGTATGCACTTTGCTCGTCAGCGTCTGGCTGCCGTAGGTCCACGTCTTCCTGCCCGTCAGGATCTGTTTAATAAGCTGCTCGCCTCCCGCGCCATTGCCAAAGCGGTAGAAGATGAAGCGCGCAGCAAAAAAATCTCCCATGAAAAAGCGCAGCAGAACGCCATTGCACTGATGGAAGAGATTGCGGCGAATTTCTCTTACGAGATGATTCGCCTGACTGACCGTATTCTGGGCTTCACCTGGAACCGACTTTATCAGGGCATTAACGTCCATAACGCTGAGCGCGTTCGCCAGCTGGCTCATGACGGTCATGAGCTGGTATATGTGCCTTGCCACCGCAGTCACATGGACTACCTGCTGCTTTCTTACGTGCTCTATCACCAGGGGCTGGTGCCACCGCATATCGCCGCCGGGATCAACCTGAACTTCTGGCCTGCCGGGCCGATTTTCCGCCGTCTGGGTGCGTTCTTCATTCGCCGTACTTTTAAAGGCAATAAACTCTACTCCACCGTTTTCCGTGAGTATCTCGGCGAACTGTTCAGCCGTGGTTATTCCGTCGAGTACTTTGTAGAAGGCGGTCGTTCCCGTACGGGGCGTTTGCTTGACCCGAAAACCGGTACACTGTCGATGACCATTCAGGCGATGCTGCGTGGCGGTACGCGTCCGATTACGCTGATTCCGATCTATATCGGGTATGAGCATGTCATGGAAGTGGGTACTTACGCCAAAGAACTGCGCGGTGCGACGAAAGAGAAAGAGAGTTTGCCGCAGATGCTGCGCGGGTTAAGCAAGCTAC
Source organism: Escherichia sp. MOD1-EC6300 (assembly GCF_002965045.1). Taxonomy (NCBI): domain Bacteria; kingdom Pseudomonadati; phylum Pseudomonadota; class Gammaproteobacteria; order Enterobacterales; family Enterobacteriaceae; genus Escherichia; species Escherichia sp. MOD1-EC6300. The sequence goes on along the minus strand of NZ_PTRH01000011.1, from coordinate 39,685 downwards.
GTAATCTCGGTCAGGGTTACGTCAACTTCGGTGAACCAATGCCGTTGATGACCTACCTTAACCAGCATGTACCTGACTGGCGTGAATCTATCGATCCCATCGAAGCGGTGCGTCCGGCCTGGTTAACGCCGACGGTCAATAATATTGCTGCCGATCTGATGGTACGCATTAACAACGCAGGCGCGGCAAACGCCATGAACCTGTGCTGTACTGCGCTTCTGGCGTCACGTCAGCGCTCACTCACCCGCGAGCAGTTAACCGAGCAACTCAACTGCTACCTGGATCTGATGCGCAATGTACCTTACTCCACGGACTCTACCGTTCCTTCAGCCAGCGCCAGCGAGCTTATCGATCACGCGCTGCAAATGAACAAGTTTGAAGTCGAGAAAGACACTATCGGCGACATCATCATTCTGCCGCGCGAGCAAGCGGTGTTGATGACCTACTATCGCAACAACATTGCGCATATGTTGGTGCTGCCTTCGCTGATGGCGGCAATTGTCACTCAGCATCGCCACATCTCCCGCGACGTATTGATGGAGCACGTCAATGTGCTTTACCCAATGCTGAAAGCGGAGCTGTTCCTGCGCTGGGATCGCGACGAATTGCCAGACGTTATTGATGCGCTGGCAAATGAGATGCAACGTCAGGGTCTGATTACCCTGCAAGATGATGAGTTGCATATCAACCCGGCGCATTCTCGCACGCTACAGCTGCTGGCCGCAGGCGCGCGCGAAACGCTGCAACGTTATGCCATCACCTTCTGGCTGTTGAGCGCCAACCCGTCGATCAACCGCGGTACGCTGGAAAAAGAGAGCCGCACCGTCGCGCAACGTCTCTCCGTGCTGCACGGTATCAACGCGCCAGAGTTCTTCGACAAGGCGGTGTTCAGTTCTCTGGTGCTAACACTGCGTGATGAAGGGTATATCAGCGATAGCGGCGACGCCGAACCGGCAGAAACGATGAAAGTCTATCAGTTGCTGGCGGAGTTGATTACATCAGACGTGCGTTTGACGATTGAGAGTGCGACGCAGGGCGAAGGGTAATCAGTGAGAATTGCCGGATGCGGCGCAAACGCCTTATTCGGCCTACCATGATCTGCAAATTCAATAAATTGCGATATGTTGTGTAGGCCTGAGAAGCGCAGCGCATCAGGCAGCCCAGAAGAAAGCCGGATGATCATCCGGCTTTTTTACATCATCAGAAATGCCAGTAACTCATTGCCAGCCCTAAAAACAGTACCAGACCAACATAGTTATTATTCATAAATGCCTTAAAGCAGGCTTCTCGCTCGCGGTTGGCAATCAGTTTTTGTTGATAAACAAACAGCGCGCCAGCCACCAAAATTGACCAGTAATATCCCCAGCCTAAGCCATTTAACTCACCGATGATCGCCATCAGCGCCAGTACGCCAATCTGCAAAATACCAATAATCAATTTATCGTATTGGCCGAACAGGATTGCGGTGGATTTAATGCCAATCTTCACATCATCATCACGATCAACCATCGCATACTGCGTGTCGTAAGCCACTGCCCACAGAATATTGGCAAGAAACATTAACCAACAACTCAACGGCACCGACTCACTCACAGCGGCAAAAGCCATTGGAATCGACCAGCCAAACGCCGCCCCCAGCACCACTTGCGGTAGATGGGTATACCGCTTCATAAACGGGTACACCCACGCCAGCGCCAGCGCGGCAATCGACAACAGAATGGTCATCGTATTCAGCGTCAGCACCAGTAAAAACGAAATCAGTACCAGCACGACAAACAGCGCACGCGCCTCTTTCTCCGTTACCGCGCCGCTGGGAAGTGGTCGGTTCGCCGTACGCTTAACATGACCATCAAACTTGCGGTCAGCATAATCATTCACCACACAACCAGCAGCGCGCATCAGCCAGACACCCGCGACAAACACCGCCAGGATCCAGAGCTGGGGAACGCCCGGTGTCGCTACCCACAGTGCCCATAATGTTGGCCAGAGCAGCAGTAACGCGCCAATTGGCTTATCCGTACGCATTAAGCGATGAAACGCCAGCAGCTTATTCTGCGTCAGACTCCACTCCATATTTTTTTCCTCTTAGTACAACGGTGACGCCGGTAAAAACAGTTCGGTTAGCAACAGCGGTTTACCGCTTAATCGCAGGCGGGAACGTCGCCCCCACAGTCCGGCATCACGGCCTATCTCAATAAAGTCCCGGGTTAATGTCGATGATGTGAACAGATAGCGTCCTAACGGCGTTTTACCCAATTTTTGTAACGCCAGCTCTGGCCCGCTTAACGTTGACTCAGGAACGACGGTACGACCGGCAAGCCACGGTTCACCATCGGCACATAACAAAATTTCACGTAACCAGTAACGGGACTCTTTCGGCAACAATGGCAGTTCTTCGTGGATTTCATTCTGCCCGACAAACCCTTCGCGGATCATCGTCACGCTCACTGTTTTTCCCTGCTGCTCAAAACGTTTCGTCATGGAATCTTCCAGCAACAACCAGTCGAGCAGTTGCGGATCCAGGGAAGGGATCTCTGTAAAATAGCGCAGCGCACGCAGTTGCGTTAACGCGGGGTGTGACATGCCGAACTCTCCGTTACATAACGTAAAGGCATTGTATCGCAGAAAAGTGTTTACGGGAGATGTATAGCAAATTAAGTGATCTAATGCGCAACAAAAACGCAACAATCGCATGAAGTGATAAAACGCTGTTGAACCTTACGCTTGCCGATGCCCGTGCTGGCAAGAGCAACCATAGGGGCATCACCGCCCGGGATGCCAGGAATGGTGATGTTTTCCTTTACTTACACACCTTTATTCTTTTTATGGATAGCTCGCCAACTTGCAGTAAAAATTGGGAAAAGCGCATGTTCATCATGAGATGTGGAGCCAAAAAGTGTTTCCGGAGTAATATTAACAGGCAGCATTTCATGTCTGGATTTAAAGATATAGGGGGAATTCCAATGGGTATCTTTTGTAGGATTCAACATATCATGTAAGCGCTGGGAGCTTACCACCATAACTGGCCCATCATCGACAGAGGAAAACAAGATAAAGATATTGTCGTTTTGTGTTAATTGCTTGGCGTTAAATGTTCTTAAATAATCGTCAACTTCTTTAAATATAGGTGATATATTATCACTGCGTATCCACTCTTTATAAAGATACCAGGCATTTTCTCTGATAAACTCATCCGATGATCGTAGAGCCTGATCGATAAGTTGGATAAAAAAATTATTATTTTGATCAATCAACCATTTATTCACACGAAATCTATTAATGAAAGTATTCATCTGTGTGACATCAAATTTCACCTTACTAAAACGATGTTGACGCATAAAAATATCGAACTTATCATCTTCATCATGATATAAATAGCTACGTATAATTGGATTGCTCACATAAGGATAATGACTAAATGTGTTTTTCATATTCTCAATAAAGTTTTTATTAACAATATTAAGAATTTTTAATTGTATCACCAGTTTGACTGCCAGAACGGATTTTAATTTCACTGCATTATCAGGCAACGTATTAATCATTTGGATAATGCCATTGATATAACCATCAAGATCTTCATTACCAAATATATCTGAGTAATCAATCGTTAATGCCAATTGCTCTGTAATGCAGTCTTTAAAATTCCCTGTCGACATTCGCACATGATCAAACATAACAGCTGTCAGATTCGATTTAATAAATGATATTTCTTTGGTAGAAAGAAATTCTGCTCTGGTGAAGTGCGAAGCATAAAGATAACAATTATCGAAGTTTGAATTTTTAATCTGACATTCGCGAAAATTACTATGACCAAGTTGACTCTGCGAGAAGTCAACTGTATCAAGAATATTTTGGCTAAAATCAACACATTCGCCACTCGTTTTGAGAAAAATCACATTGTGTAAACGTCGACATTTAAATATGACATTATTAACTGTTGCCTTAGTAAAATTGCAATTCTCAATTTCTTTACATTCGAAAGTTGCATGTTGTAGATTTGACGATAAAAAAGATACCTCCGAAATAACGTCACCTTTAAAATGGCAACTTGTTAAATCCAAATCAGACAGGTCGATATACCCCTGCGCATCTTTATCCATCAGAAAATCACAAGCACACTCTATTTTTTCATTTCTATAAAATTTTACGCTTATAATATCATTACTGATTGAGACTTCACGAAACATATTTATTGAATGATTTTTTTCGTTCCGTTGTTTTATATTTAAAAATATATTGCTGATATAAATAAAATTTTCTCGATTTAACCTTGGTACCCCATTGAAATTACGTAGTAAATCAAGATCTAATTTATTATTTCCTTGCACCACATCATGTTTCATCAAAGAGTTATTGCCGCCAGAATTTGTGATATGACCTATCATAAAACCTCTGTATTACAGAAATAAAATAACCTGGAAAAGTAGCCTGAGCGTCCAGACACTACCGGGGATAGGAAAAGAATCTCTGATATGGCATTGAGATAATGCACATTCTTAGTGAAGAAGAAGCGAAGTACTATAAAAAATCGCTCATATCCCAGGAAATAAGCATAAAAAAAGGTGCGTCAGGAGACGCACCAGTTGTTGCAAAATCAGCACTGTGGGGCGTAATTACCCCTTGCCTTTTACACTGCTGATAAAGGTGGAACGGGCAGATGTCGACCCCAGGCGTTCAGCTTCATCAAGCAGTTTTAACGCCTTATCAACATCACCTTTCGCGACAGCGTTTTTGATCGCGGTATTAAAATAACTTTCCGTGTCGTTGAGCATCGGCTCGCTTTTCTTCACCGGTGCCGGAGCGGGTGCAGCCACAGCTGGTGCCGCCGTGTTGCCTACCGTAACCGGAGCTGGAGCGGAAGAACCAAATAGAGGCCCCACCAACACGCTGGAACTGGAGTTCGTTTTCACTTTCAGTTTCAGTAAGCCATCGGTGGTATGACGAGCAACCGGGTCAGGAATATCCGGGATCGAGTTACCGACGCCTTTGGCATAGGCTTTTGCCGGGTCGAGCAGTTGGGTCGTCTGCTGGAGATCTTTTTCCGTGGTAAAGACCAGTACATAAAGTTTCTGCTGCCCCAACGCCGGTGTCAGGCGCATAACGCCTTCCAGACGGTCTGCGCTCATCACGCCAGGTTCCTGGTAGGTGAAATAACTGCTGGGGAAGAAGGCTGATGGGGTCATATTCTGATCAAGAATCAGCACGTTCGGCGCAAATACGCTAGTTTGTTTGTTCACTTCGCTGGTCAGCGTTAGGGTCAGTTCGCCAATGTTTGCCGGGACGCTGTACGCAGCAACCGGACCACTGATGCCGGGAACGTTCAGTTGTTGGCCACCGGTCGCCAGTTGGGTGGTCTGGGTTTTCGATTGATCGACCGGTGTCCAGGTGAGTTGTTGCAGCGCGGCAGATGGAATGGCTGGCGCGTCACTGGTGTTTTGCGGTACGTAGTTAACTTCGGCAAGGCTGACTCCAGGCACGCTTGCCAGCAACCCTGCTGATAAACAGAGGGCGATGAGACTTTTATTCATTTTCATTGTTTTCACCTCAAAATCTGGAGTTCAGCGGTAGCCAGGCAATAGCGCGCCAAACCCGATAATCAGAGGGGCTTTCGCCCCTTTCAGATAATGACAACCTGTTTTTATGCCGGATGCGGCGTAAACGCCTTATCCGGCCTACATTTGACAGCCGTTGTAGGCCTGATAAGACGCGCAAGCGTCGCATCAGGCGCTGATTGCCGGAAGCGGCGCGAACGCCTTATCCGGCCCAGGTTTTGCTATTACCACCAGATTTCCATCTGAGCACCGAAGGTCCACTCGTCGCTGTCGCCACGTCCGAAGCTGCCGCCGTTGAAATCAGCTGGAACAGCTTTGCCGTAGTATGGGTTGGTTGAAGAGCTACCGTTGTAGTCATAACCCCATTTCTCATCCCACTTGGCGTAGGTTGCGAAGACACGAATAGCCGGGCGTGACCAGATGCTGTCGCCAGCTTGCCATTGTTGTGCGAGGGTAATTTTGTACTGATTGTTCTTGTCACCAGTGCGCTGGGATTCGACGTTGTCGTAGCCGATTTCCATCACGGTGCTCATGATTGGCGTCCACTTATACATCGGGCGAATACCGACGGTCCACCATTTGGTGCCGTTGTCGTTATCCCAGTTGATATCCTGGTACATACCCACGTACATCATGTCCCAGTTGTCGCCCATGGAGATCGCACCATGGTCGAGGATACGAAGCATGTGACCGTTGTTATTGATATTGTAGGCAAATTTTTCGTTATCAAACGCAACGCCAGAACCCTGCGACAGACCTTTACCCTGTGAGGTCATCGAGTCAGTAGCGTACTGAACAACAAACTTGTTAAAGCCCTTCAGGACACTCTGAGTATGTTCTGCAGTGAATAACCAGCCATCTTTCGATGCACCATCAACCAGACGATAGTTATCACGCAGATTGGCACGACCGTAGTCGACACCCAGCTCTAACGTGCCGCCCGGGTTGATTTCCATCTGCGCTAAACGTACGTCGAATACGTCGTTCGCGGTTTCGTTGGTATAGTCATAAATATTATTGCTGGCGAAAGAGGAAGAACCACCAGCTTCAGAGGAACGGGTTGCTGCCAGAGAGAGTTTACCAAAGCCAACATCGATGTTTTCCAGACCGGCACCAGGACCAGAAATATCCCAGTAGTAGAAGTCGATCATATGAACGTCATGACGTTGGTAGAAACGCTTACCTGCCCAGATGGTGGAGCCTGGCAGCCATTCAATCAGGTTTTTACCCTGCACGTTTGCTTCACGGAAGGCTGGATCGGTAGCTTCCCAGTCATTTTGTTGCGCGACGGAATAGGCCACGTTAGTGTCGAAATAGAAGCTCTTATCGCCTTCTTTCCACACTTCCTGACCCAATTTTAATTCAGCATAAGTTTCACATTCGTTGCCAAGACGGTATTTACTTTGAGCACCGGTAGTCTGGAAACACTGTTGTTCGCCGCCGCTACCTGTCCAGCCAATACCGGAACGTGCATAGCCGTGGAAATCAACAGCCATTGCCTGAGCAGACATTACGCCCGCTGCGACGGCAACCGCCAGAGGAAGTTTGCGCAGAGTAATCATCATTCTATCTCCTGAGTCATTGCTTTTCTTTTTTCACATCACCTGTGACAGGCTTTGTGTGTTTTGTGGGGTGCTTAAACGCCCGGCTCCTTATGCAGTCGACGACATGCAGTGCCATCCTCACGGAACAGATGGCAACGCTCTGGCGGCAGGCCGATAGCGAATGTGGCACCTTCTTCTACCAACACCACGTCGTTCTGGCGGTACACCAGGTTTTGACGAATGGAAGGGATCTGGATATGGATTTGAGTTTCGTTGCCGAGCTGCTCGACGACCTGAACTTCACCCTCAAGGATGACGTCAGCGATATCACTCGGCAGTAGATGTTCCGGGCGAATACCCAGCGACATATTGGCTCCAACCTGGACATCACGGCTTTCAACCGGCAGCCAGACTTGCTGACGATTCGGCATCGGCAGTTCCACCTGCACTTGATCGATTGCGGTGGCGGTCACTTTTACCGGCAGGAAGTTCATCTTTGGCGAACCGATGAATCCGGCGACAAAGCGGTCTGCCGGATAGTGGTACAGCTCCAGCGGTTTCCCAACCTGCGCCACGCGACCGGCGTCCAGCACCACGATTTTGTCGGCCAGCGTCATCGCTTCGACCTGATCGTGGGTGACGTAAATCATCGTGCGGCCCAGGCGTTTATGCAGGCGGGAGATTTCGATACGCATTTGCACACGCAGTGCGGCATCAAGGTTGGAGAGCGGTTCATCGAGCAAAAATACGCTTGGCTCGGCCACCAGCGTACGGCCAATCGCCACACGCTGACGCTGACCACCGGAGAGCGCTTTCGGTTTGCGATCCAGCAAATGCGCCAGTTGCAGCACTTCCGCCACCTGGTTAACGCGTTGGTTAATCACCTCTTTTTTCGCGCCTGCCAGTTTCAGGCCAAATGACATGTTTTCTGCTACTGACAGGTGGGGATAGAGCGCGTAAGACTGGAACACCATACCAACGCCGCGTTCTGCTGGCGGAGTGTCATTCATCCGTTTCTCACCGATGAACAGGTCGCCGCTGGTGATCGTCTCAAGCCCGGCAATCATGCGCAGTAAAGTCGATTTTCCGCAGCCAGACGGCCCGACAAACACCACGAATTCACCTTCATGGATGTCGAGATTGATATCTTTCGATACCACGACCTCGCCCCAGGCTTTCGTTACATTTTGCAGCTGTACGCTCGCCATGCCCTTCTCCCTTTGTTACAACCTGTCATCGACAGCAACATTCATGATGGGCTGACTATGCGTCATCAGAAGATGGCTTAAATCCTCCACCCCCTGGCTTTTTTATGGGGGAGGAGGCGGGAGGATGAGAACGCGGCTTCTGTGAACTAAACCGAGACCATGTAAGGAATTTCGTGAAGTTGCTTGCAAAAATCGTGGCGATTTTATGTGCGCATCTCCACATTACCGCCAATTCTGTAACAGAGATCACACAAAGCAACGGAGGGGCGTAGGGGCAAGGAGGATGGAAAGAGGTTGCCGTATAAAGAAACTAGAGTCCGTTTAGGTGTTTTCACGAGCACTTCACCAACAAGGACCATAGATTATGAAAATAAAAACAGGTGCACGCATCCTCGCATTATCCGCATTAACGACGATGATGTTTTCCGCCTCGGCTCTCGCCAAAATCGAAGAAGGTAAACTGGTAATCTGGATTAACGGCGACAAAGGCTACAACGGCCTCGCTGAAGTCGGTAAGAAATTCGAGAAAGATACCGGAATTAAAGTCACCGTTGAGCATCCGGATAAACTGGAAGAGAAATTCCCTCAGGTTGCGGCAACTGGCGATGGCCCTGACATTATCTTCTGGGCGCACGACCGCTTTGGTGGCTATGCTCAATCTGGCCTGTTGGCTGAAATCACCCCAGACAAAGCGTTCCAGGACAAGCTGTATCCGTTTACCTGGGATGCCGTACGTTACAACGGCAAGCTGATTGCTTACCCAATTTCTGTCGAAGCGTTATCGCTGATTTATAACAAAGATCTGCTGCCGAACCCGCCAAAAACATGGGAAGAGATCCCAGCGCTGGATAAAGAACTGAAAGCGAAAGGTAAGAGCGCGCTAATGTTCAACCTGCAAGAACCGTACTTCACCTGGCCGCTGATTGCTGCTGACGGGGGTTATGCGTTCAAGTACGAAAACGGCAAGTACGACATTAAAGACGTGGGCGTGGATAACGCTGGCGCGAAAGCGGGTCTGACCTTCCTGGTTGACCTGATTAAAAACAAACACATGAATGCGGACACCGATTACTCCATCGCAGAAGCCGCCTTTAATAAAGGCGAAACAGCGATGACCATCAACGGCCCGTGGGCATGGTCCAACATCGACACCAGCAAAGTGAATTATGGTGTAACGGTACTGCCGACCTTTAAGGGCCAGCCATCCAAACCGTTCGTGGGCGTACTGAGCGCGGGTATTAACGCCGCCAGTCCGAACAAAGAGCTGGCGAAAGAGTTCCTCGAAAACTATCTGCTGACTGACGAAGGCCTGGAAGCGGTTAATAAAGATAAACCGCTGGGTGCAGTAGCGCTGAAGTCCTATCAGGATGAACTTGCGAAAGATCCTCGTATTGCCGCCACCATGGATAACGCTCAGAAAGGTGAAATTATGCCGAATATCCCGCAGATGTCCGCTTTCTGGTATGCCGTGCGTACTGCCGTGATCAACGCCGCCAGCGGTCGTCAGACTGTGGATGCAGCGCTGAAAGATGCACAGACTCGTATCACCAAGTAATGCAGTGAAATGCCGGATGCGGCGTAAACGCCTTATCCGGCCTACAAAACCGAAACGTATGTAGGCCTGATAAGACGCGTCAGCGTCGCATCAGGCAGTTGTTGTCGGATAAGGCGTAAATGCTTTATCTGTCCTGGAATGAGGAAGAACCCCATGGATGTCATTAAAAAGAAACATTGGTGGCAAAGCGACGCGCTGAAATGGTCAGTGTTAGGTCTGCTCGGCCTGCTGGTGGGTTACCTTGTTGTTTTAATGTACGCACAAGGGGAATACCTGTTCGCCATTACCACGCTGATATTGAGTTCAGCGGGGCTCTATATTTTCGCCAATCGTAAAGCCTACGCCTGGCGCTATGTCTATCCGGGAATGGCTGGGATGGGGCTATTCGTCCTTTTCCCTCTGGTCTGCACCATCGCCATTGCCTTCACCAACTACAGCAGCACTAACCAGCTGACTTTTGAACGTGCGCAGGAAGTGTTGTTAGATCGCTCCTGGCAAGCAGGCAAAACCTATAACTTTGGTCTTTACCCGGCGGGCGATGAGTGGCAACTGGCGCTCAGCGACGGCGAAACTGGCAAAAATTACCTCTCCGACGCGTTTAAATTTGGCGGCGAGCAAAAACTGCAACTAAAAGAAACAGCCGCCCAGCCTGAAGGCGAGCGCGCGAATCTGCGTGTGATTACCCAGAATCGTCAGGCGCTGAGTGACATTACTGCCATTCTGCCGGATGGTAACAAAGTGATGATGAGCTCCTTGCGCCAGTTTTCTGGCACGCAGCCGCTCTACACACTCGACGGTGACGGCACGCTGACGAATAACCAGAGCGGTGTGAAATATCGGCCGAATAACCAAATTGGTTTTTACCAGTCCATTACCGCCGACGGCAACTGGGGCGATGAAAAGTTAAGCCCCGGTTACACCGTGACCACCGGCTGGAAAAACTTTACCCGCGTCTTCACCGACGAAGGCATTCAGAAACCGTTCCTCGCCATTTTCGTCTGGACCGTGGTGTTCTCGCTAATCACCGTCTTTTTAACAGTGGCGGTCGGCATGGTTCTGGCGTGTCTGGTGCAGTGGGAAGCGTTGCGCGGCAAAGCGGTCTATCGTGTCCTGCTGATTCTGCCCTACGCGGTGCCATCGTTTATTTCAATCTTGATTTTCAAAGGGTTGTTTAACCAGAGCTTCGGTGAAATCAACATGATGTTGAGCGCGCTATTTGGCGTGAAGCCTGCCTGGTTTAGCGATCCGACCACTGCCCGCACGATGCTGATTATCGTCAACACCTGGCTGGGTTATCCGTACATGATGATCCTCTGCATGGGCTTGTTGAAAGCGATTCCGGACGATCTGTATGAAGCCTCAGCAATGGATGGCGCAGGTCCATTCCAGAACTTCTTTAAAATTACGCTGCCGCTGCTGATTAAGCCGCTCACACCGCTAATGATCGCCAGCTTCGCCTTTAACTTTAACAACTTCGTGCTGATTCAACTGTTAACTAACGGCGGCCCGGATCGTCTTGGCACTACCACGCCAGCCGGTTATACCGACCTGCTCGTTAACTACACCTACCGCATCGCCTTTGAAGGCGGCGGTGGTCAGGACTTCGGTCTGGCGGCGGCAATTGCCACGCTGATCTTCCTGCTGGTGGGTGCGCTGGCGATCGTCAACCTGAAAGCCACGCGAATGAAGTTTGATTAAGGGAGATAACAAAAATGGCAATGGTCCAACCGAAATCGCAAAAAGCACGTTTGTTTATTACTCATCTGCTACTGCTACTTTTTATCGCGGCGATTATGTTCCCGCTGCTGATGGTCGTCGCTATCTCTCTGCGTCAGGGGAACTTCGCGACTGGTAGCCTGATCCCGGAACAAATCTCCTGGGATCACTGGAAACTGGCGTTAGGTTTTAGCGTTGAACAGGCTGATGGGCGCATTACGCCACCGCCGTTCCCGGTACTGCTGTGGCTGTGGAACTCAGTAAAGGTCGCCGGAATTTCCGCGATTGGCATTGTTGCGCTCTCCACCACCTGCGCCTACGCTTTCGCCCGTATGCGCTTTCCTGGTAAAGCGACACTGCTGAAAGGCATGCTGATTTTCCAGATGTTCCCGGCGGTGCTTTCACTGGTAGCGTTGTATGCGTTATTTGATCGTTTGGGTGAGTACATTCCATTCATCGGCCTGAATACTCACGGCGGCGTAATCTTCGCGTACCTGGGGGGGATTGCGCTGCATGTCTGGACCATCAAAGGCTATTTCGAAACCATCGACAGTTCGCTGGAAGAAGCGGCGGCGCTGGATGGTGCAACACCGTGGCAGGCCTTCCGCCTTGTCCTGTTGCCGCTGTCAGTGCCGATTCTGGCGGTGGTGTTCATCCTGTCGTTTATCGCTGCCATTACTGAAGTTCCGGTCGCGTCGTTGTTACTGCGTGACGTAAACAGCTACACCCTGGCCGTGGGAATGCAGCAATACCTCAACCCGCAAAACTACCTGTGGGGTGACTTTGCCGCCGCTGCCGTGATGTCTGCATTACCGATCACCATCGTCTTCTTGCTGGCTCAACGCTGGCTGGTCAACGGACTGACGGCAGGTGGTGTGAAAGGTTAAAGATGTTGTTCTGCCAATGTTATGCCGCTACACCCTCAACTTACGTTATCCCAACTTGTGACTGTTATTCGGCGCTCTATGGAGCGCCTTTTTTTACTCCCGCTTCAGCCGTTTCGAATTACACAGCCATAAGGTGATCACCAGTAGCAGGATCGCTGCCGAGTAGATCAACACATCCAGTGGTGATTTATGATCGACGATGATCAAGCGCACAATGGCGGTGATCCCGATATAGACAAAGTAACGCAAGGGAAAGTGAAAACCGGACTGAAAGTACTTCACAATCAGCGCGATAAATTCGAAATAGAGAAAGTAAACCACCAGCCCTTCCACCAGCTCATATTTGCTGGCTTGTTCTGGCGCGAACAGCACATCAGCCAGATGCACCGTTTCTTTGCCGAGGAAGACAACCAAAATCAGGCCGAGACACAACAGGCCAAGATTGAGAACGGTCTGCAAAATGGTGGAGATAAACTCCACGCGCGGACGAGAGAGTGACGTCATAGCAGTACCTCCTTCACAATGGCGAGCTTCCTGTATAACGCAAAAATGTGACGGAGATCTATATTTTTTGTGTATGTTTTGTTCAACGCCGAATACGATTCCTGTATTCGGCGCTGCTTGTTAGCGGAAATTGACGCTTCGGTCGCTGGTCATGTCGTACAACTGGAACTTACGCCCAAGTTGCTGACCACCGTCACGCGTCAGCGGCGTCCAGCCAATCGCCGCACGGCTGCGTGTCGGGCCAGACGAGAAGAGATCCAACGGTACAGAGACATACACGCCTTTGGTGAAGTCCCCTTCGCCGTACTCCTCTTTCGAAACATTCGTGATCGTGGCATACCCACCCACTACCACGCCGCTGTCAAAGCGTTTGGCGATTTCCAGCGTGCCGCCTTTATCCCCTGCCAGATACTGCCCGACGCTGGCTTTCACTAACACATCCTGAGCGAAAGATGGCGTCCAGTAGGCGGTCAAATGACCAGTTTTCACGCTGTAATCGGTGAATTTCATCATATCTTTCGCACTACGCCAGTCGCGCTGTTTAACGTAGTTAGCATCCAGACCAAACGCCCAGTTGCTATCCAGCGGGCGATACAATACTTCTGCCCCCGCGCCGCCAAACATGGTTTCGAGATAACCACCGTAGACCTGACCGTAGAAGCCGTTGCCCAGATGCTGGAAATAGTTGGCTTGCAGGTTATTCACATAGACATCATTCTGCACATACTCACGCACATGGGTACGCACGCGCGGTAAGTGCGAGTCCTGCGGCGGATTGGTGTAGTTAAACTTGTCGTAGTTGTTGGCAAGGTTAGCAAACAGGCTGCCGGTGGTCAGCAGATGGTCCGTCAGCCACAAATCTGCCGTTCCCATCACGCCCAGCTGATACATGTAAAAGTTTTCCGGGCCACCGACCGACTGGTTTAGCACCGGATCGATATGAAAATCAAAGCGTGATTTGTCGATATACCAGCCCTGCTCGGTGGACTTCGGAACCACTGGCTCGACGCGTTTTTGCGCCAGCTTCGTTTCGTGGCCCAACGGCTCTCCGGCAAGATGATTTTTCAGGCTGGCGACATCGGTTTCCGTCGTCACCTGCGGCATGTTAAGGCGATTTTCTGTAACGCGGATCGTCTTGATCCCATCCGGCAGATCGTTCATCACGATCCGATTAGCACGGATGATCCCTTCGCGCGAATCACGATATTTCACCTGCTCACCGGTGACGTACAGCGTATCGCCTTTCGTCTGGATCTGCGGATCGGCCAGTCCGGCGTTGTATTTCAACAGCGTTAACTGATTCGCCACCACCGAATGCTGCAAAATGGCATCCTGCGGCTGCGGTTGATATTGCGGACGGGCGTTATCGTTGTAGGACGGGCGTAGATCGTTAAAGTTGGTACGCAGCGTGACGCCAAACATAAAGGTGTTACCGCGTTCATAGCTAAGGTTAACGTCGGCCCAATCGGTAACGCGATAAATCGCCCCGACGTTAAACTTACTTTTTTGCTCCAGCTTCCCGGCAAAATCCTGCTGATAATTATTACCTTCATACTCCAGTTTCAGACGCAGCGGCTGCCAGGGCGTCTGGTATTCCACGCCGCCAAACAGTGAGGCCGGACCGTGGAACATCTGGCTGCCGTCGATAGATCCCGCTTGTTTGTAGCTGTTATCGCGATAGCAATATTTGTCACTGGCCGAACAGAGCGGATTTTTCACGTTACCGCTGGTGCCCAGATATCCCCAGCCCAGGCCGAGCGTAAAATCGAATGGCCCCCAGGCTTTGCTGGCGACAAGATATTCCGCATCGAACAGCCCCGTACCGCCGATATCCCGCGCACCAACCGCCACCTGTGGCAGCCAGTAACTCTCTTCCCATAAACGCAGTTTGAGATCGAAGGCTTTATCTTTATACGTTTGATCACCAGAGAACGCTTCGACGCTGCTGTACTGCCGAGTGCGCACGTCGGTGTAGCGTAGCGTTGTTTCCAACCACGGGAAGAGTTGCACTGAAGCTGAGTAATAACGGTACTGATCGTTATCGCGATAGTTCAGACTCAACTCCCCTTCCCGCGCCATGCGCGCAGTAGGTGTTTGTAATAATCCTACGCCACCGAAATCCGATTGCGACGGACCAATGGGCGCAGGATATGTTTCGCCGTAGCAAGCCGTGCTAATGCCCAGCGCCAGTAAACTAAGCAGATGTCTTTTTTTCATTATTGCGGTATCCGCTGCGTCAGAGTCTGAAGAATGTCAGCGTTAAGGGCATCAGGCGTCTCACTCCAGACGGAGTCCGCGAGGCCAACATAAATAATGCTGCCGGGCATCGGCTCTACGTGACGCTTGTTCCAGTAAGCCACCGGAGTTTTTTGCGTGCGTCCATCCGGATAAACGACCCACGCGTAGCTGCGATCCGCACCGCTGAGCAGGCTCTGGTCAGAGAGATAGCTCGCCACGTCGCGACCGGGAGTGAATGGCTGATTGCCAGGACGGCTGATAAGCCCGAACAACGTGACCGTGGACGGTGGTGGTCCGACCCACAGCGTGTAGTTGCCCTGCAACGGCGGGTTACCGCGTTCGGCAACGCGCACGATATCAGGATCAAGATTGATTTTTTGTCTGCCCGTCACCTTCAACGCCTGAATTTGCTGGCGTAAGGCGTTAATGGCGGCGGCATCGTCGGTGCTGGATTCTGAGGCCAGTTCTGCCAGCCTTGTCAGCAACGCCTGCTGCTGCCGTAATGCCGCCGCCGTTGCCAGCTCTTCGCTAATCACCGCTCCGGGCCACCAACTGTTTGCCAGCCGCGGTTGGCCTACCAGATCGATTAAATGCTCTGCGCCCGTTAGCGTTTTGGCCTCATTGCTGCCATTACTGAACACTTTGACGGTGCCTGCCGCAAAGACCGATGACGCTCCCACGCTCATAATCAACGCAGCAATAGTTTGTTTAATCATTGTTTTGCCGCCTTGATGAGAGTGGTTTTCACCGGGAAATAATCCGCGCCGAGATACTGTTCCGACTGGCGAATTTGCCCTTCGCTGTCGATCCAATAGCGGTTATGCCAGCGAGCCTGGTCGGTGGAGACTTCTTCGTCCAGCACACGAACCGGAGTTTCATCGCTACCGACTTTGACAGTATCGGTGCCATCCCATTTGAAAACCGAGCGTGCGGTGGCGTAGCGCACCTGCTGGTACTCGGTCCAGCCCATCGTGCGCGTCCAGGTTGCGCCATCAACAATTTGTGCGGGTTTTATCAGCGGGTCGGCGGCAAGGTTATTCACTTCAATCAGGTTGTCGCCGCCAAGCAAAGTCTTCACCAGACGACCATGTTGTGTGACGAGAGTGGCTTGATCCTGAGTAACCCATTTTTGTTGTCCGTCTTCAGCGAAGGCCAGCACCACAAACAACTGCGGCCCGCCATTAAGCTGCATGTACTGGCTGGCGTAGGGCATATTTTGAATATCATCGTCCGTCAGCTGTACGCCTGGCGTACCGAACAGACTGTCCCACAGTGAATTGCCCAGCTCTTTAGTCGTGGCTGAACAAGCCTGTAATAGCAGGCAGATAAGAATGAGTGCAGGTCGCTTCACGACTCTTCTCCAGAGGGGCAGAATAACCACACCGGAGTGTGGTTATGGTTAATCCCCGTCATACTTCAAGCCACAGATGCGATGACTCGAATTATTTTAGGGATACATACTTTATTACTGAGTACTGGTGGTCGTGGTTGTGGTGGTCCCGGTATTAGAACCATCACCGCCACCGGTTGCCGCGAGCGCGACACCCACCGCCGAGCTTACGGTGCTAACGCTGGTTGCGGAGGAGCTACCCGCCGAAACCGACGTTGCTGCCGCCCCTGCCGCTTCGCCCACCTGTACAGGTGCAGCCCACGCAGAAGTCGCCGCAAGCGCAGATATGGCAAAAATGCCATACAGAACTTTTTTCATAACAATTTCCCTTCATTGAATGAATGGAGATTTACCCAAAAACATTTCGGGCGGGATCGAGTATACACAACTAAAGCATGCGAATTACGGCGTGGGGAATTAGTGATGGGGTTTTAAGATAATTGGAATGAATATCAAATATAAGTTTCAACTTATATATAAATAATATTTAAAATCAAAAATTTAAAACAAAATCAAAAATAATTAACCTACGTATTTTCCGAAATCAATCATGATTAAAAATCTATTTTAGGATTAACCTCACGGTATGATTTTCGTTAAATCACAGACAAGGGGATTTATCTGATAAAACAATGCCGACTTATAGTCGGCATTGTTATTAAGGTTATTTAATCAATCCTGCTATGTATTAATTGCCGAATATGATGTACATATCGGCATCGACCTGTAGGCCTGATAAGACGCGTAACGCGTCGCATCAGGCACCAGTTGCCGGATGCGGCGTAAACGCCTTATCCGGCCTACATATCATCGGCATCAGGCTCGCTCGATGATTAACCGCGCCACGCTTTATAGCGGTTAATCAGACCATTGGTCGAGCTATCGTGGCTGCTGATTTCTTTATCATCTTTCAGCTCTGGCAGAATACGGTTCGCCAGCTGTTTACCCAGCTCCACGCCCCACTGGTCGAAGGTGAAGATGTTCAGGATCACGCCCTGAGTAAAGATTTTGTGCTCATACAGCGCAATCAACGCCCCCAGGCTGAACGGAGTGATTTCACGCAGCAGGATGGAGTTGGTTGGGCGATTACCTTCGAACACTTTGAACGGTACCACGTAGTCAAGCGTTGCCGGATCTTTACCCTGATCGCGATATTCCTGCTCAACCACTTCGCGGGATTTACCAAACGCCAGCGCTTCGGTCTGAGCGAAGAAGTTAGACAGCAGTTTCTGGTGATGATCAGAGAGCGGGTTATGGGTGATAGCCGGGGCGATGAAATCGCATGGCACCATCTTCGTACCCTGGTGGATCAGCTGGTAGAACGCGTGCTGACCGTTAGTGCCTGGTTCACCCCAGATAATCGGGCCAGTCTGGTAATCCACAACGTTACCGTTACGGTCTACATACTTACCATTGGACTCCATATTGC
This sequence comes from Escherichia sp. MOD1-EC6300, assembly GCF_002965045.1. Lineage (NCBI taxonomy): Bacteria > Pseudomonadati > Pseudomonadota > Gammaproteobacteria > Enterobacterales > Enterobacteriaceae > Escherichia > Escherichia sp. MOD1-EC6300. The sequence continues at coordinate 21,662 of NZ_PTRH01000011.1, read as the reverse complement.
CCTGCTGGAAGTACGCTGCGAAACGGTGCATATACTGGTCGTACGGCAGAATCGCTTCAGTTTCCGCGCCAAAGAAATTGTTGTACCAGATGCCGATCAGCGCCAGCAGTACAGGCAGGTTTTTCTCTGCAGGTGTGGTGGAGAAATGCTTGTCCATCGCGTGTGCGCCGGAAAGCAGTTCAACGAAGTTATCAAAGCCGATGGAGAGAACAATCGACAGGCCAATCGCTGACCACAAAGAGTAACGACCGCCGACCCAGTCCCAAAACTCGAACATGTTAGCGGTATCAATACCAAACTCACCAACGGCTTTGGCATTGGTTGAGAGCGCAGCAAAGTGTTTCGCAACGTGTTGTTCATCACCTGCCGCTTTCAGGAACCAGTCACGCGCGCTATGGGCGTTGGTCATGGTTTCCTGAGTGGTGAAGGTTTTAGATGCTACCAGGAACAGCGTGGTTTCCGGGTTCACTTTTTTCAGCACTTCCGCGATGTGAGTTCCATCGACGTTAGAAACAAAGTGCATGTTCAGGTGATTTTTGTACGGACGCAGTGCTTCGGTCACCATGTACGGGCCGAGGTCAGAACCGCCGATACCGATGTTCACCACGTCGGTGATTGCTTTGCCGGTATAACCCTTCCACTCACCGGAAATAATCGCTTCCGAGAAGGTTTTCATCTTCTCCAGCACGGCGTTAACATCCGGCATGACATCTTTGCCATCAACCAGAATCGGGGTATTGCTACGGTTACGCAACGCTACGTGCAGTACGGCGCGGTTTTCAGTGCGGTTGATCTTCTCGCCAGAGAACATCGACTTAATCGCGCCCGCCAGATCGCACTCTTTCGCCAGATCTTGTAATTTCGCCAGCGTCTCTTCAGTGATGCGGTTTTTGGAGTAATCCACCAGCATCTGATCGTCGAAGGTTGCGGAGAACTTAGAAAAACGATCGCCGTCTTTAGCAAAAAGATCGGCGATCGTAACGTCTTTCATTTCATCGAAGTGTTTCTGTAGTGCCTGCCAGGCCGCGGTCTGCGTTGGATTGATGTTTTTCATTAGCAATACTCTTCTGATTTTGAGAATTGTGACTTTGGAAGATTGTAGCGCCAGTCACAGAAAAATGTGATGGTTTTAGTGCCGTTAGCGTAATGTTGAGTGTAAACCCTTAGCGCAGTGAAGCATTTATTAGCTGAACTACTGACCGCCAGGAGTGGATGAAAAATCCGCATGACCCCATCGTTGACAACCGCCCCGCTCACCCTTTATTTATAAATGTACTACCTGCGCTAGCGCAGGCCAGAAGAGGCGCGTTGCCCAAGTAACGGTGTTGGAGGAGCCAGTCCTGTGATAACACCTGAGGGGGTGCATCGCCGAGGTGATTGAACGGCTGGCCACGTTCATCATCGGCTACAGGGGCTGAATCCCCTGGGTTGTCACCAGAAGCGTTCGCAGTCGGGCGTTTCGCAAGTGGTGGAGCACTTCTGGGTGAAAATAGTAGCGAAGTATCGCTCTGCGCCCACCCGTCTTCCGCTCTTCCCTTGTGCCAAGGCTGAAAATGGATCCCCTGACACGAGGTAGTTATGTCTGAAATTGTTGTCTCCAAATTTGGCGGTACCAGCGTAGCTGATTTTGACGCGATGAACCGCAGTGCTGATATTGTGCTTTCTGATGCCAACGTACGTTTAGTTGTCCTCTCGGCTTCTGCTGGTATCACTAATCTGCTGGTCGCTTTAGCTGAAGGACTGGAACCTGGCGAGCGATTCGAAAAACTCGACGCAATCCGCAATATCCAGTTTGCCATTCTGGAACGTCTGCGTTACCCGAACGTTATCCGTGAAGAGATTGAACGTCTGCTGGAGAACATTACTGTTCTGGCAGAAGCGGCGGCGCTGGCAACGTCTCCGGCGCTGACAGATGAACTGGTCAGCCACGGCGAGCTGATGTCGACCCTGCTGTTTGTTGAGATCCTGCGCGAACGCGATATTCAGGCACAGTGGTTTGATGTACGTAAAGTGATGCGTACTAATGACCGATTTGGTCGTGCAGAGCCAGACGTAGCCGCGCTGGCGGAACTGGCTGCGCTGCAGCTGCTCCCGCGCCTCAATGAAGGCTTAGTGATCACCCAAGGATTTATCGGCAGCGAAAGTAAAGGTCGTACAACGACGCTTGGCCGTGGAGGCAGCGATTATACGGCAGCCTTGCTGGCGGAGGCCTTACACGCATCTCGTGTTGATATCTGGACCGACGTCCCGGGCATCTACACCACCGATCCACGCGTGGTTTCCGCAGCAAAACGCATTGATGAAATCGCGTTTGCCGAAGCGGCAGAGATGGCAACTTTTGGTGCAAAAGTACTGCATCCGGCAACATTGCTACCCGCAGTACGCAGCGATATTCCGGTGTTTGTCGGCTCCAGCAAAGCCCCACGCGCAGGTGGTACGCTGGTGTGCAATAAAACTGAAAATCCGCCGCTGTTCCGTGCCCTGGCGCTTCGTCGTAATCAGACTCTGCTCACTTTGCACAGCCTGAATATGCTGCATTCTCGCGGTTTCCTCGCGGAAGTTTTCGGCATTCTCGCGCGGCATAATATCTCGGTGGATTTAATCACCACATCAGAAGTGAGCGTGGCATTAACCCTTGATACCACCGGTTCCACCTCCACTGGCGATACATTGCTGACGCAATCTCTGCTGATGGAGCTTTCCGCACTGTGCCGGGTAGAAGTGGAAGAAGGCCTGGCGCTGGTCGCGTTGATTGGCAATGACCTGTCAAAAGCCTGCGGCGTAGGCAAAGAGGTATTCGGCGTACTGGAACCGTTCAACATTCGCATGATTTGTTACGGCGCATCCAGCCATAACCTGTGCTTCCTGGTGCCCGGCGAAGATGCCGAGCAGGTGGTGCAGAAGCTGCATTTTAATTTGTTTGAGTAAACACAGTATGGTCCGAAAGACATTATTTCGGGCCGTATGTTTTTCTTGTCATTATGCCCATCAATAAACGAGTCTATTCCCTGTTAACCAGCATCTTTATCTAAGAATAATTACCTTTAATTTTTTATCTGCATCTCTAGCTAATTATCGAGAGAGATAAATATTTAAGAGAAGGCAAAATGAATATTATCAGTTCTGCTCGCAAAGGAATTCCCGTACACTGAACTCTCCGGCTCACTGAGGGCACCATCATGGCACTCCCCCGTATTACCCAAAAAGAGATGACTGAACGCGAGCAGCGTGAACTTAAAACACTGCTGGATCGGGCGCGTATTGCGCATGGTCGCGTGCTGACCAACTCCGAAACCAACAGCATCAAGAAAGAGTACATCGATAAATTAATGGTTGAGCGTGAGGCTGAAGCAAAAAAAGCCCGCCAGTTGAAGAAAAAGCAGGCTTATAAACCAGATCCTGAAGCGTCGTTTAGCTGGTCGGCAAATACGTCGACGCGTGGTAGGCGCTGATTAGCGCCCCTTCTTTTTGCGCCCCGGCGAGGTGAAACGTTTACCGTTGGACGCCGGGCGACCACCTTTTTCCGCCGTTTTTTCCATCTTAACGACCGGGCGTTTGATGCCCGCCATTTTCGGTTTGGCCTTCGCTTTAGGTTTTACCTCAGAAGTGGAATTCTCAATTAATTTAAAGAGATCAATTAGCTCATCGTCGGTTAAATCGCGCCACTCACCCAGCGGAATGCCGCTTAAACTGACGTTCATAATGCGCGTACGCTCCAGCTTTTTCACTTCGTAACCAAAGTGCTCGCACATGCGACGGATCTGACGGTTCAGTCCCTGCACCAGGGTAATGCGAAAAACAAACGGCGCTTCTTTTTTGACTTTGCACTTTTTCGTCACCGTCCCGAGGATCGGCACCCCCGCCCCCATACCACGAATAAATTCATCGGTAATCGGTTTATCGACCGTAACCAGATACTCTTTCTCATGATCGTTACCCGCACGGAGGATCTTATTCACCAGGTCGCCGTGATTGGTGAGGAAAATCAGCCCCTGGGAATCTTTATCCAGGCGGCCAATCGGGAACACGCGTTTGCTGTGGTTAACAAAATCGACAATGTTATCGCGCTCGCCATCTTCGGTGGTGCTGACAATACCGACGGGCTTGTTCAGGGCGATAAGTACCAAATCTTCGGCTTCCCGAGGCTCAATCAACTGACCATTTACTTTCACAACGTCGCCGGGTTTCACCTGATCGCCAATGGTGGCTCGCTTGCCATTAAGGAACACATTGCCTTGCTCGATATAGCGATCCGCTTCGCGGCGTGAGCAAATTCCGCTTTCGCTGATGTATTTATTTAAACGGACTGATGAGTCGGGCAGCATAAATTCTCCTGTAAAAAACGGAATATACCGTACCTTTGGGTTGATAAAAAATAGTCATGAGCGAACTATTTGTTATTTCCATTGGCTTGAATTCGTTACCTGCTCAAATCACTTTCCAGAAGCAATGTGCGACATCGTGAGCCATGTCAGTAAGCGATTAAAATCACAGTGATAGCATGCCTCCCGTGATTTCTTACTAACCGGAGAAGTAATGGAACTGCTTTTATTGAGTAACTCGACGCTGCCGGGTAAAGCCTGGCTGGAACACGCGCTGCCGCTGATTGCTGAACAGTTGCAGGGTCGCCGTTCTGCGGTATTTATTCCTTTCGCTGGCGTAACGCAGACCTGGGATGATTACACAGCGAAAACGGCTGCGGTTCTCGCTCCGCTGGGTGTTTCTGTCACCGGTATTCATAGCGTTGTCGATCCCGTTGCCGCGATTGAAAATGCTGAGATCGTGATTGTCGGCGGCGGTAATACTTTCCAGTTGCTGAAACAGTGCCGCGAGCGCGGGCTGCTGGCACCAATTACTGACGTGGTGAAACGTGGCGCGCTGTATATTGGCTGGAGCGCAGGCGCTAACCTTGCTTGCCCAACCATTCGTACCACCAACGATATGCCGATTGTCGATCCGCAAGGTTTCGATGCGCTAAATCTGTTCCCGCTGCAAATCAACCCGCACTTCACCAACGCGCTGCCGGAAGGCCATAAAGGTGAAACCCGTGAGCAGCGTATTCGCGAACTGCTGGTCGTCGCGCCAGAACTGACGATTATTGGTCTGCCGGAAGGTAACTGGATCACAGTAAGTAAAGGTCACGCTACGCTGGGTGGCCCGAACACCACTTATGTGTTTAAGGCTGGTGAAGAAGCGGTGCCGCTGGAAGCGGGTCACCGTTTTTAAGTGAATTGCCGGATGCATGATCCGGCATCTTGTACATAGTGCCTGATGCGACGCTTTACGCGTCTTATCAGGCCTATAGGGTCACGGTATTAATACTCGTCCCGCCCCTCATCTTCATCCGGCTGTTCCAGCACACTGTAAGCAACTGAACAAAACAGCGAGTTCAAACGCTGCATATCGCCCAGTAAGCCTAAATGTAGCGAACTGGTTTCAATGCTCTGCACGTTTTGCTGATGCAGGCGATCAACGTGGGCGTGAGAATAGCGGCGATTAAGAATGCGAAAACGATGCTTGCTGCGGCGTAAACGACGGGCGCTGGCAACATCGCCAGAGAAGAAAACCGACATTGCCAGTTTTAAATTACTGAGCAATTGCTCATAGAGCGCATCCAGTTCCTTCAAGCCATCAAGCGAAAATGCTCGCCTTGCAGCCAGCGATTTGTCGGCAATTTCACTACCCATGCGCTCGACGATATCGGAGGCCTGTTCAAGGTTAAGCGACATTTCGATGATCTCCGCCCAGCGACGCGACTCTTCCTCCGCCAGCTCTTCTTTTGGCATTCGCGCCAGATACAGCTTAATGGCGGTGTAGAGAACGTTGATGTCATCAGCCAGCTTACGCAGCTCTTTCTCCTGCCGTGGCTCGCCGTGCATCACTTTATTCAACCCTTCCATCATCTGTTCCATGGCGTCGCCAATGCGCAGGGTTTCGCGGGCAGCGTTCGCCAGAGCAAGCGTGGGCGTATCCAGCGCGCTGACATCCAGATGTTTAGGCCGTAGCTGGGTATCCAGTTCCGGTTCATCGCGAATAATCGTTTTGCAAAACCGTGCCATCGGGTCAACGAATGGCAACATGACCAGGCAGCGTACAAGGTTGTAGAAGACGTGGAAATAGATCACCAATTCCGCTTTTGGCAATGGCAACTTCCCCATTGTCTCTGCCAGCAAATGAACAAACGGCAGGATAATCAGGCTACCCACCAGCTTAAACAGCAGACTACCCAGCGCGACACGGCGGGCTGCGGCATTGGCGGCACTGTTGTTGAGCATCGCCAGCAAGCCGGAGCCGAGGTTAGCACCAATCACCAGACAAAGTGCCACGGGGAAGGAGATGATGCCTGCGGCGGTCAGAGTCGCGGTCAGCAGTACAGCAGCAAGGCTGGAGTAGCTGATAATGGCGAACATCGCGCCAATCAGCGCATCCAGCAGAATATCGCCGGTTAGCGAGGCAAAAATCACCTGAACGCCGTTTGCTTGGGTGATCGGCGTTACGGCCTGCACAATCAATTCCAGCGCCAGCAAAATCAGCCCAAGACCAATACCGACGCGGCCCAGTTGCCCGGCGCGTGATTGTTTGCGTCCGAGGAAAAAAATCACGCCGATAAAAATAAGTAGCGGTGACAACCAGGATAAATCGAAGGTGAGAATACGCGCCATTAGCGCGGTCCCGACATCTGCACCCAGCACAATGACCAAAGCCGGTGCGAGGGCAACCAGATCCTGAGCGACGAACGAAGTCACCAGCATGGTGGTAGCATTACTGCTCTGCACCAGTGCGGTAACGCCGATCCCCGCACAAAAGGCGAGCGGCTTTTTTTCGACGCTCCGGCTCAGAACAGTACGCAGACGTGCGCCGAAGACGCGCATTACGCCTGTTCGAACAATATGTGTCCCCCAGACCAGCAGGGCGACGGCAGAAAGCAGGTGAAGCAGCGTTAACACGAGTTCAGGTTCTCCTTATCGTTATATGTTCCTGAAGCAATTGAATGACCAAAGGACCGGAAACACGCTGACTGACATCTTTATTGTGACTTTTGACATTCGTTTTTCCGGCTAAGATTATTCCAGCCTGATTCCAGTATAAGAGTTTCATATTAATAAAGAGACAGGGCACTCATTGAGCGCCCTGTTTGTTGTAAGGAAAAGTGACAGATTTGTGAATCAGTCTGCGTCATACCCCAGATTCGGTGCCAGCCAGCGTTCAACATCTGAGACGCTCATACCTTTACGGCGGGCATAGTCTTCAACCTGATCGCGCTGAATTTGCGCTACCGCGTAATACTTGCTGTCCGGGTGGCTGAAGTACCAACCCGAAACCGATGCACCGGGCCACATGGCGAAAGATTCTGTGAGTTTCATGCCGGTATGTTTTTCCACTTCCAGCAGCTCCCAGATGGTGGCTTTTTCCGTATGTTCCGGGCAGGCCGGGTAGCCCGGTGCCGGACGGATGCCCTGGTAGTTTTCGCGGATCAGTTCTTCGTTGCTGAGGTTCTCGTTCGGCGCATAGCCCCAGTAGACTTTACGCACACGCTCATGGAGATACTCCGCAAACGCTTCGGCTAAACGGTCGGCAAGCGCTTTCACCATGATTTTGTTGTAATCATCGTGCTGCGCTTCGAAAGCATCAGCCAGTGCGTCCTCTTCCAGCCCGCCGGTCACAGCAAATGCGCCAATGTAATCTGCTTTACCAGAAAGCTTCGGCGCAACGAAGTCAGCGAGACAGTAGTTAGCGAAGCCCGTTTTTTCGGTCTGTTGACGCAGATGGTGGCTGACGTTTATTACATGGGTACGCGTTTCGTCACGGTAGATTTCAATGTCATCGCCCACACGGTTTGCCGGGAACAGGCCCACCACGCCACGTGGATTCAGCGTTTTTTCGGCGCTTAATTTATCCAGCATGTCATTGGCGTCTTTAAACAGGCGCTTCGCCTCTTCACCCACCACTTCATCTTCCAGAATGCGCGGATACTTCCCAGCCAGTGACCAGGTCATAAAGAACGGCGTCCAGTCGATGTAATTACGCAGCGTTTCGATGCTGGCTTCGACTTCCTGCACGCCGAGACGGTGCGCCACCGGCGGCGTGTAAGCCTGCCAGTCAAAAGCGAAATCGTTATCACGCGCCGCTTCCAGCGTGACCGGTGGTGTGCGCGGTTTCTTGCGCCCGTGCTGAATACGTACGGTTTCGTACTCTTTACGGGTACGAGCGACAAAGTCATCACGCTGAGTATCGGAAAGCAGCGCCGCCACCACACCAACAGTGCGCGAGGCGTTCTGTACATACACCGTCGGGCCGCTGTAGTTCTGCTCGATTTTCACCGCCGTGTGCGCTTTTGAGGTGGTCGCGCCGCCAATCAATAGCGGAATGGTGAAGCCCTGACGCTCCATCTCCTTCGCCACGTTAACCATTTCGTCCAGCGACGGCGTGATCAATCCTGAAAGGCCAATCAAATCAGCATTCACTTCTTTGGCGGTACGGAGAATTTTTTCCGCAGGCACCATCACGCCGAGATCAACAATTTCGTAGTTGTTACATTGCAGCACCACGCCAACGATATTTTTACCGATATCGTGGACGTCGCCCTTCACTGTAGCGATCACCATCTTGCCGTTGGTTTTGCCCTGCTCTTTGCTGGCTTCAATAAACGGTTCGAGATACGCCACCGCCTGTTTCATGACGCGCGCCGATTTCACCACCTGCGGCAGGAACATTTTCCCTTCGCCAAACAGATCGCCGACCACGTTCATGCCGTCCATCAACGGGCCTTCAATCACTTCAATCGGGCGCGTAGCCTGCTGGCGGGCTTCTTCGGTATCCTGCTCGATAAACTCGGTAATGCCTTTGACCAACGAGTATTCCAGACGTTTATTCACTTCCCACGAGCGCCACTCCGCCTGCTGGGCGTTAGCGGTGTCGTCGGTTTTGCTGCCGCGATATTTCTCGGCAAGCTCCAGTAAACGCTCGGTGCCATCGTCGCGACGATTAAGAATCACATCTTCCACCGCGTCGCGCAGTTCAGCGGGTAGGTCGTCGTAAATCGCCAGTTGCCCGGCGTTGACGATCCCCATATCCATGCCATTGCGAATAGCGTAGTAGAGGAACACCGCGTGAATGGCTTCGCGCACCGGATCGTTGCCACGGAATGAGAACGAAACGTTAGAAACGCCGCCGGAAATCAGCGCGTGCGGCAGTTCACGTTTGATGTCTTCACACGCGCCGATAAAGTCCTGCGCGTAGTTGTTGTGCTCTTCAATGCCAGTTGCGACCGCGAAGATGTTCGGGTCAAAGATGATATCTTCTGGCGGGAAGCCAACCTCTTCGGTGAGGATTTTGTACGCCCGACGGCAAATCTCGATTTTCCGTGCGCGGGTATCGGCCTGGCCCTGTTCGTCAAAGGCCATCACCACGACTGCCGCACCGTAGCGACGCAACAGTTTCGCGTGATGGATAAAGGCGTCGACGCCCTCTTTCATTGAGATCGAGTTAACAATGCCTTTGCCCTGGATACACTTCAGACCTTTTTCAATGACCTCCCATTTTGAGGAGTCGACCATAATCGGCACGCGAGCGATATCCGGTTCACCGGCAATCAGATTGAGAAAACGCACCATCGCCGCTTCGGCGTCGAGCATCCCTTCATCCATGTTGATATCGATAATCTGCGCGCCGTTTTCCACCTGCTGACGCGCCACATCCAGCGCCTCGCTGTATTTCTCTTCTTTGATCAGGCGCTTGAACTTAGCGGAACCGGTGACGTTGGTGCGTTCACCCACGTTCACAAACAGGCTATCTTCGCCAATGTTCAGCGGCTCCAGGCCGGACAAACGGCAGGCTACGGGAATATCCGGTAGTTTGCGCGGCGCTAATCCTTCTACTGCACGACTCATCGCTGCAATATGTTGTGGCGTGGTGCCGCAGCAGCCGCCGACGATATTGAGAAAGCCTGCTTCTGCCCATTCACGTATCTGTTTTGCCATCGTGTCGGCGTCGAGATCGTATTCACCAAAGGCGTTGGGCAGCCCGGCGTTCGGGTGGGCGGTGACGTAGCATTCCGCAATACGCGACAGTTCCTGTACGTACTGGCGCAGTTCGTCTGGCCCCAGCGCACAGTTCAGGCCAAAGGTTAGCGCTTCGGCGTGGCGCAATGAGTTGTAAAATGCTTCAGTAGTCTGCCCGGAGAGCGTGCGCCCGGAAGCGTCGGTGATGGTGCCGGAGATCATAATCGGCAGCTCAACGCCCAGCGCTTCAAACTCCGTTTTCACCGCAAAGACCGCCGCTTTGGCGTTAAGGGTGTCGAAAACGGTTTCAATCAGGATCAGGTCCGCACCACCTTCCACCAGCGCTTTGGTGGATTCACGATAGGCCGCCACCAGCTGGTCAAAAGTGATGTTGCGGAATGCTGGATCGTTCACGTCCGGAGAAATAGACGCCGTGCGGTTGGTCGGGCCGAGAACACCGGCAACGTAGCGCGGTTTCTCCGGAGTGCGCGCGGTCCACTCGTCAGCACAGGCACGCGCCAGCTTCGCCGCCGCAAAGTTGATTTCCGCCGACAGGGATTCCATCTGGTAATCCGCCATCGCAATAGTCGTGGAGTTGAAGGTGTTGGTTTCGATGATATCCGCGCCCGCTTCAAAGTAGGCGTTGTGGATAGCGGCGATCACTTCCGGTTTGCTGAGTACCAGCAGGTCGTTGTTGCCTTTGAGATCGCATGGCCAGTCGGCAAAGCGTTCACCACGAAAATCGGCTTCGTTCAGTCGATAGCTCTGGATCATAGTGCCCATACCGCCATCCAGCACCAGAATACGTTCATTTAACTGCGCACGCAGTTGTTCCACTTTGCTGCTCACACTTGCTCCCGACACGCTCAACCCAGATTTAATAAAAATTCAACAAACCATACTGGCATAAACGCATCTGTGGTAAAAGCGAGCACCACGCAACATGAGATTTGTTCAACATTAACTCATCGGATCAGTTCAGCAACTATTGCATTAGCTAACAATAAAAATGAAAATGATTTCCACGATACAGAAAAAGGAGACTGTCATGGTCGCACCCATTCCCGCGAAACGCGGCAGAAAACCCGCCGTTGCCACCGCACCAGCGACTGGGCAGGTTCAGTCTTTAACGCGTGGTCTGAAATTACTGGAGTGGATTGCCGAATCCAATGGCAGTGTGGCACTCACGGAACTGGCGCAACAAGCCGGGTTACCCAATTCCACAACCCACCGCCTGCTAACCACGATGCAACAGCAGGGTTTCGTGCGTCAAGTCGGCGAACTGGGACACTGGGCAATCGGCGCACATGCCTTTATGGTCGGCAGCAGCTTTCTCCAGAGCCGTAATTTGTTAGCCATTGTTCACCCTATCCTGCGCAATCTAATGGAAGAGTCTGGCGAAACGGTAAATATGGCGGTGCTTGATCAAAGCGATCACGAAGCGATTATTATCGACCAGGTACAGTGTACGCACCTGATGCGTATGTCCGCCCCTATTGGCGGTAAATTACCGATGCACGCTTCCGGTGCGGGTAAAGCCTTTTTAGCCCAACTGAGCGAAGAACAGGTGACGAAGCTGCTGCACCGCAAAGGGTTACATGCCTATACCCACGCAACACTGGTGTCTCCTGTACATTTAAAAGAAGATCTCGCCCAAACGCGAAAACGGGGTTATTCATTTGACGATGAGGAACATGCGCTGGGGCTGCGTTGCCTCGCAGCGTGTATTTTCGACGAGCACCGCGAACCATTTGCGGCAATTTCGATTTCCGGGCCGATTTCACGTATTACCGATGATCGCGTAACCGAGTTTGGTGCGATGGTGATTAAAGCTGCGAAGGAAGTGACGCTGGCGTACGGTGGAATGCGCTGACTTTTTCTGGCGGGTAGAGGTAATATTCTGCCCGTCATACCTGAGTAGCAATAGAATAAGGGTATCTGTTAATCGCATTGACGCAAAAATAACTTAATATCATACACTTCACACACTTTTATTAACTCAGCATTATTTTTAAACATCAAACCACTTAATTATTAACAAAATCGCAAGAACTCATTGCGCCGAAACTTTTGCGGTTTCATTATGAGATTGAGCGATTTATGATATTTCTTTACTTGTAATCATATTAAATTTTTCACTGTTCTGATAGTTAAAATTCCAGACATCAATAAACAATGAGATATTTAAATGATTACTCGTATTCATCGCAATTCTTTCTCTTTAAATATTAATAATACAGCCCAGACAAATGAACACCAAAACCTGAGTGAATTGTTTTATAAAGAACTCGAGAATAAATTTTCTGGCAAGGAGCTGGGGACACCTCTATTAAAAAGCTTCTCAGAAAACTGTAGACAAAACGGCCGTCATATCTTTAGCAATAAGGATTTTGTCATTAAATTTTCCACGTCTGTCTTACAGACTGATAAAAAAGAAATTACGATAATTAATAAAAATGAAAACACGACACTCACTCAAACCATTGCTCCAATATTTGAAGAATACCTAATGGAAATTTTACCTCAACGCTTAGACACTCTTGATAAACAAGAATTAAACCTAACCTCAGATAGAAAATAAAAAGAATTTCCAAGAGTTAAACTTAATGGTCAATGTTATTTCCCGGGGCGCCACCAAAACCGTATAGTATGCCGACACATTGCTGCACAATATATTAATGACATTTATCAGAATGTTGATTACAAACCCCATCAAGATGATTATTCCTCAGCTGAAAATTTTCTCGCTCACTTCAACAAAAAATGCAAAAACCAGACTTTGGCGTTAATTTCCAGCCGTCCTGAGGGGCGTTGTGTTGCTGCCTGCGGTGATTTCGGTCTAGTTATGAAGGCATATTTTGACAAGATGGAATCAAATGGTATCAGTGTTATGGCGGCCATATTATTGGTGGATAACCATGCTTTGACGGCCCGGCTAAGAATAAAAAATACAACTGAAGGATGTACCCATTACGTGGTTTCGGTTTATGATCCTAATGTAACTAACGATAAAATAAGAATCATGAGCGAAAGTAAAGAGGATATTAAACACTATTCTCTGATGGATTTTATGAATGTAGATTATAGCCTCCTGAAATGGTCAAATGATCATGTTATTAACCAATCTGTTGCAATAATTCCAGCACTTCCGAAAGAACAGCTATTGATGTTAAAAGGATCTGTGGATGAAATAACCCCTCCATTATCACCTGCAACGATGAATTTGCTCATGGCAATTGGTCAGAATCACAAACTTACGCAGCTGATGATTCAGCTCCAGAAAATGCCAGAACTACATAGAACAGAAATGTTGACTGCCTATAATAGTATTAACCTGCCAGGTTTATATTTGGCTATAAATTATGGTAATGCGGATATCGTTGAGACTATTTTCAATTCACTGTCAGCTCCTGGATATGAAGGATTACTCTCGAAAAAAACCTCATTAATATTGTGGAGGCAAAAGATAAAAATGGTTGTTCTGGATTATTTTTAGCGATATCACGTAAGGATAAAAATGTCGTAACCTCGATTCTGAACGCCTTACCTAAACTTGCTGCCACACATCATTTAGATAACAAACAGGTGTATAAAATCCTGAGTGCCAAAAGTAGATCGTCCAGCCATGTTTTATACTATATTATGGCGAATGGTGATGCCGACATGCTGAAAGTTTTTTTGGATGCATTACCTTTGTTAATTCGCACATGTCATTTGACTAAAGAGCAGGTACTCGATCTCCTGAAGGCAAAGGATTTTTATGGTTACCCGGGGCTATACCTGGCGATGCAAAATGGGCATAGCGATATCGTGAGAGTTATACTCGAAGCATTGCCCTGTCTGGCCCAGGAAATTAACATTTCCGCTTCTGATATTGTAGATCTTCTGACCGCCAAAAATCTTGCGCGCGACACGGGTTTGTTTATAGCCATGCAGCGCGGACATATGAACGTTATTAAGACTATTTTTAACGCATTCCCCACTCTATTTAATACGTTTAAATTCGATAAAAAAAATATGAAGACCCTCCTCCTGGCACATAATTCTAATGAATATCCCGGTTTGTTTTCAGCGATACAGCATAAACAACAAAACGTTGTAGAGACGGTTTATCTTGCTTTATCTGACCATGCACGCCTTTTTGGATTTACCGCTGAAGATATTATGGATTTTTGGCAACATAAAGCGCCACAAAAATACTCTGCCTTTGAGTTGGCTTTTGAATTGGGTCACCGGGTTATTGCTGAATTAATCCTTAATACGTTAAATAAGATGGCTGAAAGCTATGGCTTTACGGATAACCCTCGATACATCGCGGAGAAAAATAAGATGGAAGCTTTACTCAAAAAAGCATCTCCCCATACCGTACGCTAAATCTTTGCCTGCGCCGATACGCATAAACATCTTCCACATGTCCTTCACGAATGCGGTTTTGTAGTGCGCGCCAGTAATCAGCGCGGAACAGGTCGGCGTGCATCTCTTCAAACAGCGGACCAATACGCGGGTCGGCACATAGCCAGTGGCGAAACTCTTCCGGGAAAACATCGCCCGGCGAGACGCTGTACCACGGTTCGCTGGCAAGTTCGTCCTCCGGGTAGCGCGGCGGCGGGATGTCGCGGAAGTTCACTTCCGTCATGTAGCAAATTTCATCGTAATCATAAAACACCACACGCCCGTGACGGGTGACACCGAAGTTTTTAAACAGCATGTCGCCGGGGAAGATGTTGGCGGCAGCAAGCTGGCGAATGGCGTTGCCGTATTCTTCAATGGCGTCGCGCAACTGCTGACCTTCCACTTGTTCCAGCCAGATATTGAGCGGCACCATCCGCCGCTCAATATAAAGATGGCGAATCACAATTTGTTCGCCGAGATCGGTGATTTTTTCCGCTGCTTCCTGGAGCAGTAATGCCATTAATGCCGGGGAAATATGCCGCTTCTCCAGCACAAAGTTTTCAAACTCCTGGGTGTCCGCCATTCGGCCCACGCGATCGTGCTCTTTCACCAGTTGGTAGCAGGCACGAACGTGAGCTGCAGACATCTCTTTCTGCGGCGCGAACTTGTCTTTAATCACTTTGAACACCCGATCAAAACCCGGCAGCGTAAACACCAACATCACCATGCCACGAATACCCGGCGCTTCAATGAACTGCTCATTACAGCCCTGTAGATAAACGAGATATTCGCGGTAGCTCTCGGTTTTAGCGTGCTTCTGGCAGCCGATAGCCATATACAATTCTGCGGTGGTTTTACCTGGCAGAATTTCCCGTAGCCACTCGACCAGTGCTGCGGGCAGCGGTGCATAAACCATAAAATAGGAGCGTGCGAAGCCAAAGACGATGCTCGCTTCGGCGGTCGTCGTCAGGCAAGTATCAATAAATAACTCGCCGTCGTCCGTCTGGTGGATCGGCAGCAAAAATGGCAATGTGCCGGAAGGCGTGATCAGTTTGCCCACCAGCCAGGCGGCTTTATTGCGGTAAAACAGTTCGTTCGCCACCTGTAAATGACTTTCCGCGAGGTTGTCTGTCCCCAACATTTCTGTCAGATGGCGAACGATGTAATGAATGTCACGGCTTTTATTCTGCCAGCGCAGACGCAACGGCAGATCGCTGATAACGCGCATCAGCAGAGATTCCCAGCCGTGATCGGGGTGAAAGTCTTTCGCCAGCGGGCGGGGAATGGTACGAAAACGGCGCTCTGGCTGGGAGCTAAAGATAAAAAGCCGCTCGGGAGTAAGCGAGCGGTGGTCAAATAACCGACAGTACACGGAGTTAAAAAAGCTCTCCGCAATCTCGAAACGCGGGTAGTCCGGCAACAGCCGGGTGTAATGCTCTTTAACGCGCAGTAAAAATGCCGCGTCCGTGCTTTGGCCGTTGGTAATGCAGCGCAGTTGCTCCACCACCAGACCCACGTGATGATCGTAAAGATGGATACGGTTTTTCATCGCCTGCTGGACAGCGTGCCAGTCGGCTTGTTCGAAACGCTGCTGCGCCCCGGAAGTCACTTCGAGGAATCGACCATACTGAGCGTCGAAGCCTTGCAGAATGGTTTGTGCAATCAGTAATTCCAGGCCACGCGGCATCGCCTCTCCTTAATTCGCCCCTCGCCTTACGGAAAGGGGCGTTGGTTATTAGAACTGCGATTCTTCGGTGGAGCCGGTCAGCGCGGTGACTGAAGACGTGCCGCCCTGAATAATGGTCGTCACTTTATCGAAATAACCTGTACCCACTTCCTGCTGGTGAGATACGAAGGTATAGCCATCTTTCGCGGCGGCAAATTCCGGCTGCTGCACTTTCTCAACATAGTGCTTCATACCCTCGCCCTGGGCGTAGGCGTTTGCCAGGTCAAACATGTTGAACCACATGCTGTGGATGCCTGCCAGGGTGATGAACTGGAACTTGTAGCCCATATCCGACAGCTGCTGCTGGAAGCTGGCAATAGTTTTGTCGTCGAGGTTTTTCTGCCAGTTGAAGGACGGCGAGCAGTTATAAGCCAGCAGTTTGCCTGGATATTTCGCGTGGATAGCTTCCGCAAAGCGACGCGCCAGTTCCAGGTCTGGCGTGGAGGTTTCACACCATACCAGGTCAGCATATGGCGCATACGCCAGGCCACGGCTGATCGCTTGTTCAATACCTGCATGAGTACGGAAGAAGCCTTCGCTGGTACGCTCGCCGGTAATAAATTCGCTGTCATACGGGTCGCAATCGGAGGTGATCAGATCCGCCGCATCGGCATCGGTACGTGCAACCAGCAGGGTTGGAACGCCCGTCACGTCAGCTGCCAGACGCGCCGCGACCAGTTTCTGAATAGCTTCCTGAGTTGGCACCAAAACTTTGCCGCCCATGTGACCGCATTTCTTCACTGATGCCAGCTGATCTTCGAAGTGAACTGCCGCTGCACCGGCTTCAATCATCGCTTTCATCAGTTCAAAGGCATTCAGGACACCGCCAAAACCGGCTTCCGCATCGGCAACGATCGGCAGGAAGTAATCGACATAGCGCGGATCGCCCGGCTCAATGCCCGCGGACCATTGGATCTGATCCGCACGGCGGAAGGTGTTGTTGATCCGCTCCACCACAGCTGGCACCGAGTTTGCCGGATAGAGCGACTGATCCGGATACATGCTGGCCGCCAGGTTAGCGTCCGCCGCTACCTGCCATCCCGACAGATAGACTGCTTCAATACCCGCTTTCGCCTGTTGCAGCGCCTGACCGCCAGTCAGTGCACCGAGGCTGTTGATGTAGCCTTTTTTCGACTCGCCATGCAGCAGACGCCACATTTTCGCCGCGCCCAGTTGCGCCAGCGTGCATTCAGGATTGACTGAACCGCGTAATTTCACCACATCTTCCGCGCTGTATGGGCGAGTAATGCCTTCCCAACGCGGTTGAGTCCACTCTTTCTGTAATTCTTCAATTTGTTGTGTACGGGTTTTCATGTGCAGATGCTCCATAGTTATATGGTGGTTTACGCTAACAGGCGGTAGCCTGGCAGGGTCAGGAAATCTATTAACTCATCGGAAGTGGTGATCTGTTCCATCAAGCGTGCGGCATCGTCAAAACGCCCCTGGGAGAAACGTTCTTCGCCCAGTTCGCTGGCAATGACTTTCATCTCTTCGCCCAGCATCTGGCGGAACAAGGCTTTGGTCACCGGTTTGCCATTGCTCAACGTTTTTTGATGATGGATCCACTGCCAGATTGAGGTACGGGAAATTTCAGCCGTCGCCGCATCTTCCATCAGGCCATAAATCGGCACACAGCCGTTGCCAGAGATCCACGCTTCGATGTACTGCACAGCCACGCGAATGTTGGCGCGCATACCTTCTTCGGTGCGTTCACCATCACAAGGTGCCAGCAGCTGATCGGCAGTAATCGGCGCGTCTTGTTCGCGCATCACTTCAAGCTGATTTTTACGGGAGCCGAGAATGTCGTTGAATACCGCCATTGCCGTATCCGCAAGGCCTGGGTGGGCAATCCATGTGCCATCGTGACCGTTGTTGGCTTCCAGCGCTTTATCCGCTTTTACTTTGTTCAGCACCTGGTTATTGCGCTCTTCATCTTTGCTCGGAATAAACGCTGCCATGCCGCCCATCGCAAATGCGCCGCGTTTATGGCAGGTTTTGATTAACAGGCGTGAATAGGCATTAAGGAACGGTTTATCCATCGTCACAGCCTGTCTGTCTGGCAGGACGCGATCGGGATAGTTTTTCAACGTTTTGATATAGCTGAAGATGTAATCCCAACGACCGCAGTTCAGACCAACAATATGGTCACGCAGCGCGTGAAGGATTTCATCCATCTGGAACACGGCGGGCAGCGTTTCAATCAGCAACGTCGCCTTGATGGTGCCGCGCGCCAGATTAAAGCGATCTTCTGCATAGCTGAAGACTTCGCTCCACCAGGCCGCTTCCTGCCAGGACTGGGTTTTTGGCAGATAGAAATAGGGGCCACTGCCTTTTGCCAGTAAGGCCTGGTAGTTGTGAAAGAAGTAGAGCGCAAAATCAAACAGGCTGCCAGGGATTGCCTCACCACGCCAGGTGACATGTTTTTCCGGCAAGTGCAGACCGCGTACCCGACAAATCAACACCGCTGGATTGGGCTTGAGCTGGTAAATTTTGCCTGCTTCATTGGTGTAACTGATGGTGCCATTAACTGCATCGCGCAGGTTAATTTGCCCATCGATCACTTTGTTCCAGTCCGGGGCCAGTGAATCCTCAAAATCGGCCATAAAGACTTTCACATTGGCGTTGAGCGCGTTGATCACCATCTTGCGCTCTACGGGTCCGGTAATCTCTACCCGACGATCTTCTAAGTCCGCAGGAATACCACGAATTTTCCAGTCAACATCACGAATGGAAGCTGTTTCCGAAATAAAATCAGGCAATGTTCCGTTATCGATATCCTGCTGCTGCTGAATGCGCGCTGCCAGAAGTTTATTGCGTTGTGGCGTAAAATGCGTCACCAGCTCAGTCAGAAACTCTACCGCTTCGGCAGTAAGAATTTGCTTCTCCTGCTCGCCATACGGCCTTGTGAAAACCAGTTCATCGGTTGTTGTTGCCTGTTCAGTCATCGTGCTGCTCCTCGTCATGGATCCGAAAACTTCCCCACTGTGAACGAAGGATCGTTGTGTGCTTTTCGTTCAGCACAACTAAGACTACTCATTTAAAATGCAAAATCAAAAACAATTTCCATTTTAAATAAAAATACATGTTAACCTATTGATAACAATATGAATAAAATTTATTCACCTCTTGAGGTGTGTTTCGGAAATAAAAAAGGCACCCGAAGGTGCCTGAGGTAAGGTGCTGAATCGCTTAACGATCGACTATCATAGAAGATTAATCCAACGTTGGATTCATGTGCCGTAGATCGTATGGCGTGATCTGGTAGACGTAATAGTTGAGCCAGTTGGTAAACAGCAAATTACCGTGACTACGCCAGCTCGCTCGCGGTGTATTTTGCGGATCATTATGCGGGAAATAGTTATACGGTACATCCGGGTCTAGTCCGGCTTCCACATCGCGGAAAAATTCCTGCGCCAGCGTATGTGCGTCGTATTCCGGATGCCCCGTCACAAAGGCAATGCGCTTATCTTTGCTGGCAAACAGATATGCATCCCCTTCTTCTGTCTCCGCCAGAATTTCCAGATCGGTATAATCACGAATCAACGCTGCCGGAAAGTCAGCATAGCGCGAATGCGGTGCCAGGAATGAATCATCAAAGCCACGCGTCAGAAGCGCATGAGGATGGAGAATATGATGCTCGTAAACGCCAGATAGTTTGTCGGTGCGGGTTTGCTTAGGAATGCCGTAGAGGATATTGAGCGCGGCCTGGACCGCCCAACAGACAAACAGCGTCGAGGTGACGTGATCTTTCGACCACTCCAGCACCTGTTTGATCTGCGGCCAGTAAGCGACATCATTAAACTCCACCAGGCCCAGCGGCGCGCCGGTAACTATCAGACCGTCAAAGTTTTGTTCCTGAATATCTTCAAAGTTACAGTAGAAGTTATTCAGATGCTCTGCGGGCGTGTTGCGCGATTCACGGGAATCGATGCGCAACAGCTGAATATCGACCTGCAAAGGTGAGTTTGAAAGCAGGCGCAAAAACTGATTTTCAGTTTCGATCTTCTTCGGCATCAGGTTAAGGATAAGCACCTTTAGCGGACGAATTTCCTGACCAGACGCGCGAGAAGTTGTCATCACAAAGACGTTTTCTTCACGCAAGAAATTGACGGCGGGTAGCTCGTCCGGCACACGAATCGGCATAACCTGATTACCTCACTACATACGCTTATACGTTTAGACATCCAGATAGCTGAAGATAACCAGAAAATTTGCCAATGTCGAGCCTGCATGTTGAAGGTGAGAAAGTTTCAAGGAAAAGGCTACGTTAGAATATAAGAATGACGAAAAGGAGAGAAAATGGTTATTAGTATTCGCCGCTCACGGCATGAGGAAGGGGAAGAACTGGTTGCGATTTGGTGCCGTTCTGTCGATGCCACTCACGATTTTTTATCAGCAGAGTATCGGGCCGAGCTGGAAGAGCTGGTGCGTTCCTTCCTGCCGGAAGCGCCGTTGTGGGTCGCGGTTAATGAGCGGGATCGGCCGGTTGGGTTTATGTTGTTAAGTGGGCAGCATATGGATGCGCTGTTTATCGATCCTGATGTGCGCGGCTGCGGCGTGGGTCGGATGCTGGTGGAACATGCGCTCTCGATAGCACCGGAACTGACAACCAATGTTAATGAGCAAAATGCCCGGGCGGTAGGGTTCTATAAGAAGTTGGGATTTAAGGTTACGGGACGCTCTGAGGTGGACGATTTGGGGAAACCGTATCCGTTGCTGAATCTGGCGTATGTGGAGGCGTAGGCAATTTTTTTCTCATCCCGGTGAGCTGAACTTCAGGTTTCGTACCCACCAATGGTGACATGATTATTTCTGCTTAAGCATTGCCATGACCGCACTATCACTGAGCACCACTGATTGCGCATGGATGTGGAAATGGCGATATTTCATTAACGTTGCACCAGCGACCACTTCATGAAGAATGCGTTCCTCAACCTGTGACAAACCGCCCTCATTCATTTCCAGCGCGCTCACAACAATATCCATACGTTTTGCTGGCAAAAAAGAGTACCAGGGTGAACGTGGGTGGAGTTGCAAAACAAGATCTTGCAGAACTTTTTCTGCAACAAAGAAATTGGCGATTAACAGGCGCTGGTTACTGAAGGCAGCCTCTCCTGACACTTCACGTTTGCTTTCAAGATCGCGAACAGTAATTTGATTACGACGAATTTGGATATACAGAACTGACATGAGATTCCCTTCATCATGCAAATAATTGATATGCAAAAAGGCCCAGTCTTCCGACTGGGCCTTCTGCTTAATTTGATGCCTGGCAGTTCCCTACTCTCGCATGGGGAGACCCCACACTACCATCGGCGCTACGGCGTTTCACTTCTGAGTTCGGCATGGGGTCAGGTGGGACCACCGCGCTAAGGCCGCCAGGCAAATTCTGTTTCATCAGACCGCTTCTGCGTTCTGATTTAATCTGTATCAGGCTGAAAATCTTCTCTCAATCCGCCAAAACATCTTCGGCGTTGTAAGGTTAAGCCTCACGGTTCATTAGTACCGGTTAGCTCAACGCATCGCTGCGCTTACACACCCGG
>NZ_PTRH01000010.1:0-214987 GCF_002965045.1 Escherichia sp. MOD1-EC6300 | reverse complement strand
TGGCTGGCATCGTGCGGCCTGACGGTGGCGCAGATGCAAAACCAGATGGACCCGGTGTACACGCCGGCGCGAAAAATTCACCTGTACCACTGCGACCATCGCGGCCTGCCGCTGGCGCTTGTCAGCGCGGAAGGGGCAACAGCGTGGTACGCAGAATATGATGAATGGGGCAACCTGCTGAATGAAGAGAATCCGCAACAGCTGCAGCAGCTCATTCGCCTGCCGGGTCAGCAGTATGATGAGGAGTCCGGCCTGTATTACAACCGCCATCGCTATTATGACCCGCTGCAGGGGCGGTATATCACTCAGGATCCGATTGGACTGAAGGGGGGATGGAATTTTTATCAGTATCCGTTGAATCCAGTTACGAATACAGATCCTCTGGGGTTAGAAGTTTTTCCTGGACCATTCCCCTTGCCAATTCCATGGCCAAAAAGCCCTGCACAGCAGCAAGCAGATGATAATGCTGCAAAAGCATTGACAAAATGGTGGAACGATACAGCATCACAAAGAATATTTGACTCTCTAATATTGAATAATCCGGGACTAGCATTAGATATAACAATGATAGCTTCTCGTGGAAATGTTGCAGACACAGGGATAACTGATCGTGTCAATGACATAATAAATGACAGATTCTGGAGTGATGGGAAAAAACCCGACAGATGTGACGTACTTCAGGAACTAATTGATTGTGGTGATATTAGTGCTAAAGATGCAAAAAGCACACAGAAAGCCTGGAATTGTCGTCACTCCAGACAGTCAAACGATAAAAAAAGATAGCCTTTATGGAGGTTCCTGCAATGTCAAATACATACCAGAAAAGAAAGGCAAGTAAAGAGTATGGTTTATATAATCAATGTAAGAAACTAAATGATGATGAATTATTTCGCTTACTTGATGATCACAATTCCTTGAAAAGGATTTCATCTGCCAGAGTATTACAGTTAAGAGGTGGGCAAGACGCTGTTAGATTGGCAATTGAGTTCTGCTCTGATAAAAATTATATCCGTAGAGATATCGGAGCATTTATACTCGGGCAAATAAAAATTTGCAAAAAATGCGAAGGTAATGTGTTTAATATTTTGAACAATATGGCATTGAATGATAAGAGCGCTTGCGTTCGAGCTACGGCAATCGAGTCAACGGCTCAGCGATGCAAGAAAAACCCAATTTATTCACCTAAAATAGTAGAACAATCTCAAATTACTGCTTTTGATAAATCGACTAATGTCAGACGTGCTACAGCATTTGCTATTTCTGTTATCAATGATAAAGCAACAATTCCACTATTGATTAATCTGTTAAAAGATCCAAATGGAGATGTCAGAAACTGGGCCGCATTTGCAATAAATATCAATAAATATGATAATAGTGATATTAGGGATTGTTTTGTGGAGATGCTTCAGGATAAAAATGAGGAAGTCCGTATTGAAGCAATAATCGGACTTTCCTACAGAAAAGATAAAAGGGTTTTATCTGTTTTATGCGATGAGTTAAAAAAAAATACTGTTTATGATGATATCATTGAAGCTGCGGGTGAATTAGGTGATAAAACGCTACTTCCTGTTTTAGATACTATGTTGTACAAGTTTGATGACAATGAAATTATAACTTCCGCTATTGATAAGCTGAAGCGTTCATAGCGTGAGTTGCCTATGCACAGTGGGGTATTCCCGCCGGCACGGTGCAGATGCTCGACCGGCTGGAAAGTGAAATCCTGGCTGACCGGGTGAGTGAGGAAAGCCGCCGCTGGCTGGCATCGTGCGGCCTGACGGTGACGCAGATGCAAAACCAGATGGACCCGGTGTACACGCCGGCGCGAAAAATTCACCTGTACCACTGCGACCATCGCGGTCTGCCCCTGGCGCTTGTCAGCACGGAAGGGGCAACAGCGTGGTACGCAGAATATGATGAATGGGGCAACCTGCTGAATGAAGAGAACCCGCATCAACTGCAGCAGCTCATCCGGCTGCCGGGGCAGCAGTATGATGAGGAGTCCGGCCTGTATTACAACCGCCACCGCTATTATGACCCGCTGCAGGGGCGGTATATCACTCAGGATCCAATTGGGCTGAAGGGGGGATGGAATTTTTATCAGTATCCGTTGGATCCGGTCATAAATGTAGATCCGCAAGGTTTGGTTGATATAAATTTATACCCCGAAAGTGATCTTATCCATTCTGTAGCTGATGAGATTAATATCCCAGGCGTTTTCACAATCGGGGGGCATGGTACCCCCACATCTATTGAATCCGCAACGCGCAGTATCATGACAGCTAAAGATCTAGCATATCTAATTAAATTTGATGGGAATTATAAAGATGGGATGACAGTTTGGTTATTTTCTTGTAATACAGGTAAAGGACAAAATTCATTTGCTAGCCAATTAGCTAAAGAGTTACATACAAATGTAATAGGACCTGACACGCTATGGACGTGGTGGGGCGAGGAACTAATGGTAAGTTAAAAATGGATACAGTGCTAACAGCACCAACGAACCTTAATTCAAATAAGGATCTTATGGCTATAACAACAAAAGACCTTGGTAATTGGATAACATATGGGCCATCTGGGCACCCCATTTCTAATATGCAAGGTACGCCAGAAAAACCCAGTGATATAAGATAGGTTGTAGATGTATGAAAGCATGCTTGTTACTATTTTTTTATTTCTCTTTTATTTTTCAATTGCATGGTGCTGATGTGAAAATAAAACAAAACGAAAGTATGATGGGGTCTACAGCAATGACCTATGATTTAAGTGAAGAAAAGTTGATGAAACTGAAGTATAAATCACAACATGGTGATTCAGAGGCATCATTTCGACTATATCAATATTACTGCTTTACTAAAAATAACATTTACAAACAATTGCGATACTTAGAAAGATCAGCATCTCAGGGGAATGTTACAGCGCAGTTTAATTATGGAGTTTTTTTATCGGATACAAATCCAATATTATCAGAATATTATAATTTGAATAAAGCTATTTATTGGATGGAATTCGCTGTAAATAACGGTAATATTGATGCAAAGAGCAAACTTCAAGAGCTCAAAAAGCTAAAGCTAAAGCTAAAGCGAATGGATAGAAGGAAGAATAAGGAGAATCCGTAAAAGCAATAATTCATCAGACTGCCGCAGCAGTAGTATGATGATGAATCAGGGCTGTACTATAACTATTATCGGTAACATTAACCGCAGCAGGGGCGGTATAACACTCAGGCTCCGATTGGGCTGGAAGGTAGGTGGAATTTTTATCAGTATCCTTTGAACCCGATTTCTGGAATCGATCCCCTTGGGATTAGCCACCTGTTTATACAGCATAACTTTAGGTATGCTTTCGTGTGTTTCAGATATACCAGGTGATGATAATTCTTATGGTGTGCTTACTATTTCAGTCGCCTCTGGTAATAATGGTAATAATATGCAATGTAAAAATAATCCTGGTTGTACACACTTACAAAATAGAGGCCCAATACCTCAAGGGGTATGGACCTGGAATGTTAATGGTCCTGGAGCAACTAATAGAAAACCTAATGGTATACGTTTAGTACCGTCAGCAAATACAGAAACGTATAATCGTGATGGATTTTTAATACATAGTTGTTTAAACGCTTTTGGTCCATCTTTAGGACCTCGATTCTGTTCCGAGGGTTGTATAACTGGTTCATCTAATGACATGCAAAAATTAAATGAGCTAATATTTTCAGAGCCAGATAACACATTAACAGTGACGGACTAGAAATATGGCAAGGTTATTAACAATTGTGCTTTTTTTCTCTATTTCTGCGAATGCAGTTACTGTAAACCAATTTCAGAGAGAGTTGGATTTGGCAGACAAGGCAATATTATGGGCACTAATATCAGCCAGTACCCAAGAGGGACGAAAAGCGTGTTCACTTAGCTATTTTTCATGTAAAGCCGCAGAGGCTGAACTCGGACTGGCATATATGGCTGCTAATGATAACAAGGCATTTCTCACATCCTTATCTAGAATAATGATGTACAAAATAGATGCTGGACTTTCCGAATCTTATACATGCTATTTATTAAGCAAGGGAAAGATCATAAGACCATATCTGAAGAATCTAAATCCACACCAACTTGTCGCTGATTGCATTGAAACTGTAAATAAAATAAAAGATAAAAATAAAAAAATCATTGATATAGATTCAGTTAATATTTGCAATGATAATAAAAATATAAATTGGAGAGTTAATAGTACTATTGTAGCCATTGATGATTCTATAAAATGCATCGATGAATAATAACTTAATTATATTTAAAAATATATTAATAACTCACTCTCCAGGAGTTTTTTTAACTTAGTGTTATAATGAATACGATAATTAAAAGTGAAGAGAAAAATAGTTGTATACATATATTCCATGAACCTACATTGTGATCTATAAATTATATATTTTTAAATGTGACAGCCATTCTTCAGATAATAAAACCATCATCGCAATAGATGGAAAAGCACTCCAGCACTTTTTTGATTAGCATCGTCGCAGAGGAACAATTCATAATCATTGCGATCTCGACGATGTATAGTCTGATCCTGCGGCAGATCAAGACGGATAAAAAATCCAATGAGTTCACACTCATCCCGAACTTATTAACATAATGAATATTAAAGAAAAATCATCACAGCCGATGAAATAATATGCAAAAATAATTAGTCCTTACAAGGAGCAAAGTTCCATAATATCCCCCGCCCCCCTCAATGATCCAAATAAAGATAATGCATCCAACTGGTCATTCTTAGCAGCACCTTCCGCATCACCGAAACATGGCTGAAATGGTCGGAGTAAACTGCCACCTGGGCGTAGATGCCGTCGGGTAAGGCATCGATATCATCGTTAGGGTCCAGTTCAATGGTTCCCAGCACACCGTCCGTGCCGGGCACGACCGTTAATGATTGCAATACCCCTTGCGCCTGATACGAACCGCCTGGCACGACAGGTAAAATACTAGTCAGTTTGCCGTGGAATACCTGCCCAGGTAGCGCATTAAACACTACTTCCGCATCATCACCTGGTTTCAGACGTAACAGCGAGTTTTGCCGAAATTGGGCGACAATTTGCCGTTTTTGCTCAGGGATGAAAACCATTACCGGACGCAACGGCAAGGCAGCTGCGTATGTACCTGGGCGGATCAGCACCTGAGTGACGTAGCCATTGCTCGGCGCGCGAATGACGGTCTGCTCAAGGTTATATTTCGCTTCGGTAAGCTGCGCCCTTAAGCTGACAATCTGCGACTGCTCACCGTTAACCATACTGTCGAGCTGGCTCTGGATCTGCGCCTGCTCCGCCACCGAGCCTTTCACCAGCGCGTCCTGCGCGAGGAAGTTTTGCCGCGCATCGTCGATGTCACGTTCCGAGAACGGATTTACCGCCGCCTGGCTGCCTTTCAGGTAACGTTGATAATTTTTAAACAAGCGGTCACGCTCCGCTGAAACCTGGGTGGTATTGGCTTGCGCTTCAGTGAGCTGCGCGCGCAGTGTCTTTATATTATGCGTCGCCGTCATCAGGTCAGCCTGAAGTCTGTCGACTCGCGCCTGATAACGTACCGGGGCGAGCTTAAAAAGCACCTCGCCCTTCTGAATAAGCTGATTATTCTTGTCAGTGACTTCAGTCACGATCCCCGTCACCTGTGGCGTGATGGGAATAGCAATCACCGCTTTCTGTGCGGTAAAAGTGTAAGGGTGGTTGTAGTTCATCAACAAAATCAAACCACTCACCAGAAACACGCCTCCCAGCGCCGCCGTCGCCAGCGTCCACTGATTTACCGGAATGCGGAAGATTTTAAAGACCGCCCACGCCAGCGCCACGTAAGTTAAAACAATCAACAGATCCATATTTAGATCTCCGGGAACGTGGAATAGTCAGTCTTTTTCTCGGCGGCGAGTTGATGCTCCAGCCGGGAAATTCGGTCAGAAAGTGCGGCGATTTCCGGGTCAGTCGCTTTCTCCTGCGACGCAACATGTGACTGCATACCCCAGCCACGCTCCGGTTGATAGAGCGTCGCCCAGATCCACAGGAACGGCCAGATAACATGCAGAGTAAACAGGCTCACCCAGCCCGCCGTATGAATAGCGTCGGCATGGGGGTGATTGCGCTTTTTGGCAATCAGATAAGGGATGTCATGTATCGCGATGATTCCATAAAAAATCACCAGAAAGACGAAGATCAGCACTCCCAACGCGAAATAGTTTAGAAACATATCTGCCTCGGATTCACGTTTATCGGTGTTGTTTTTTGGCTGGCAGCCAGAAGGGAGTCAGGCTGATATTTTGACAATAATTCGGGTTCGCGATTCTCGCCATAACACCAAAGAATAATTTTTAGAGGTGATGAGTTGCTTAGTTACATAACGATTTTATGACGAAGGCATAACATGCTGCAGATCACATCAGGTGAACGCCGTAAGAAAATATCTTGTGATTCAGATCACAAAGATTCAACAAACTAACAAAACAAAAATGTGACATTACTCACATTTAAATGCCATTTTTAGCGAAAATCGCCGTCTTGTTGCTTTTTTACACAAGTATTTTGTGATGCACATCACGTCAATTACCTCTCTACCCCCTATATTTATGTGATTCATATCACACAAAAAGCCGTCGACTGGACAGTTGATCGATTCAGTGCCAGATTTCGCACTATCAACAAGGTCCGGCTACCTCTGCCGCCACATTAACAAAAAACCTCGGGCTTCCAGCCTGCGCGACAGCAAACATAAGAAGGGGTGTTTTTATGTCATCCGATATTAAGATCAAAGTGCAAAGCTTTGGTCGTTTCCTCAGCAACATGGTGATGCCAAATATCGGCGCGTTTATCGCGTGGGGTATTATCACCGCATTATTTATTCCAACAGGGTGGTTACCGAACGAGACGCTGGCGAAGCTGGTCGGGCCGATGATCACTTATCTCCTGCCGCTGCTGATCGGTTATACCGGTGGTAAGCTGGTAGGCGGCGAACGTGGCGGCGTAGTCGGTGCCATCACCACCATGGGTGTTATCGTCGGCGCAGACATGCCGATGTTCCTCGGTTCTATGATTGCAGGTCCGCTGGGCGGCTGGTGCATTAAGCACTTCGACCGCTGGGTAGACGGTAAGATCAAATCCGGTTTTGAGATGCTGGTGAATAACTTCTCCGCTGGCATCATCGGGATGATCCTCGCCATTCTGGCATTCCTCGGCATTGGTCCGATTGTTGAAGCCCTGTCCAAAATGCTGGCTGCGGGCGTTAACTTCATGGTTGTCCATGACATGCTGCCGCTGGCGTCTATCTTTGTTGAACCGGCGAAAATCCTGTTCCTCAACAACGCCATTAACCACGGTATCT
The DNA here is from genome assembly GCF_002965045.1 of Escherichia sp. MOD1-EC6300. NCBI lineage: Bacteria > Pseudomonadati > Pseudomonadota > Gammaproteobacteria > Enterobacterales > Enterobacteriaceae > Escherichia > Escherichia sp. MOD1-EC6300. The sequence goes on along the minus strand of NZ_PTRH01000010.1, from coordinate 207,632 downwards.
TCTCGCCGCTGGGTATTCAGCAGTCCCATGAACTGGGTAAATCCATCTTCTTCCTGATTGAAGCTAACCCAGGTCCTGGTATGGGCGTGCTGCTGGCGTACATGTTCTTTGGTCGTGGTAGCGCTAAACAGTCTGCGGGCGGTGCGGCAATCATCCACTTCCTCGGTGGTATCCACGAAATCTACTTCCCGTATGTGCTGATGAATCCGCGTCTGATCCTGGCCGTTATCCTCGGCGGTATGACTGGCGTGTTCACGCTGACTATCCTGGGTGGTGGTCTGGTTTCGCCGGCATCTCCGGGCTCTATCCTTGCGGTACTGGCGATGACGCCAAAAGGTGCTTACTTCGCTAACATCGCGGGTGTGTGTGCGGCGATGGCAGTCTCCTTCGTTGTCTCTGCCATTCTGCTGAAAACCAGCAAAGTGAAAGAAGAAGATGATATTGAAGCTGCTGCACGTCGCGTTCAGGAAATGAAAGCTGAGTCTAAAGGCGCGTCTCCGCTGTCTGCGGGCGATGTGACTAACGACCTGAGCCACGTACGTAAAATCATCGTTGCCTGTGACGCCGGTATGGGTTCCAGTGCGATGGGTGCAGGCGTGCTGCGTAAGAAAATTCAGGATGCAGGTCTGTCGCAGATTTCTGTTACTAACAGCGCGATCAACAACCTGCCGCCAGATGTGGACCTGGTCATCACTCACCGTGACCTGACCGAACGCGCTATGCGTCAGGTTCCGCAGGCACAGCATATTTCGCTGACCAACTTCCTCGACAGTGGCCTGTACACCAGCCTGACCGAACGTCTGGTTGCTGCCCAGCGCCACACTGCAAACGAAGTAAAAGTGAAAGACAGTCTGAAAGACAGCTTTGACGATTCCAGTGCTAACCTCTTCAAACTGGGCGCGGAAAACATCTTCCTCGGTCGCAAAGCGGCCACCAAAGAAGAAGCGATTCGTTTTGCTGGCGAGCAGCTGGTGAAAGGCGGTTACGTTGAGCCGGAATACGTTCAGGCGATGCTGGATCGTGAAAAACTGACCCCGACTTATCTGGGTGAGTCCATCGCGGTACCGCACGGTACGGTTGAAGCGAAAGATCGCGTACTGAAAACGGGCGTGGTGTTCTGCCAGTACCCGGAAGGCGTGCGCTTCGGTGAAGAAGAAGATGACATTGCCCGTCTGGTGATTGGTATTGCCGCCCGTAACAACGAGCACATTCAGGTTATCACCAGCCTGACCAATGCACTGGATGATGAGTCCGTCATCGAGCGTCTGGCACACACCACCAGCGTGGATGAAGTGCTGGAACTGCTGGCAGGTCGTAAGTAATCCAATCCCACCTCTCCACATGGAGACGGTGGGGCTAATTGCCTGATGCGCTACGCTTATCAGGCCTACAAAACAAAGCACAGTTTGTTGAATTTGCACGTTCTTGTAGGCCGGATAAGGCATTTACGCCGCATCCGGCGCGGCCCCTCTCCACATGGAGAAGATGGGCTAATTGCCTGATGCGCTACGCTTATCAGGCCTACAAAAACAAAGCACAATTTGTTGAATTTGCACGTTCTTGTAGGCCGGATAAGGCGTTTGCGCCGCATCCGGCGCGGCTCCTCTCCACATGGAGAGGGTTTGGGTGAGGGAAAAGCCTCACCCCAGCCCTCTCGGGTAAAAACATTGATGAAGGTTAATACTATGAAAGCATTACATTTTGGCGCAGGTAATATCGGTCGTGGCTTTATCGGTAAACTGCTGGCAGACGCGGGTATCCAACTGACGTTTGCCGATGTCAATCAGGTGGTACTTGATGCCCTGAATGCCCGTCATAGCTATCAGGTTCATGTGGTCGGTGAAACCGAGCAGGTAGATACCGTTTCTGGCGTCAATGCTGTCAGCAGCATTGGTGATGATGTCGTTGATCTGATTGCTCAGGTTGATTTAGTCACTACCGCCGTGGGCCCGGTTGTGCTGGAACGTATTGCTCCGGCAATCGCCAAAGGGCTGGTGAAACGTAAAGAACAAGGTAATGAATCCCCACTGAACATTATCGCCTGTGAAAACATGGTACGCGGCACCACGCAGCTGAAAGGCCATGTGATGAACGCCCTGCCAGAAGACGCCAAAGCGTGGGTAGAAGAACACGTTGGCTTTGTGGATTCCGCCGTTGACCGCATCGTACCGCCTTCCGCTTCGGCAACGAACGATCCGCTGGAAGTGACAGTCGAAACCTTCAGCGAATGGATTGTCGATAAAACCCAGTTCAAAGGTGCACTGCCGAACATCCCAGGCATGGAGTTAACCGACAACCTGATGGCATTTGTCGAACGTAAACTCTTCACCCTGAATACAGGTCATGCTATAACCGCGTACCTCGGAAAACTGGCAGGTCATCAGACCATTCGTGACGCAATTCTCGACGAGAAAATCCGCGCGGTAGTAAAAGGGGCGATGGAAGAAAGTGGCGCTGTACTGATTAAGCGTTACGGTTTTGACGCGGACAAACATGCGGCGTACATCCAGAAAATCCTTGGTCGTTTTGAAAACCCGTATCTGAAAGACGATGTAGAGCGCGTAGGCCGTCAGCCGCTGCGTAAACTGAGTGCTGGCGACCGTCTGATCAAGCCACTGCTCGGAACGCTGGAATATGGTCTGCCACATAAAAACCTGATTGAAGGTATTGCCGCTGCAATGCACTTCCGCAGTGAAGATGATCCGCAGGCTCAGGAACTGGCAGCACTGATTGCCGACAAAGGCCCGCAAGCCGCACTGGCGCAGATTTCCGGCCTTGATGCTAACAGCGAGGTTGTATCCGAGGCAGTAACCGCTTATAAAGCAATGCAATAATGGTGGACCAGGCGCAGGACTCCCTGCGCCCGAATAACAGATTGTCAGATATGCAGGCAACAATGGAACAAACCCAGGCCTTTGAAAACCGTGTGCTTGAGCGTCTGAATGCTGGCAAAACCGTGCGAAGCTTTCTGATTACCGCCGTCGAGCTTTTGACCGAGGCGGTAAATCTTCTGGTGCTTCAGGTATTCCGCAAAGACGATTACGCGGTGAAGTATGCTGTAGAACCGTTACTCGACGGCGATGGCCCGCTGGGCGATCTTTCTGTGCGTTTAAAACTCATTTACGGGTTGGGTGTCATTAACCGCCATGAATACGAAGATGCGGAACTGCTGATGGCATTGCGTGAAGAACTAAATCACGACGGCAATGAGTACGCCTTTACCGACGACGAAATTCTTGGCCCCTTTGGTGAGCTGCACTGTGTGGCGGCGTTACCACCGCCGCCACAGTTTGAACCCGCAGACTCCAGTTTGTATGCAATGCAAATTCAGCGTTACCAACAGGCTGTGCGATCAACAATGGTCCTTTCACTGACAGAGCTGATTTCCAAAATCAGCTTAAAAAAAGCCTTTCAAAAGTAAGTACTTTCGCTTACTTCTCCTCTACCTGTTTCGGCCGATAAAGCCGACGATAATACTCCAGACGTTGTAGATATAACGGCACGCTTTCATCAGGTATTCCGGACGGAATCGCATTGCGGGGAGGAAGTTTTTTCAGATACTCCCGGAACGCCTGGCTCGATGCCATGAAATCTACAGCTTTATCGATAAGAAGCGGAACGTTTTCACCTAATTTGCCCATGATGATATCTCCGTATTACCCCGCGTCGGGAATGCGCGGCCGCCAATTTTAGTTTAGATCCCGGTATAAATGACATTAAGGAAAACGTGCTCAATCCTCAATAATGATCCTCTTCTGTTGTCTATCTTTTTTCTTTAAATTTCCTAACTAATCAATAGATTGGGTGATTTTCAAACACATTAATGGTTACAATCTGGAACTATTACAATGCCATCTGTTGTGAACAAAGCACCTGGTCGCGCATACTAGAGGCTATAAATTTATCTCTATCAGAAGTCATCACATGAAAGAAGTCGAAAAAAACGAAATCAAACGTCTCAGCGATCGCCTGGACGCTATCCGCCATCAGCAGGCTGACCTGTCACTTGTTGAAGCCGCAGATAAATATGCCGAACTGGAAAAAGAAAAAGCCACGCTGGAAGCCGAAATTGCTCGCCTGCGTGAAGTTCACAGCCAGAAACTCAGTAAAGAAGCGCAAAAACTGATGAAAATGCCCTTCCAGCGCGCGATTACCAAAAAAGAGCAGGCTGATATGGGCAAGCTGAAGAAAAGTGTTCGCGGACTGGTAGTTGTGCATCCGATGACCGCGCTGGGCCGCGAAATGGGCCTGCAAGAGATGACCGGATTCTCTAAGACCGCATTTTAAGTACCTGTCTCACCGCTGTAATCACAGCCTCTCACGATTTACTCGCTCCTGCTGGCACATGCAGGAGCCTGATACCAGATATCGGATATCTTTAACATTCTTATCACTATTGCTTCCATCTCACCGGCTCTTTGAAGCGCATATTACAGGCTAAATTCTGAAATTGTGGTATGGAATAAAAAAGTGATATATAAGCGATAACAATGAATTAATGCACATTAATGCCTGTAACAGCCATTAATTATTTATATTTATCGCTCAGAATCACACACTTCCCAAGAAAACATCACCATGCTGAATATTAATATTTCTCCTGGTCGGTGTTTTCATCCGGTGAAACATTTGACATTGATTGACATCGATCATTAAAATCCGCGCGATTAATATTATTGGCTACAATCTGAAATTGTCTGACATTTAATGTCATATTCGCACTACCAATTAATACAACAATTAATAGAAAAAGTCTCTTATAAATTTATATAACGTATATTTCCACTCGAATCATTCATAAAAAGGATGATTACGCCGTAACAGTTAACGTATCGGGATCATGAAAAGGAATTCACCCTATGAGCATCAAAAAAGCACTATTAAGCATGTTTATAACATTGCCACTCTGGGTATTGACTGGGTGTGACTATATTGAGAAAGCGAATCTGATCGACGATCTTGCCAAACAGCAAGAATTGCAAAAAAGTAAAATAGAGATTCTTGAAAAAAGAACAAGAACAATATAAAAGAAAAATAGAAATTATTGAAAATCAACAAATTAATATTGCAAACACCACTAAAGTGCTGGCGGGTGTAGTAAAGGCGGTCAAAGACAAACAGGACGAATTTGTCTTCACCGAATTTAACCCAGCACAAACAAAATACTTCATTTTAAACAATGGCTCGGTTGGTTTGGCAGGCCGGGTGCTGTCTATTGATGCAGTTGAAAATGGTAGCGTTATTCGTATTTCGCTGGTTAACCTTTTAAGCGTTCCCGTATTAAATATTGGCTTTCAAGCCACATGGGGCAATGAAAGACCCACCGATGCCAAAGCGCTGGCAAAGTGGCAGCAACTGCTGTTCAACACCACCATGAACTCCACCCTGCAATTAATGCCAGGTCAATGGCAAGACATTAATCTGACATTAAAAGGCGTTTCACCTAATAACCTGAAGTATCTGAAATTGTCCATCAATATGGCCAATCTCCAGTTCGACACTGTTCAACCTGCTGAAACCCGGCAGCGGAAAAACAAAAAATAAATGCAGCTTCTGCGCTTATATCAAGGAATAGAGAGCATCACGAATGAACAAAATATTTAAAGTTATCTGGAATCCGGCAACGGGCAGCTATAGCGTTGCCAGTGAAACGGCGAAAAGTCGTGGAAAAAAGAGCGGGCGCAGTAAGCTCATGCTGGCGACGGTGATTGGTATCAACAGCCTGGCGTTTTCATTCAGCGCATCCGCACAGTTAGTGGGGAAAGATACTGGTCGTGGCGTTGATTATGGTCAGGGTACAGGAACAGGCTGGGTTGCTGTCGGTGAGGATGCAAGAGCAAATGCTTATACAGACACCGGTGGTGGCTCCAGTACCGCAGTGGGTTATCAGTCAAACGCCGAGGGAAGATGGTCAACAGCCATCGGCGGTAAGACTCATTCGATTGGCGAAGCATCAATGGCGTTCGGGATTAATACCACCTCAATAGGCCAGCGAAGTCTCGCTATGGGCGCATCGACAACGTCAACAGGTGACTATTCAATCGCATTTGGTCGTTATGCGGAATCAATAGGCGAATTTTCTATTGCACAAGGTGATAGCGCGAAAACAGGTGCTGATAAAGCCATCGCAGTAGGACATGGGAGCAAAGCCTTAGGAATAATGAGTATCGCCCTCGGTGACACTGCCAATGCCTCGAAAGAATATTCTATGGCACTGGGAGCAAATAGTGCAGCTAACGGCACAGACAGCCTCGCTTTAGGCAGACAATCTCTCGCCAGCGCAGCAAACGCGATTGCGATTGGCGCTGAGACCGAAGCCGCTGAAAATGCAACGGCAGTGGGTACTAAAGCGGAGGCAAATGGGCTTAACAGTGTCGCGTTGGGCTCCGGGAGTATTGCCGATGTCGACAACACGATTGCTCTGGGTAACCAAAGCCAGGCAATCGCTGCGGGCGCCATTGCCATCGGTCAGGCGAATAAAGCTGACGGCGTAAATGCAATCGCACTGGGAAATGGGAGTATTACCGGTGGGGCAAATGCCATTGCTCTTGGACAAGGCAGTTATGCCGGTTTAGAAAATGGCATTGCAATTGGTGCTCAGGCCACTGCTCAAGGTAAAAATTCAATTGCTCTGGGGGCTGGTTCTGTCGCGACTGAAGCGGATACTGTCTCCGTGGGTAACACAACAGCTCAGCGAAAAATTGTCAATATGGCAAAAGGTGATATCGACAATAACAGTACTGATGCCATCAATGGATCACAGCTTTATGCTATCAGTAAGTCAGTAGCAGATAATCTTGGTGGAGGAGCGACCGTCAATTCACAGGGCGTAGTGACTTCCCCAAATTACAGACTGAAAAATGGTATTTATGGCAATGTTGGCGACGCCTTAGCGGATCTAAACACGAATACGATACAATGGGACTCCCTTAAAAAGGGATATAGTGCGGCACATGGTACAGATGCCACCAGCAAAATCACTAACGTCACCGCTGGCGACCTTTCAGCCACCAGCACCGACGCCGTTAACGGTTCTCAGCTGAAAGCGACCAAGGACGATGTGGCGGCAAACACCACCAACATCACTAACCTGACGAGCGAAGTGGCTGGCAACACCACTAATATCACTAACCTGACTGATACGGTGACTAACCTCGGTGAAGACGCCCTGAAATGGGACGATGCCGCAGGCGCATTCACCGCTGCACGCGGCACCAACGCCACCAACAAAATCACTAACGTCACCGCTGGCGAGCTCTCTGACACCAGCACCGACGCCGTTAATGGTTCTCAGCTGAAAGCGACCAAGGACGATGTGGCGACCAACACCACCAATATCACTAATCTGACGAGCGAAGTGGCTGGCAACACCACTAATATCACTAACCTGACTGATACGGTGACTAACCTCGGTGAAGATGCCCTGAAATGGGACGACGCCGCAGGCGCATTCACCGCTGCACACGGTACTAACGCCACCAACAAAATCAGCAACGTACAAGCTGGCATAGTCTCCTCTGACAGCACTGACGCCATAAATGGCTCACAACTTTACGGTTTGGCTGATTCATTCACGTCGTATCTGGGTGGTGGTGCTGATATTAGCGATACAGGTGTATTAACCGGGCCAACCTATAGTATTGGCGGCACTGACTACACTAACGTCGGGGATGCTCTGGCTGCGATTAACACTTCATTTAGTGATTCTCTCGGTGATGCTCTGCTCTGGGATACAACCGCAGGCAAATTCAGCGCCAAACACGGCATTAATAATGATCCCAGTGTAATCACTGATATTGCAAACGGTGCAGTCTCGTCCACCAGTAGCGACGCTATTAACGGTTCACAGCTTTATGGCGTTAGTGACTACATTGCCGATGCTCTGGGCGGGAACGCTGTGGTGAATGCGGATGGCAGTATCACCGCACCGACTTATGCCATCGCTGGCGGCAGTTACAGCAACGTTGGTGACGCACTGGAAGCGATCGATACCACGCTGGATGACGCCCTGCTCTGGGATGCAACAGCCAATGACGGTGCTGGTGCATTCAGCGCCGGTCGTGGGGTAGATAACACTGCCAGTAAGATTACTAACGTCGCAAATGGTGCAATCTCTGCCACCAGCAGCGACGCGATTAACGGCTCACAACTCTATACCACTAACAAATATATCGCTGATGCTCTGGGCGGTGATGCAGAAGTTAACGCTGACGGTACTATCACTGCGCCGACTTACACCATTGCGAATGCCGAGTACAACAATGTCGGTGAAGCTCTGGATGCGCTTGATGAGAACGCGCTGCTGTGGGATGCGACCGCCAATAACGGCGAAGGGGCTTACAACGCCAGTCATGACGGCAAGGCCAGCATTATCACAAACGTTGCTGATGGTAACATTGGTGAAGGTAGCACCGATGCTATCAACGGTTCTCAGCTGTTTAACACCAATATGCTGATCCAGCAGAACAGCGAAGTCATCAATCAGCTTGCCGGTAACACCAGTGAAACCTACATCGAAGAAAATGGTGCAGGTATTAACTATGTGCGTACCAATGACACCGGTTTAACCTTCACCGATGCCAGCGCAGCAGGTATTGGCTCTACCGCTGTGGGTTATAACTCTGTTGCTGAAGGCCATAGTAGCGTGGCCATCGGCCAGGACAGTTACAGCAACGTTGATACAGGTATCGCTCTTGGTAGCAGTTCCGTTTCCAGCCGTGTAATAGTTAAAGGTTCTCGTGACACCAGCGTATCGGAAGAAGGTGTTGTGATTGGTTATGACACAACTGACGGTGAACTGCTTGGCGCATTGTCGATCGGTGACGATGGTAAATATCGTCAAATCATCAATGTTGCCGATGGTTCTGAAGCCCATGATGCCGTTACGGTTCGCCAGTTGCAGAATGCGATTGGTGCAGTAGCCACCACGCCGACCAAATACTATCACGCCAACTCAACGGCTGAAGACTCACTGGCAGTCGGTGAAGACTCGCTGGCAATGGGCGCAAAAACCATCGTTAATGGTAATGCAGGTATTGGTATCGGCCTGAACACTTTAGTTCTGGCAGATGCGATTAACGGTATTGCTATCGGTAGCAACGCGCGTGCAAACCATGCAAACAGCATTGCAATGGGTAATGGTTCTCAAACTACCCGTGGCGCACAAACTGGCTACACCGCCTACAACATGGATGCACCGCAGAACTCTGTGGGTGAGTTCTCCGTAGGTAGCGAAGACGGTCAACGTCAGATCACCAACGTCGCGGCTGGTTCGGCGGATACCGATGCGGTCAACGTGGGTCAATTGAAAGTAACGGATGCGCAGGTTTCCCAGAATACCCAGAGCATTACTAACCTGAACAATCAGGTGACGAATCTGGATACTCGCGTGACCAATATCGAGAACGGTATTGGCGATATCGTGACCACAGGTAGCACCAAGTACTTCAAGACCAACACCGATGGCGTAGATGCTAACGCCCAGGGTAAAGACAGTGTGGCGATTGGTTCTGGATCCATTGCTGCCGCTGACAACAGCATCGCTCTGGGTACAGGCTCCGTGGCCAACGAAGAAAACACAATCTCTGTGGGTTCTTCTACCAACCAGCGCCGTATCACCAACGTTGCTGCCGGTGTTAATGCCACCGATGCGGTTAACGTTTCGCAACTGAAGTCTTCCGAAGCAGGTGGCGTTCGCTACGACACCAAAGCTGATGGCTCTATCGACTACAGCAACATCACTCTCGGTGGCGGCAATGGCGGTACGACTCGTATCAGCAACGTGTCCGCTGGCGTGGAAAACAACGACGCAGTGAACTATGCACAGTTGAAGCAAAGTGTGCAGGAAACGAAGCAATACACCGATCAGCGCATGGTTGAAATGGATAACAAACTGTCCAAAACCGAAAGCAAGTTGAGCGGTGGTATCGCTTCCGCAATGGCAATGACCGGTCTGCCGCAGGCTTACACGCCGGGAGCCAGCATGGCCTCTATTGGTGGTGGTACTTACAACGGCGAATCGGCTGTTGCTTTAGGTGTGTCGATGGTGAGCGCCAATGGTCGTTGGGTCTACAAATTACAAGGTAGTACCAATAGCCAGGGTGAATACTCCGCCGCACTCGGTGCCGGTATTCAGTGGTAATGATCCATTAATGAATGGGTAAACGCCAAATTGCGTGATGCGCTACGCTTATCAGACCTACGGGATGATTCAGCACATTCCTGTAGGACGGATAAGGCGTTCACGCCGCATCCGGCAAGATAAGGCGCACCAGATCAACAATCTGAGGGCAATTCTCTGATGGGAATTGCCCTTTTCTTTACAGACATCTCCCTCACTCCAAATTGGCCCTACCAATTCTTCGCTTATCTGACCTCTGGTTCACAGTTCCCCAATTAAAACTCACATCAATGTTGCCAATGCATAACATTTAGTTAACTATTCATTGTCATTATCCCTACACAACATAATTGGCAGTGCCACTTTTACACAACGTGTGACACGGAGATGAGCAACAGACTCATCACGCGGCGTGTGTGGACTGCAGGAGACCTGCAATGAATCTCTGGCAACAAAACTATGATCCCGCCGGGAATATCTGGCTTTCCAGCCTGATAGCATCGCTTCCCATCCTGTTTTTCTTCTTTGCGCTGATTAAGCTCAAACTGAAAGGATACGTCGCCGCCTCGTGGACGGTGGCAATCGCCCTTGCCGTGGCTTTGCTGTTCTATAAAATGCCGGTCGCTAACGCGCTGGCCTCGGTGGTTTATGGCTTCTTCTACGGTTTGTGGCCCATCGCGTGGATCATTATTGCAGCGGTGTTCGTCTATAAGATCTCGGTGAAAACCGGGCAGTTTGACATCATCCGCTCGTCTATTCTTTCGATAACCCCTGACCAGCGCCTGCAAATGCTGATCGTCGGTTTCTGTTTCGGCGCGTTCCTCGAAGGAGCCGCAGGATTTGGCGCACCGGTAGCAATTACCGCCGCATTGCTGGTCGGCCTGGGCTTTAAACCGCTGTACGCCGCCGGGCTGTGCCTGATTGTTAACACCGCGCCAGTGGCATTTGGTGCGATGGGTATTCCGATTCTGGTCGCCGGGCAGGTAACAGGCATCGACAGCTTTGAGATTGGCCAGATGGTGGGGCGTCAGCTACCGTTTATGACCATTATCGTGCTGTTCTGGATTATGGCGATTATGGACGGCTGGCGCGGTATCAAAGAAACCTGGCCTGCGGTCGTGGTTGCGGGCGGTTCGTTTGCCATCGCTCAATACCTCAGCTCTAACTTCATTGGGCCGGAACTGCCAGACATTATCTCTTCGCTGGTATCGCTGCTCTGCCTGACACTGTTCCTCAAACGCTGGCAGCCGGTGCGCGTATTCCGTTTTGGTGATTTGGGAGCGTCACAGGTTGATATGACGCTGGCCCACACCGGTTACACCGCGGGTCAGGTATTACGTGCCTGGACACCGTTCCTGTTCCTGACTGCTACCGTAACACTGTGGAGTATCCCGCCGTTTAAAGCCCTGTTCGCATCGGGTGGCGCGCTGTATGAGTGGGTGATCAATATTCCGGTGCCGTACCTCGATAAACTGGTTGCCCGTATGCCGCCAGTGGTCAGCGAAGCGACAGCTTACGCCGCCGTGTTTAAGTTCGACTGGTTCTCTGCTACCGGTACCGCCATTCTTTTTGCTGCCCTGCTCTCAATTGTCTGGCTGAAGATGAAACCATCTGACGCTATCAGCACCTTCGGCAGCACGCTGAAAGAACTGGCTCTGCCTATCTACTCCATCGGTATGGTGCTGGCATTCGCCTTTATTTCGAACTATTCCGGACTGTCATCAACACTGGCGCTGGCACTGGCGCACACCGGTCATGCATTCACCTTCTTCTCGCCGTTCCTCGGCTGGCTTGGGGTATTCCTGACCGGGTCGGATACGTCATCTAATGCTTTGTTTGCCGCTTTGCAGGCTACCGCCGCACAACAAATTGGCGTTTCTGACCTGTTGCTGGTTGCTGCCAACACCACCGGTGGTGTCACCGGCAAAATGATCTCTCCGCAATCTATTGCTATCGCCTGTGCGGCGGTAGGACTGGTGGGCAAAGAGTCTGATTTGTTCCGCTTTACTGTCAAACACAGCCTGATCTTCACCTGTATGGTGGGCGTGATCACCACGCTTCAGGCCTATGTCTTAACGTGGATGATTCCTTAATGATTGTTTTACCCAGACGCCTGTCAGACGAGGTTGCCGATCGTGTGCGGGCGCTGATTGATGAAAAAAACCTGGAGGCGGGCATGAAATTGCCCGCTGAACGTCAACTGGCAATGCAACTCGGTGTGTCGCGAAATTCACTGCGCGAGGCGCTGGCAAAACTGGTGAGCGAAGGCGTGCTGCTTAGTCGACGCGGCGGCGGGACGTTTATTCGCTGGCGACATGACACATGGTCGGAGCAAAACATCGTCCAGCCGTTGAAAACGCTGATGGCCGATGATCCGGATTACAGTTTCGATATTCTGGAAGCCCGCTACGCCATAGAAGCCAGCACCGCGTGGCATGCAGCAATGCGCGCCACGCCTGGCGAAAAAGAGAAAATTCAGCTTTGCTTTGAAGCAACACTCAGCGAAGACCCGGATCTCGCCTCACAAGCGGACGTTCGTTTTCATCTGGCGATTGCCGAAGCCTCACATAACATTGTGTTGCTGCAAACCATGCGTGGTTTCTTCGATGTCTTGCAATCCTCAGTGAAGCATAGCCGTCAGCGGATGTATCTGGTGCCCCCGGTTTTTTCACAACTGACCGAACAACATCAGGCTGTCATTGACGCCATTTTTGCCGGTGATGCTGACGGGGCGCGTAAAGCAATGATGGCGCACCTTAGCTTTGTTCACACCACCATGAAACGATTCGATGAAGATCAGGCTCGCCATGCACGCATTACCCGCCTGCCTGGTGACCATAATGAGAATTCGAGGGAGAAAAACGCATGATTATTTCCGCAGCCAGCGATTATCGCGCCGCAGCACAACGCATTCTGCCGCCATTCCTGTTCCACTATATGGATGGGGGGGCATATTCTGAATACACCCTGCGCCGCAACGTGGAAGATTTGTCAGAGGTGGCGCTGCGCCAGCGAATTCTGAAAAACATGTCCGACTTAAGCCTGGAAACGACGCTGTTTAATGAGAAATTGTCGATGCCGGTGGCGCTAGGTCCGGTAGGTTTGTGTGGCATGTATGCGCGACGCGGCGAAGTTCAGGCCGCAAAAGCAGCGGATGCACATGGCATTCCGTTTACTCTCTCGACCGTTTCTGTTTGCCCAATTGAAGAAGTCGCCCCCGCCATCAAGCGTCCGATGTGGTTCCAGTTATATGTGCTGCGCGATCGCGGCTTTATGCGTAACGCGCTGGAGCGTGCAAAAGCGGCAGGCTGCTCGACGCTGGTTTTCACCGTGGATATGCCAACGCCTGGTGCGCGTTACCGTGATGCGCACTCTGGAATGAGCGGCCCGAACGCGGCAATGCGCCGCTACTTGCAGGCGGTAACGCATCCGCAATGGGCGTGGGATGTGGGCCTGAATGGTCGTCCGCATGATCTCGGTAATATCTCGGCTTATCTCGGCAAACCGACCGGACTGGAAGATTACATCGGCTGGCTAGGGAATAACTTCGATCCTTCTATCTCATGGAAAGACCTTGAGTGGATCCGCGATTTCTGGGATGGCCCGATGGTGATCAAAGGGATCCTCGACCCAGAAGATGCGCGTGATGCGGTACGTTTTGGCGCAGATGGCATTGTGGTTTCTAACCACGGTGGCCGCCAGCTGGACGGTGTACTCTCTTCTGCCCGTGCGTTGCCTGCTATTGCAGATGCGGTGAAAGGTGATATCGCCATTCTGGCAGATAGCGGCATTCGTAACGGGCTTGATGTCGTGCGTATGATTGCACTCGGTGCCGATACTGTACTGCTGGGTCGTGCTTTCCTGTATGCGCTGGCAACGGCGGGCCAGGCGGGCGTGGCAAATCTGCTGAATCTGATCGAAAAAGAGATGAAAGTGGCAATGACACTGACTGGCGCAAAATCGATCAGTGAAATTACGCAAGATTCGCTGGTGCAGGGGCTGGGTAAAGAGTTGCCTGCGGCGCTGGCTCCGATGGCGAAAGGGAATGCGGCTTAAGAGTTAGATGAATATCTGCTATCCTGCCCCCGCACTAAGGGGGCAGTATGCTAAACATCGTACTTTACGAACCAGAAATTCCGCCAAATACTGGCAACATCATCCGTCTTTGCGCTAATACCGGCTTTCGTCTGCATATCATCGAACCGATGGGATTTGCCTGGGACGACAAGCGCCTGCGCCGCGCAGGACTGGACTACCACGAATTTACCGCCGTTACGCGTCATCATAACTATGCTGCGTTCCTGGAAGCAGAAAATCCCCAGCGTCTGTTTGCCCTCACCACGAAAGGCACACCCGCACACAGCGCCGTAAGTTATCAGGATGGCGACTATCTGATGTTTGGCCCGGAAACACGCGGCCTGCCCGCAAGCATTCTCGATGCCCTGCCCGCTGAACAAAAAATTCGCATTCCAATGGTGCCGGACAGCCGCAGCATGAACCTGTCCAATGCGGTGTCGGTCGTGGTGTATGAAGCCTGGCGGCAGCTGGGGTATCCGGGAGCGGTGTTGAGAGATTAGTTACTGTATGCCGGATAGATGATTACATCGCATCCGGCACAATTACAGGACGTCAGATCCCATCCCCATATTCAAACGTATGGTTAATGCCGTTGAAATGCTGATCCATATCCATTGATGGCTTATCGCTGTCTGGTTTACCGACAATGCGTGCCGGAACGCCAGCGGCGGTGGTATGTGGCGGTACCGGTTGCAGCACCACGGAACCTGCGCCAATCTTCGCACCGCGCCCAACTTCAATATTGCCGAGAATTTTCGCACCTGCGCCAATCATCACGCCTTCACGAATTTTCGGGTGACGGTCGCCGCCAGATTTTCCCGTACCGCCAAGGGTAACGGATTGCAGAATCGACACGTCATTTTCAATCACCGCAGTTTCACCCACCACAATGCCCGTCGCGTGGTCGAGCATGATACCGCGACCAATTTTTGCCGCCGGATGAATATCCACCTGGAACGTCACAGAAACCTGGTTTTGCAGAAAAATAGCCAGTGCGCGACGGCCCTGATTCCACAGCCAGTGACCGATGCGATAGGCCTGCAAGGCATGAAAACCTTTCAGATATAACAATGGGGTTGAGTATTTATCGACTGCCGGGTCGCGGGTACGCACTGCCTGAATATCACAGGCCGCAGAAGCGATCATTTCCGGGTCGGCGGCGTAGGCTTCTTCCACCACTTCACGGATAGCAATGGCAGGCATAATTGGCGATGACAGCTTGTTCGCCAACATGTAACTCAGTGCACTGCCCAGGTTTTCGTGCTTGAGTAGCGTTGCGTGGTAAAAACTGGCCAGCATTGGTTCACAGTCCGCCAGCGTTCTGGCTTCAGCTTTAATATTGTTCCAGACAATTTCCAGTTCTTCACACGACATTGCTTACTCCACACGATAAGATAATGACCAGCCCGTTCTGCGCGGGCCGGGTCATAGCGGTAACAAAGGTTCCCTGGGTTTAGTGGCTGCTGCGCTCGTCCTTGCGTGCACGACCTAGTAAAGTCAATGCTGCCTCGCGCGCGTTTTTTCCGCAATATAATACTTGATAAATTTCCTCGGTTATTGGCATTTCAACGCCGAAGCGATGCGCCAGTTCGCGGACTTCTTTCGTATTGCGGTAGCCTTCAACCACCTGACCAATCTTCTCCTGCGCGCTTTGTACATCCATGCCCTGACCGAGCATCATGCCAAAACGGCGGTTACGCGACTGGTTGTCGGTACAGGTAAGCACCAAATCGCCCAGCCCCGCCATGCCCATAAAGGTGGCAGGATCGGCACCCAGCGCCGCGCCAAGACGCGACATCTCAGCCAGCCCACGAGTGATCAGCGCCGTACGCGCATTCGCACCAAAACCGATACCATCGGACATTCCCGCGCCAATGGCAATGACGTTTTTCACCGCGCCGCCAAGTTGCACGCCAATGAAATCCGGGTTGCTGTAAACGCGGAAACTTTTACCACAGTGCAGCAACTGCTGAAGATCATCAGCAAAGGTTTGGTCGGTAGAGGCCAACGAAATAGCCGTCGGTAAACCTGCCGCCAGTTCTTTCGCAAACGTTGGGCCAGAGATAACCGCCAGCGGAATTTGATCGCCTAACGCCTCACGCGCCACGTCCTGTAACAAACGTCCGGTTTCCGCTTCCAGACCTTTGGTCGCCCACACCAGACGCGCATCAGGGCGCATCAGCGGTTTAATCTGGCGCAGCACTTCACCAAAGACATGGCTTGGCACGACGACAAGAATATTACGGCTGGCTGCCAGTGCGGTAGCGAGATCGCTTTCAAGATGGAGCGTATCGGGAAAAGGCACATCGGGGAGAAACGCGGCGTTACAGCGGTCGCGTTCAAGCGTCGCGATATGTTCAGGGTCATGGCCCCAGAGAACAACCTCGTGGCCATTTCTTGCCAGGGTGATGGCAAGAGCGGTGCCGTACGAGCCGGCACCGATCACAGTCATTGAAGCATTACGTTGGTTCATCAGGCATCCTGATGTTCTTCAGTACCTTCGCCAGCCTGCTGCTGCAAATAGTTCATGAACAGCGCATCGAAGTTAACCGGCGCAAGGTTCAGTTGCGGGAATGTACCGCGGGATACCATGCTGGTGATGCACTCACGAGCATACGGGAACAGAATGTTCGGGCAGTATGCGCCCAGGCAATGTGCCATCTGGGTGCCTTCGATACCCGCGATGGAGAAAATACCGCCCTGCTGCACTTCGCACAGGAACGCAGTTTCTTCGCCCAGGGATGCCGTTACGGTAACACGCAGTACCACTTCGTAAACGTCATCTGCCAGTTGAGAAGATGCCGTATCCAGATCAAGTTTAACTTCTGGCTGCCAATCTTTCTGGAAAACGTGCGGCGCATTCGGCGCTTCGAAAGAGATATCCTTGGTATAAATACGTTGGATCTGGAAAGTCATTTCAGTGTTGTTTTGTTCTGACATGTGTCGAAAACCCTTAAGTGTTGTCCTTAAATACTGCGCAATGTAATGCCAACGTTCACACGTTATTTCAGCAGGGGATCCAGTCCACCACGTGCATCCAATGCATACAAGTCATCACAGCCGCCAATGTGCTGTGCGTCAATAAAAATCTGGGGAACCGTGGTGCGACCGCTGCGTTTGATCATCTCTTCACGCTTAGCGGCGTTGCCATCGATCGGCAACTCCTGAAAACTCACACCCTTGCTGCTCAGCAGTGCTTTCGCACGATGGCAATACGGGCAGGTTTCTTTGGTATAGATTTCAACATTGGCCATAAATTAGCTCCTGTTTTTTACCCTGAAATTTCATGTTGCAGGGCGGCAGCAAAATGGAGTGTCCCCAGAAGCTTATAACAATAAGTTTCAGGGGGCCTAATTGCAGCTAACGGCCTGCATCATGAAAGACGACAGGTAAATTATTTGCCGCGCACCAGAGGCAAGTTTTCACCAGCCCAGCCAGCGACGCCCTCTTTCAGCACGAATACTTGCGCAAAACCTGCTTTCGTCAGCGCGTTTGCAGGCTCCTGGCACTGCATGCCAGAACCGTCTACCACGATAACCGGCTTGTCTTTGTGCTTCTCAAGCTCACCAACATTATTGGCTTTGATTTCGCTCGGCAACAGATTGATAGAACCTGCGATATGGCCTTTACGGAAGTCATCACGCTGACGTAAATCCACAACCACAGCGTCTTCTTTGTTGATCAGACGTGTAGCTTCACCACGAGTAATCACCTTCACTTTCGAGGTCAGGCTCTTAAACGTAGTCACAAGAACCGCCACCAGTAACGCGATCCAGGCGATACTCAGTATGGGATGACGGCCAACAAATTGCATAATTTCTTGCATGGGGGGTAACAACTCCCGACGTAGTGATTAAAAAAACCAGGAAAGGAGTATACCTGCGCGGTGCGGCAAATACAGCCAGCGCGTTAACTGGAATGCAATTTTGCGGGGCGCTACGAAAAAAAAGCGTAAATCTGGCATCGGCTTGCCGCGAGCGGTCGTATATTTTGATCTTCAGAGGCTATTTTATCGATTCAGCTGTAGTAAAATTACGCAAATTTTGACTCTTGAGTATGAGGTTGTCGCAATGTCGGTTTCTAAAAAACCTATGGTACTGGTGATTCTGGATGGCTATGGCTATCGCGAAGAACAGCAGGATAACGCCATTTTTAGTGCTAAAACCCCGGTAATGGATGCACTGTGGGCCAATCGTCCGCATACCCTGATCGACGCTTCCGGTCTGGAAGTCGGTCTGCCTGACCGTCAGATGGGTAACTCCGAAGTAGGTCACGTTAACCTGGGTGCCGGCCGCATCGTGTATCAGGACCTGACTCGTCTGGACGTTGAAATCAAAGATCGCGCTTTCTTCGCTAATCCGGTGCTGACTGGTGCGGTAGATAAAGCGAAAAACGCAGGCAAAGCAGTACACATTATGGGTCTGCTCTCCGCAGGTGGTGTACACAGCCACGAAGATCACATCATGGCGATGGTAGAACTGGCCGCTGAACGCGGCGCAGAAAAAATCTACCTGCACGCATTCCTTGACGGTCGCGACACTCCACCGCGCAGTGCTGAATCCTCGCTGAAAAAATTCGAAGAAAAATTTGCCGCGCTGGGCAAAGGCCGCGTAGCGTCCATCATTGGTCGTTACTACGCCATGGACCGCGATAACCGTTGGGATCGCGTTGAAAAAGCGTATGACCTGCTAACTCTGGCGCAGGGTGAGTTCCAGGCCGATACCGCCGTTGCTGGTTTGCAGGCTGCTTATGCTCGCGACGAAAACGACGAATTCGTGAAAGCGACCGTTATCCGTGCTGAAGGCCAGCCAGACGCGGCAATGGAAGATGGCGATGCGCTGATTTTCATGAACTTCCGTGCTGACCGCGCGCGTGAAATCACTCGTGCTTTCGTGAACGCTGATTTCGACGGCTTCGCGCGTAAGAAAGTGGTTAACATCGATTTCGTGATGCTGACCGAATACGCCGCTGATATCAAAACTGCGGTTGCTTACCCGCCAGCTTCTCTGGTTAACACCTTCGGCGAGTGGATGGCGAAAAACGACAAAACTCAACTGCGTATTTCCGAAACCGAAAAATATGCTCACGTCACTTTCTTCTTTAACGGTGGTGTAGAAGAGTCGTTCAAAGGCGAAGACCGCATTCTGATCAACTCGCCGAAAGTGGCAACTTACGACCTGCAGCCAGAAATGAGCTCCGCAGAGCTGACCGAAAAACTGGTTGCGGCCATCAAGAGCGGCAAATACGACACTATCATCTGTAACTATCCTAACGGCGACATGGTAGGTCACACCGGGGTGATGGAAGCAGCGGTTAAAGCCGTTGAAGCGCTGGATCACTGCGTGGATGAAGTTGCGAAAGCGGTTGAGTCTGTAGGTGGACAACTGCTGATCACCGCTGACCACGGTAACGCTGAACAGATGCGCGATCCGGCAACGGGTCAGGCGCACACAGCGCACACCAACCTGCCTGTTCCGCTGATTTACGTTGGCGATAAGAACGTGAAAGCGGTTGAAGGCGGCAAACTTTCTGACATCGCGCCGACCATGTTGTCGCTGATGGGTATGGAAATCCCGCAAGAGATGACTGGTAAGCCGCTGTTCATCGTGGAATAATCCCTCCCCATGAGGGGAAAGGCGATTAATACCATGACACGGGCCGTGAAACCGCGCAGGTTTGCAATCAGGCCCATCATCTACGCCAGCGTTCTTAGCGCTGGCGTATTGTTGTGCGCCTTTTCCGCCCACGCGGATGATCGCGACCAACTCAAATCTATTCAGGCCGATATCGCCGCGAAAGAGCGCGCGGTACGCCAAAAGCAACAACAACGCGCAAGCCTGCTCGCACAATTGAAAAAGCAGGAAGAAGCGATCTCTGAAGCCACTCGCAAGCTGCGCGAAACGCAAAACACGCTCAATCAACTGAATAAACAGATTGATGAGATGAACGCGTCGATTGCCAAACTGGAGCAGCAAAAAGCCGCCCAGGAGCGCAGCCTCGCCGCACAACTGGATGCCGCATTCCGTCAGGGCGAGCATACCGGTATTCAGCTGATTCTCAGCGGTGAAGAAAGCCAGCGTGGACAGCGTTTACAGGCTTATTTCGGCTATCTCAACCAGGCGCGACAAGAAACCATTGCTCAGTTGAAACAAACGCGTGAAGAAGTCGCTATGCAACGCGCCGAGCTGGAAGAGAAACAGAGCGAGCAACAAACGCTGTTATATGAGCAGCGCGCCCAACAGGCGAAGCTGACCCAGGCGCTGAACGAGCGTAAAAAGACGCTGGCTGGGCTAGAGTCTTCCATCCAGCAAGGTCAACAACAGTTGAGCGAGCTGCGCGCCAACGAATCTCGTCTACGTAACAGCATTGCCCGTGCGGAAGCGGCAGCGAAAGCGCGTGCTGAACGTGAGGCGCGCGAAGCCCAGGCGGTTCGCGACCGTCAGAAAGAAGCGACGCGCAAAGGCACCACCTACAAACCGACCGAAAGCGAAAAATCGCTGATGTCCCGAACTGGTGGCCTGGGAGCGCCGCGTGGTCAGGCATTCTGGCCGGTTCGCGGGCCGACGCTGCATCGTTATGGCGAGCAGCTACAGGGTGAGCTGCGCTGGAAAGGGATGGTGATTGGTGCTTCTGAAGGTACTGAAGTTAAAGCGATTGCCGACGGTCGGGTGATTCTGGCTGACTGGCTGCAAGGCTACGGTCTGGTGGTGGTGGTTGAGCATGGTAAAGGCGACATGAGTCTTTACGGCTATAATCAGAGCGCACTGGTGAGCGTTGGTTCGCAGGTTCGCGCGGGCCAGCCAATTGCACTGGTGGGCAGCAGTGGCGGTCAGGGTCGGCCTTCACTCTATTTCGAAATTCGCCGCCAGGGTCAGGCGGTCAATCCACAGCCGTGGTTGGGAAGATAAGTTTTGTTTCCATTTCGTCGTAACGTTCTTGCATTTGCCGCTCTGTTGGCGCTCTCCTCCCCCGTACTTGCTGGCAAACTTGCCATCGTCATTGATGATTTTGGGTATCGCCCGCACAACGAAAACCAGGTGCTGGCGATGCCTTCCGCTATCTCCGTCGCTGTATTACCCGATTCACCGCACGCCAGAGAGATGGCGACCAAAGCGCATAACAGCGGTCACGAAGTGTTGATTCATCTGCCAATGGCACCGTTGAGTAAACAGCCGCTGGAGAAAAATACGCTGCGCCCGGAGATGAGCAGCGACGAAATTGAGCGCATTATTCGTAGTGCGGTCAATAACGTGCCCTATGCCGTGGGGATCAACAACCACATGGGTAGCAAGATGACCTCTAACCTGTTTGGTATGCAGAAAGTGATGCAGGCTCTGGAGCGTTACAATCTTTACTTCCTCGACAGCGTAACCATCGGTAATACCCAGGCGATGCGCGCCGCGCAAGGTACTGGCGTGAAGGTTATTAAACGGAAGGTGTTCCTCGACGATTCACAGAACGAAGCAGACATCCGTGTGCAGTTCAATCGCGCAATTGACCTGGCGCGTCGCAACGGTTCAACCATTGCCATTGGGCATCCTCACCCTTCAACGGTACGCGTGCTACAACAGATGGTTTATAACCTGCCGCCAGACATTACGCTGGTGAAAGCCAGCAGCTTGCTGAATGAACCGCAGGTTGATACGTCTACACCGCCGAAAAACACTGTGCCCGACGCACCGCGTAATCCGTTCCGTGGCGTGAAACTGTGTAAACCGAAGAAACCGCTGGAACCGGTTTATGCTAATCGCTTCTTTGAAGTATTAAGCGAAAGCATCAGCCAGAGCACGCTGATCGTTTACTTCCAGCATCAGTGGCAAGGCTGGGGCAAGCAGCCCGAAGCGGCAAAACTTAACGCTAGCGCAAATTAAAGGCGCTACGCGTAATGCGATGGTGCGACCGCGTTTTGTCGCGCCATTGCCATAAGCGGAAAGACCACAGTAACGCCTGATAACCCACCTTTATGCTGCGTACATTGAAAATCAGTCGCTTATACATACCGGAAGTAAATATCTCAGCAATCATCCGTTGGCGGGTAATAATATCTGGCTCTTTACGTACCGCATGGCAAACACGTAATGCTTCGTAAGTTATTTGTTGATGAAATTCCGGGTAAATCACTATTCTGTCTGCGTAATCGCGATTTAACTTTTCCAACAGTCGGGTAATCTTAATATAGTGGCGTTGATAATTAAGGTTTTTATTTCCCTGTCTATTCAATCGGCTCACTGACGTATTATGCAAATAATATTTATATAACGATTGCTCGGTATATCGCACGCGTTGCGCGTTAAACATAAATTCTGTTGTCCAGACAATATCCTGATGATGTAATCCGGCAATAAATTTAATGTTATTTTTAACAATGACATCACGACGATAAATGCCCATCCAGACAACATGAGTCCAACGGCGGGAAGAAAGCCCCATTCGCAGCCAGTCCGGGCCGGTTAATACGCCGGTTGAGCGAAGGCGATCGCTGGGGATGGACTGCCAGGTTTCTCCCGTTTCACGAAAACACCAGTCAGCGTTGCACTGCGCCACGTCGAGGTCGTCCTCTAACGCCATGGTCATCAGCGTTTCGTACATAGTGGGATAGACCTCATCGTCAGCATCGACAAAAGCGACATATTTACCCGTCGCCGCCTCGATCCCACGATTACGCGCCACCGATGCGCCGGCATTCGCCTGATGCAGCAAACGAACGTGCGGATAGTTTTCCGCGTAATGCTTTGCTATTTCAACAGAATTATCCGTTGAACCATCGTTAATAATAATGATTTCCAGAGCAGTCCAGGTTTGCGCGATTAAAGATTCCATGCAAGTACGGAAATCATCTCCCGCATTATATAACGGGATAATAACACTGAGTTTATTGGTGCTGTTCATCATAAATACCGACGACCTCTGAAGTTATCCTGATGTTTTACAGGCTTTGTATTAAGAAACCATTAAGCCTGTGAGATATTATTTTTACAGGTGAGAGAGTCACTTCAGGGTAGAGAGATAATGAGAACAGCTATATAAGAGATCAGCGCAATTACGAACTCTTTATTACACTGACAGGATTTTACATATTTAACGGATTATCCTCAGATAAAAGGGCTGGTATTTTGGATTTTCAGATTGTAGACCAAGTGCGCTTTGTTTATGCCGGATGCGGCGTAAACGCCTTATCCGGCCTACCAAATTGTGCAGATTTAATATTTTGCAGGAACCGCGTAGGCATGATAAGCGTAGCGCATCAGGCAATTTTGTGTTTGCCATCAGCTTCAAGGGCTGGTATTCCAGCCCTTGTTCGTATTAATCCCAGCTCAGAATAACTTTCCCGGACTGGCCCGAACGCATAGCGTCAAAGCCCTTCTGGAAATCATCGATAGAGAAACGATGGGTAATGATCGGCGAGAGATCGAGGCCAGACTGAATCAGCGCCGCCATCTTGTACCAGGTTTCAAACATCTCACGACCGTAAATACCTTTAATGAACAAGCCTTTAAAGATCACTTTGGTCCAGTCGATAGACATATCAGACGGTGGAATACCCAGCATCGCAATGCGACCGCCGTGGTTCATGGTGTCGAGCATGGTACGAAACGCTGGCGGCGCACCGGACATTTCCAGACCGACATCAAAGCCTTCGGTCATGCCTAACTCTGCCATCACATCATTGAGGTTCTCTTTAGCGACGTTAACCGCACGGGTGATACCCATTTTACGCGCCAACTCAAGGCGGTATTCATTAACATCCGTGATCACCACGTTACGTGCACCAACGTGTTTCGCCACCGCCGCCGCCATAATACCAATCGGGCCTGCACCAGAGACCAGCACATCCTCGCCCACCAGATCAAACGACAGCGCGGTATGCACGGCGTTACCGAAGGGATCAAAAATGGAAGCCAGATCATCGGAGATATTGTCGGGGATTTTGAAAGCGTTGAACGCCGGAATCACCAGATATTCGGCGAAGCAGCCCGGGCGATTAACACCAACGCCTATCGTGTTGCGGCACAAATGGGTACGGCCACCACGACAGTTGCGGCAATGACCACAAGTGATATGGCCTTCGCCAGAAACGCGATCGCCGATCTTGAAGCCTTTCACTTCCTGACCGATGCCAACCACCTCACCGACATATTCATGGCCTACAACCATCGGTACTGGGATGGTTTTTTGCGACCACTCATCCCAGTTATAGATGTGAACGTCAGTCCCGCAGATGGCTGTTTTACGGATTTTAATCAGCAGATCGTTATGTCCGAGTTCCGGTTCAGGAACGTCGGTCATCCAGATGCCCTCTTCCGCTTTCAGTTTGGATAACGCTTTCATCTCACATCCTCACTCAGGCGATTACGCCCAGTTGTTTACCAATACGCGTGAACGCTTCTACCGCACGCGTAATTTGCTCAGGGGTATGCGCCGCAGACATCTGGGTACGAATACGCGCCTGACCTTTCGGAACGACCGGATAGAAGAAACCGGTGACGTAAATGCCCTCTTTTTGCAGTTCACGTGCAAATTTTTGCGCCACTACAGCATCGCCAAGCATGACCGGAATAATGGCGTGATCGGCACCCGCCAGGGTAAAGCCCGCCGCCGACATTTGCTCACGGAACTGACGCGCGTTCGCCCACAGACGGTCACGCAGCTCGCTACCCGCTTCAACCATCTCCAACACTTTGATGGAAGCGGCAACAATGGCCGGTGCCAACGAGTTGGAGAACAGGTACGGACGAGAACGCTGGCGCAGCCACTCAACCACTTCTTTGCGCGCCGCGGTATAACCACCAGACGCCCCGCCCAGCGCTTTACCGAGCGTGCCGGTGATAATATCGACCCGGCCCATCACATCGCAGTATTCATGGGAACCACGACCATTTTCACCGACAAAACCAACGGCGTGGGAGTCGTCTACCATCACCAGGGCATCGTATTTATCTGCCAGATCGCAAACACCTTTCAGGTTGGCAATCACGCCGTCCATCGAGAACACACCATCGGTGGCAATCAGCACATGACGCGCACCGGCTTCACGCGCTTCTTTCAGACGTGCTTCCAGCTCCTGCATATCGTTGTTGGCATAACGATAGCGTTTAGCTTTGCACAGACGCACACCATCAATAATAGACGCGTGGTTCAGTGCGTCGGAGATAATGGCGTCTTCCGCGCCCAACAGCGTTTCGAACAGGCCACCGTTAGCATCAAAGCAGGAAGAGTAGAGAATCGCATCTTCCATCCCCAGGAAGGCCGCCAGTTTTTGTTCAAGCTCTTTATGGCTGTCCTGAGTGCCGCAGATAAAACGTACTGAAGCCATGCCGAAACCGTGAGAATCCATTCCCGCCTTTGCCGCCGCAATCAGATCCGGATGATTCGCCAGTCCGAGATAGTTATTGGCACAAAAGTTAATGACGTGGCTTCCATCAGCCACAGTGATGTCTGCTTGTTGCGCAGACGTAATAATGCGCTCTTCTTTAAACAACCCTTCCGCCCTTGCGGTTTCCAGATCGTTGGTTAACTGCTGATAAAATTCTCCACGCATTGCGATTCTCCAGACAGGGCAAATTCCAGCACATATTACCCAAACTTATAGGTTGCGACGAGATGACGCGTTAACACTTCTGCAAAATTCAGGATAAATAACGTCCATCAATCTCACTTTTGGCGAATGGCTGAAGCCAACGCCGTGTAGTGATATGATAGAAGCATTCGTGTCTGAGATTGTCTCTGACTCCATAATTCGAAGGTTACAGTTATGATCATCGTTACCGGCGGCGCGGGCTTTATCGGCAGCAACATCGTTAAAGCCCTGAATGACAAAGGCATCACCGATATTCTGGTGGTGGACAACCTGAAAGACGGCACCAAGTTTGTGAACCTGGTGGATCTGGATATCGCGGACTATATGGATAAGGAAGACTTCCTGATCCAGATTATGGCTGGCGAAGAGTTCGGCGATGTCGAAGCGATTTTCCACGAAGGCGCGTGCTCTTCCACCACCGAGTGGGATGGCAAGTATATGATGGATAACAACTATCAATACTCCAAAGAGCTGCTGCACTACTGTCTGGAACGCGAAATCCCGTTCCTGTACGCTTCTTCCGCGGCCACTTACGGCGGTCGCACCTCCGACTTTATTGAATCCCGCGAGTACGAAAAACCGTTGAACGTCTACGGTTACTCAAAATTCCTGTTTGATGAATATGTTCGCCAAATCCTGCCAGAAGCGAACTCGCAGATTGTTGGCTTCCGCTATTTCAACGTTTATGGACCGCGTGAAGGCCATAAAGGCAGCATGGCGAGCGTCGCTTTCCATCTCAACACTCAGCTTAACAACGGTGAATCACCGAAGCTGTTCGAAGGTAGCGAGAACTTCAAACGTGACTTCGTCTATGTGGGCGACGTGGCTGATGTGAATCTGTGGTTCCTGGAAAACGGCGTTTCCGGCATCTTCAACCTCGGCACCGGTCGTGCAGAATCCTTCCAGGCAGTAGCAGATGCTACGCTTGCTTATCACAAGAAAGGCCAGATCGAATACATTCCGTTCCCGGATAAACTGAAAGGCCGCTATCAGGCGTTCACTCAGGCAGATCTGACGAATCTGCGCGCGGCGGGTTACGACAAACCGTTCAAAACCGTTGCTGAAGGTGTAACGGAATACATGGCCTGGCTGAATCGCGACGCATAAGAGCTCTGCATGAAAATACTGGTGATCGGCCCGTCTTGGGTTGGCGACATGATGATGTCGCAAAGTCTCTATCGCACGCTCCAGGCGCGCTATCCCCAGGCGATAATCGACGTGATGGCACCGGCATGGTGCCGTCCATTGTTATCGCGGATGCCGGAAGTTAACGAAGCTATCCCTATGCCTCTCGGTCACGGAGCGCTGGAAATCGGCGAACGCCGCAAACTGGGTCATAGTCTGCGTGAAAAGCGCTACGACCGCGCCTACGTCTTACCCAACTCCTTCAAGTCCGCATTAGTGCCTTTCTTCGCGGGTATTCCTCATCGCACCGGCTGGCGCGGCGAGATGCGCTACGGTTTACTTAACGATGTACGCGTGCTCGATAAAGAAGCCTGGCCGCTAATGGTGGAACGCTATGTCGCGCTGGCCTATGACAAAGGCATTATGCGTACCGCACAAGATCTGCCGCAGCCATTGTTATGGCCGCAGTTGCAGGTGAGCGAAGGTGAAAAATCATATACCTGTAATCAATTTTCGCTCTCATCAGAACGTCCGATGATTGGCTTTTGCCCGGGGGCGGAGTTTGGTCCGGCAAAACGCTGGCCACACTACCACTATGCTGAGCTGGCAAAGCAGCTGATTGATGAAGGTTATCAGGTGGTTCTGTTTGGCTCGGCGAAAGATCATGAAGCGGGCAATGAGATTCTTGCCGCTTTGAATACCGAGCAGCAGGCATGGTGCCGGAACCTGGCGGGGGAAACACAGCTTGATCAAGCGGTTATCCTGATTGCAGCCTGTAAAGCCATTGTCACTAACGATTCTGGCCTGATGCACGTTGCGGCGGCGCTCAATCGTCCTTTGGTTGCCCTGTATGGTCCGAGTAGCCCGGACTTCACACCGCCACTATCCCATAAAGCGCGCGTGATCCGCCTGATTACCGGCTATCACAAAGTGCGTAAAGGTGATGCTGCGGAGGGTTATCACCAGAGCTTGATCGACATTACTCCCCAGCGCGTACTGGAAGAACTCAACGCGCTATTGTTACAAGAGGAAGCCTGACGGATGCGGGTTTTGATCGTTAAAACATCGTCGATGGGCGATGTTCTCCATACGTTGCCCGCACTCACTGATGCCCAGCAGGCAATCCCGGGGATTAAGTTTGACTGGGTGGTGGAAGAAGGGTTCGCACAAATTCCTTCCTGGCACGCCGCCGTTGAGCGAGTTATTCCTGTGGCAATACGTCGCTGGCGTAAAGCCTGGTTCTCGGCCCCCATAAAAGCTGAACGCAAAGCGTTTCGTGAAGCGCTACAAGCAGAGAACTATGACGCAGTTATCGACGCTCAGGGGCTGGTAAAAAGCGCGGCACTAGTTACGCGTCTGGCGCATGGCGTAAAGCATGGAATGGACTGGCAAACCGCACGCGAACCTTTAGCCAGCCTGTTTTACAATCGTAAACATCATATTGCAAAACAGCAGCACGCCGTAGAACGCACCCGCGAACTGTTTGCCAAAAGTCTGGGCTATAGCAAACCGCAGACTCAGGGCGATTATGCTATTGCGCAGCATTTCCTGACGAACCTGCCAACAGATGCTGGCGAATATGCCGTATTTCTTCATGCAACAACCCGTGATGATAAACACTGGCCGGAAGCACACTGGCGAGAGTTGATTGGTTTACTGGCAGATTCAGGGATTCGCATTAAACTTCCGTGGGGCGCGCCGCATGAAGAAGAGCGGGCAAAAAGACTGGCGGAAGGATTTGCTTATGTTGAAGTATTGCCGAAGATGAGTCTGGAAGGCGTTGCTTGTGTGCTGGCGGGGGCTAAATTTGTTGTGTCAGTCGATACAGGATTAAGCCATTTAACTGCAGCACTGGATCGACCGAATATCACGGTTTATGGGCCAACCGATCCGGGATTAATTGGCGGGTATGGGAAGAATCAGATGGTATGTAGGGCACCGGGGAATGAGTTGTCTCAATTGACAGCAAATGCTGTTAAGCAATTCATTGAAGAAAACGCTGAAAAAGCTGCCATGATTTAAATTACAACTCTTTAATAGATAATTTTGAAATAAAATCAGCTTCCTTGCTGATTTTATTTCACATATTCATTACTTATCTAATAAACATTGGTCCGATTGTGCTTTAAAATAAGCACAAAGCAATATTATGGTGACAAACACAGCAGTCGGAACCGGTTTAGAAAAGAGTATTACATCACTTAGGCCTACTACCAGTAGTGAAAAAAGCAAGATTAAAATATAAGGTTCTTTAGCAGTTCTTAAGGCATATATGAATATTGCTGAAAAGGCTAAAATTGTTAATACTACTCCAGGAATACCACGCGTTGATAACGTATCTATGAGATCGTTATGCAAATGAGAATCTACAAAGGGTAAAGCGCCACTTAATCTAGGCTCTTTCTCTTCTAGTTCATGTATTTTTTCCGCGCGTTTTTCCAGTGATTGTCCTATTGGAGAATATGTTTTTAAACCAACTTCATACATTGCCAGACGGGCACCGACTGAAGTTCTGGTGTTATCATGCGAATAATTAACTAAATCCCTATTTAAGTCATTCATTCTCGTAAGTAATGTATCTTTAAAAGAAAATACACCTGCTAATAATGCAATCGCAATAAAACAATATAACTTATAATTAATTCGCTTATTAATATAACTATCCATTACGATTAATAGTAACGCAAAGAATGGAAACACTAATATGGCTGCACGCGTTTCAGTTACTATAACAGCACATAAGCTAAGCATGAAGTTAATTGTATATAATGTTGTTTTATGTCTAAAGTCGGATTTTAAAATGAGAATTGATGCCAGTAAAGAAGGGAAAAGGATGATGTAGCCTGCTGTTGTAGCGTGGGAAGCTGATAATGCAACACGGTCGACGTTTAAATAGAAATGTTGCCACATGGCATGCGCAAAAAAAAGTAACTGCGTTGCCAGGGATGCGAACAGAATTAGTTTCCCAAATTTTATTTTGGTTCTCATCTCATCTTTAGCAAAAAGAACTAAGAAAATAAAAGCACTACACAAGGCAATTTTTCCAGTTTCCATTGGGCCACGATATGCATTGGTATAAACCGAGCCTGAAACTTTATAATGTGAATACCAGATGATATTAACGATACCCAAAAGACATAATGAGATGAAAATTAACAACGTAGGATTATTAGTTATTGTTTTTTTTGGTGTCGCTAGAAAATATAATGCAGATATAATTCCAGCTGCATGAAGAAACTTTGTTGCAACATCATCCCACAAAGACAAAGTCATTAAAGACAACATACATAATATGAGAGTTAAAGACTTGACACCAGAGTTAATTTCATTCCAACAAAACGACATATAATTTCAACCTATGCTACGAGGATGGGTTATTTAATGGAAGACCTAACGTTTATTCTTTTTTCTATTTACCAGTCTTACCATCCTCCAGAGAATATAGTTTTTTGATGCTAATATTTTTGCTCGCCTCTTATCTCTCTTGCCAAGAAGATTACAATCTTTCAATTCTTTTTCATTGCTTTCAACTAATTGATTTAATAATTCAAAATCGCCATTAAGTAGAACATTCCATAAATAACGAGTTTTATGATAAGTTCTATTTTTACTCAATAATGTATGAATTTCTTCTTTCCGGTTACCTTTGTATAACTGCATCACAGAAGAGTAGATTCTTTCGTGCGCAAATGACTCATGTCGATAATGAGTGATGGTTCTACATGAGTTCATTAAGGAATTTTCTCTATAGTTATGCTTATACATATAATATGGAACCGCATACATATCGCATGTAATTAGCAGTCG
Source organism: Escherichia sp. MOD1-EC6300 (assembly GCF_002965045.1). NCBI lineage: Bacteria > Pseudomonadati > Pseudomonadota > Gammaproteobacteria > Enterobacterales > Enterobacteriaceae > Escherichia > Escherichia sp. MOD1-EC6300. Next base: position 176,925 of record NZ_PTRH01000010.1, on the reverse strand, counting down.
ATAGATAAAATCCAGATCTTCTCCTAGTCGTAAATCTTCATCAAAAAAAAGATTATTATCTTCCAGGAGTTGTTTTCTTATAAACAAGCACCCTATATGGAATCTGACCTTTTTATAAAAAAAGTCGAAAAGTAAAGACCCTTCATTAAACTCTGTATTTATAGGTGAGTAAGTAACACCATTTTTTATATGATGGCCATAAAGCCCACAATAAATCGCATCCCCTCCCGTCTCATGTTGTCTGGAATACATCTTCAGCAGATAGTTAGGATCTATCTCATCATCATCATCCATAAAACATATAAACTGTCCTTGCGCCTTGCGGATACCTGTATTCCTGGCAGACGAAACACCGCCATTTTCTTTATTGATAATAATTAATTGCGAGTGGGTTAACCCATACTCTCTCAAAACGTTTGATGTGTTATCTTTAGAACCATCATTAACAATAACAATTTCAAAATTTGGGTAAGTTTGTTTTTCTAATTTCGTTAGAGTTTCAGTAATGTAATCAGATGAATTATACGTCGGTATTATTATGGATACTAAAGGGTAATCATTGCTCATCGTGTTCTCTTGCCTGAACTAATAAAATATGATAGTACTCATCCTTAATTATTATTGTAACTCAGACATCCATGATTTTTATTGCCCAAATAGTTTTCTTTTATACTTATTTAATTTGAATTTAATGAAGTAAATGAAAGCGTTAAACGTATCACCATTTTTCTTTGCATGTTGGTATTTCACTTGATACTGCTTTTCATTCGTGGCTGGAATAAACGCCACATCATTCCAGCAAGAAGCCTGATAAGCCTCATTAAAATACTTCTGGCAGGGATAATTTGTCCAGTCGTTCCAGGGCTTCGTTACGCCAACATAATGAATCAGCTTAGTATCATCGGTAATGGTCTTTTTATAATCTTCATTGCTTTTATTTTTTAACTCATAGTCAATGCCATAAAAGCAATCATAATCGCCGCTAATAAAAATACAATGACCAAAGAACAGAATATTTAAAATATCCTGATCAAGGCATTTATATTTCGTGTGCTGCGGGTCACTTGCCAGCATAGCAATGGCTTTGTTCATAAAATCATTTTTCGACCATGCTTCAAGCTGCAGATATACTACACCAGCGTTGAAATAATTCCCTGGAAGTCCCTCTATAGCCAGACGCTTCGCTGGTTTTTCCTGCATAAAAGGCACATCTTTAATAACAGCTGCAAACTTATCGCCGTCAAAATTAATATCAAGCAATCCAGCTAATGAGCCTTTACAGATGACATCAGCATCGATATATAACAGATTTTCAATAGTTTCACTCAGATACTGGAACGCAACTAAACGGAAGAATGTTGCATAAGACCACTGTTTCAGGCTGGGGAAGATATCAATAAAGGCACTGGAGACTTTATAAATTCTTACTTCAACGTTAGCATTTTTGCTGGTAAAAGCGTTAACACGTTGTAGATAATCTTCATCAATGTAGTCGGTAAAGAGATGAAACTTAACCGCAAGGTCCGGGTTATGCATAACAACTGATTGCATAGATACTGCCGCACCAAATAAAAAATTACGGTCAATACCGTAAGCGATATTTAACACACGATCGGTGTTAGCAATTTCCCCAGAGACAGCGACTTCAGTAATACTCTCAGCTAATAAATCCATGTTGGTTCCGTTTTGACTGTGTGGTTTACGCTTTGCCTTTTAATTTTTTAATAAATTTGCGTAGTTTGGTTCTGTAGATTACTGAATAGTAGCCATAATCTTTTATTTCGTTGGCAATACCCAGGTGACGTTCCATGGCCAGACGATCACGAGCTTTACGCTCTGCCGTACAGCTTTTACCGGATAGGTCAATTATCCTGACACCATCTTTACTAACGATAAAGTTACCCCGGTGTGGGTCGCCCGATAGCATATTTAAGGCATGCAATTTTTCCATTGAAACCTTAATTTCTGCTTTAACATTTTCTGGAATAATCGGCATATCATTGAGCTCTACGCCCTCGACATACTCGATAAGCATGATAAAAACACTGGCATAGTTGAAAATTTTACGCTCAGCCAGAAAATAAAAATCATTAGGAAAAGTAAGACCTGCACTTCTGACACGATCGGTTTCAACGATCAAATTCTGATAGTAGTCACCTTTTACAAAAGATTTTAAAAAACGTTCATTCCTTTTCGTTTTCGGAGCAAAGACTTTAAAAACATAGCGACCATATTTCGTATCAATCAACGATACTTTGGTATCATCAATATTACGTAATACTTTTACTGTTTTAAAATTATAGGCCAGTATTTCATCAAAGATTTCTTTATATTTATTATCATTATCTTTGTAATAAAATGAGAAGCCGCGATAACGTATACTTGTAATCATAAGAGTAATTTATTTCTTAAGCTTGTACTTAATTAATGAAGTTATGCCTTTTATATACTCACCATGGGCAAACAGATGCTTATATTGTTTCTGCATTTCTGCAACAGTCCGCGCCTCTTTAAGAGGATATTTCTTCCAGGGAGATTGTTCACGCGCGATATTAAAGTATGATGCAGACGGATATCCAGCCCAGCTATGCCATGGTTTAGTTATCCCTGTATAGTGAATCAACACTGTTTTATCGGTAATGGTTTGCTGATACTTTCGATGACTACGATCATAAAGTTCGTTTTTCAGGGTATAAATAGTATCAAAATCCTTCGCAAGGTAGATATTATTCATATTAAATGCGATATTCAACGCATCCTGATCTAAATATTTAAGAGAGCCATATTTAGTTTCCCCTCGTAAAAGTTTGAGTAAATACGGTGTCAAATTTGCTTCATGCCATTTTTTAAGATTGACATAGATAACGCCTGCATTGAAATAACGTCCATTCATTTCGGGAATGTTAAGACGTTTTGCACATGCCGCCTGAGTACTATCATTGTCAGGAATAACCGCAGCAAACTCATCTTTAAATATAATTTTTGTGAGAGGTTTCAGACTTCCTTTACAAACGACATCGGCATCCAGATACAGCAGTGTGGAAATACTTTCACTCAGATATTCAAAGGACAATACCCTGAAGTATGTCGCGTACGACCAAAACTGTGACGTCGGTAGATCAGCAAAGTATTTTGGGTCAATTAAATATACAATAATTGAGGTATTAAATTGTTTTGCTGTTTCATTAAATGACTTTAAATAATCATCATCCACATAATCAGTGAAAACATGAAAGACAAAATTAATATCTGAATTATTAATCAAAACGGAAGAAATTGAAACGCCAGCACCATACAAAAAATTCTTATCGATACCGTAGGAAACATTTAGCTCTGGGACGTTTTCTTTTTTATTATCTGCTAAATACGAAAACCGTTCTTTTATAAATTCATTCATTTAACTTTTCTCAATGTCATTTTATTATCTTTAAATAAAAATAATAAATATAATTCATTATCCCGTTAATTGGTTTATTTTGTTTAAAATTATGCTTAGCGCAATAACGAGCATAATTTGAGTTAATTGGCCGCATTAACGGTTCATTTTTCCATGGCGATGCTTCTTTGGCTTTGATAAATGGCTGCGCGCTTGGATAACCGGCCCAGTAATGCCAGGGTTTTGTCGGGCCGACATAATGAATTAATACGGTTTCATCATTAATTGGACAAATAAATGATTTTTTTAATTCATAATTTAAACTAAATTGCGTATTGTATTTAGCATCAATGAATTTAACTTTCCCTAACAGGATAAGATTTAGTATATCTTGATCCATATAGGTTAAACGGGAAACGACGGCTTTATCAGCAAGCATCGACATCGCTTTAGCAGAAACGGACTCCTGCGCCCACGCTAGTGTATTAATTAACAGGACACCTGAATTAAAGTAACCCTTTTCAAGTTCATTACACTGCAGACTTTGAGCCCGTAACGACCACCAGTTAGCATCGCGTTCAGTAACAACAGCAGCAACGTTATTGGCAAGATCCATTGTTATCAGCGGTTTTAAGGTTCCCTGACAGGCGATATCAGCATCCAGGTACAGGATCTTATCTTGTTGATCAATAAAGTAATCTGCAATTACAAAACGGAAATACATGGCAATAGACCAATTTTTGGTCGTCGGTAATACCTTAAGCCGTTCACAATTTACCAGATGGATCTGGATACAGGTATGATAGCTTTTCGCCAATTGGGATAAACGCTGGATATCGGCGTCAGGGATATCATCAATAAAAACGTGGAAGACAAAACTCACGTCGTTGTTATGTAACAAAACTGACGTGATTGAAACACCACAACCAAAAAGAAAGTTTTTATCAATGCCATAAGCAACATGGAATGATGATGCCACTGACGCCTCTGGCCTTTCATCGAAGATGATTGTCTTATTGATCATCTCTTGTGGATTAAAATAGTGGGCACTCATATTTCTCTCCGGAAATTACAACGATTTTCGAATCGTTCTTTCCCTGATTTTTGTGGCTTTTGCTTCTGCTTGCGACAGCAGCCCTTGTTCCTGCTTGAGAATGTCTTTAAGCGGGGCAGCAAAATACACCTTCATGAACCGCCAGATATCCCGCTGAGTCAGGCCAATATTCATCGAAGAAAAATAAAGCCCAATAAGATCTTTATCGCGCCAACGACGTGGAACGCGCGTGCGAAGCTGCGCCCGGTGCAGGTCAATTACTGAAATTTTTAACTCCTCTTCCTTACCGGAAAAAGGCAAGTGCAGCAGGAAATGACAGATATAACAGTCACGGTGGTTAATGCCCGCAGCATGCATATCGCGCACCATCATCGCGACACGCTTAATAAGCATACGCTTTACGCGAACATCTGGAGGGTTAGTCGCCCAGTCAGCACAGTAATCTTCCAGACTGATGGTTGGTGTCAGATCTTCGGTTATAATAAACGAGGTTCTGGTCAGTGGATTAATGCCTTTTTCGCCGAATGCCACCCCATACATAGTATCAACGCCGACATCCCGCAGTCGATGAATCGCATTCCATTCGCGGTCTGCGCCTAATACTGGCATCCGCAATGAGAGTAAATTTTTGATTATCTCTTTCAGGGTCGTGCCGCGATGCCATTTGAGAAAATAGCTTTTGCCCGCCATTTCAAAGCGCAGAGTGCGGCGAGTTTCCAGTTCACGAAAAACCTCACCCTGCAAGGTTTTAACTTCCTCAAAAGGATCTTTACCGCGCCATAACGTGGCAAACGGCTCTTTAAGTTCAACCATCCAGACCACCCGTTATGATGTCCGCTGCTTTCTCTGGCAGACTGTATAAATCTTGTGTATCAGCATAATGTCGCGCATTTTCCGCCCAGGCCTGGCGCAATGAAGATTGCGTTAACGCTTTGCGTAAAATCTCATTCAATGTTTCCTGGCGGAATGGCTCAGCAATAGCCTCGCCGCAATTGGCGTCAACAATATAACGCGCATAGCCACAAACGGCTGTTGTTAGTACCGGTAATCCTGCAGTAATCGCTTCCAGCAGCACAATTCCCGCCGCTTCCTGGTAGGCAGGATGCAGTAATAAATCCGCCGCCGCCATTAATTCCGAGACATCGTTGCGCCCCGAGAAGAAGTGAACATTACTGCGCACGCCGCGTTTTTCTGCCAGCGCCTCAAATTTTCGCGGTTTATCCTGCCCAACAACATATAGCAATGTGTTGTGGCGCAGCGAATCCGGTAATGAAGCAAGTGCTTCAATGGAACGATCAACACCTTTACGCGTGAAGTCTGAACCGACCTGCAACAATAAATATTGTTGTTCGGTTATTCCATTCTTCTTACGGAAGATTTCACGGCTATTGGCTGGCTGCTGGCTATATTTACGATCAGGATAAATCCCCGGTGGCAGAATATGAAAACGCTCCGCTTCAGTCTGATAATGTTTCTGGAAATCGGCGATTTGCTTGTCCGTCAGCATCAGCAACTGTGTCGGCTTGCCCTGTTCAAAGGTTGCCCGCTCAAAGGCGGCATAATGGCGATAACGTGACGTCAAGCGATAGAAAAAGCCTTTCTCCTGCGCCACTTTCTCGGCATAACAAACATCAGCGGCATAATAAACGTCCAGCCCCGGCATTTTGTTGAATCCAACGACTCTATCGACGGGATGTTCACGTAAATGTTTTTGCACCCAGGCAAAATACTCCGCATTGCGCCCGTGATTAGTATGCGATTTAACCGGCACGTTGATCAGTTCAAATACATCAGGGCATTCGCCTTCCCACGACTGGGTATAAACCCGAACATGATGACCTCGGGCAGCGACTGTCTGAGCAATACGCATAAAATCGCGCTGCAAACCGCCAAAGGGAAAATATTTATATAAACAAAAAGCAACGATCATAACGACGTACCTGTCGTGGAGGAGGGAAGTAATTTATCGACAGCTGCAATGACATCTGCCGCCGGAATAACCGAAAGATACATCTCATTTCGGTCACGCTGATCGCGTGTTGGCATTTCCCGGTAATCTCCAGCCCAGAATTGAATCATGTTATTTGACCAGGGACGCCAGAAAATATGGTCTGTCGCACCAAACAGCGATATCAGCGGCGTATTAACTGCAGCGGCAATGTGCGCCGGTGCGGAATCAACGCCAATAAACAGCTGCGCATGATCGATTAACGCACCAAGTTCCGGGAAGGTTACCTTTCCGGCCAACGCCGTTACTGGTGGCGTCTGGCATCCCTGCGCAATTTCATTGACGCAGGCCAGATCGTCTTTATCCGGGCCGGACGTCAGAACGACTTCATAGCCACGTGTATGTAAGGCATCAATCACAGCGGAAAACTTGGCGTTGTCCCAGCATTTAAAGATTTGCCGCGCGGTAGGTTGGATAACCACATAATTTTGTCCAACACCTGCGTGATCAAGTTCGCGACGCATTCGTTTCCAGCTTGCAGGCGGGTAACTCATGGTTGTCTGCTTCACCAACGATTCGAGACCCAGTGGCGTCAGCACGGATAAGTTACTTTCCACCACATTTCCACCCTGCAACGGCACCAGATGGGTGAAGCTTTTACGCCAAAAAGCAGACTGCCGATGATGATAATCCTGGGAAATTTTCACACGGGCATTTAATAAGCGAACCAGTATAGCAACCATCCATTGATCGGTAAGATTGACGATAAGGTCATACTTATTGGCACGTAATACCTTGATGAGATGAAAAAAGTTGGAAATTTTTTCTGAGGCTTTTGCTTTTTTATTTTTTATGCCGTAGAGCGCGTTAATCTCTGGATTTTCAGACAGAATCGGGATGGTATCCTGATAAAGCAGCACATCGATTTTTGCGTCAGGGTAATTTTTTTTCAGCGAACTAATGACGGGAGTAGTTAATAACATATCCCCATGAAAACGCATCTTAATGAGCAAAATTCTTCGAAATGGCTTATCCACAAGTAACTCTTTTTGTTGAGATTATCCGATTAAGGTGAAGCAGAAAAAGCACGCTACCGCCCCAGGCTCAACAGCTACCTGAATACTGATACCGTACTGATATTGACGCGCTAGTGTATCACTTCTTTCGCGGCAATCCGATCCGAATGATTTTTAAGCACATCGTTGTTTTTCAATAAAGAAATCAATCAAATAAAATCATTAGCAACAATATTCTTTCACTGTTGCTCCGCGATTCCTTACTGCACGTACTGCGGAAATCAATGAATCGCATAAAAATACAAAAAAAGTATAGATGTTCAGCAAGAATTGGCGGGTAAATTGCTATTTAAGTCAAAAACGGGAAAAGTAATGGTAAAGCCACAGCTAAATACATAGAATCCCCAGCACATCCATAAGTCAGCTATTTACTATGCTCGAATTGCTTTACACCGCCCTTCTCTACCTTATTCAGCCGCTGATCTGGATACGGCTCTGGGTGCGCGGACGTAAGGCTCCGGCCTATCGAAAACGCTGGGGTGAACGTTACGGTTTTTACCGCCATCCGCTAAAACCAGGCGGCATTATGCTGCACTCCGTCTCCGTTGGTGAAACGCTGGCGGCGATCCCATTGGTGCGCGCGCTGCGTCATCGTTATCCTGATTTACCGATTACCGTCACCACCATGACGCCAACCGGTTCGGAACGCGTACAATCTGCGTTCGGTAAGGATGTTCAGCACGTTTATCTGCCGTACGACCTGCCCGATGCGCTTAATCGTTTCCTGAATAAAGTCGACCCTAAACTGGTGTTGATTATGGAAACCGAACTATGGCCTAACCTGATTGCGGCGCTACATAAACGTAAAATTCCGCTGGTGATCGCTAACGCGCGACTCTCTGCACGCTCTGCCGCAGGTTATGCCAAACTGGGCAAATTCGTCCGTCGCTTGCTACGTCGAATTACGCTGATTGCCGCCCAAAATGAAGAAGATGGTGCACGTTTTGTGGCGCTGGGTGCAAAAAATAATCAGGTGACCATCACTGGTAGCCTGAAATTCGATATCTCTGTCACGCCGCAGTTGGCTGCCAAAGCAGTAACGCTGCGCCGCCAGTGGGCACCTCATCGCCCGGTATGGATTGCCACCAGCACTCACGAAGGCGAAGAGAGTGTGGTCATTGCCGCACATCAGGCATTGTTACAGCAATTCCCGAACTTATTGCTCATCCTGGTACCACGTCACCCGGAACGCTTCCCGGATGCGATTAACCTTGTCCGCCAGGCTGGACTAAGCTATATCACACGCTCTTCAGGGGAAGTCCCCTCCACCAGCACGCAGGTTGTGGTTGGCGATACGATGGGCGAGTTGATGTTGCTGTACGGTATTGCCGATCTCGCCTTTGTTGGTGGTTCACTGGTTGAACGTGGTGGGCATAATCCACTGGAAGCCGCCGCACACGCTATTCCGGTATTGATGGGGCCGCATACCTTTAACTTTAAAGATATTTGCGCGCGGCTGGAACAGGCAAGCGGGCTGATTACCGTCACCGATGCCACTACGCTTGCAAAAGAGGTTTCCTCTTTACTCACCGACGCCGATTACCGTAGTTTCTATGGCCGTCATGCCGTTGAAGTGCTGTATCAAAACCAGGGCGCGCTACAGCGTCTGCTTCAACTGCTGGAACCTTACCTGCCACCGAAAACGCATTGAGGTTGTTATGCAAAAACGGGCGATTTATCCGGGTACTTTCGATCCCATTACCAATGGTCATATCGATATCGTGACGCGCGCCACGCAAATGTTCGATCACGTTATTCTGGCGATTGCCGCCAGCCCCAGTAAAAAACCGATGTTTACTCTGGAAGAGCGTGTGGCGTTGGCACAGCACGCAACTGCGAATCTGGGAAACGTGGAAGTGGTCGGATTTAGTGATTTGATGGCTAACTTCGCCCGTAATCAACACGCTACGGTGTTGATTCGTGGCCTGCGTGCGGTGGCGGATTTTGAATATGAAATGCAGCTGGCGCATATGAATCGCCACTTAATGCCGGAACTGGAAAGTGTGTTTCTGATGCCTTCGAAAGAGTGGTCGTTTATCTCTTCATCGTTGGTGAAAGAGGTGGCGCGCCATCAGGGCGATGTCACCCATTTCCTGCCGGAGAATGTCCATCAGGCATTGATGGCAAAATTAGCGTAGCGTTTATGCCGGATGGTATGCCATCCGGCGCGCATCAATTACTTCTGGCACTGCCGACAATAAAACGTTGCCCGCTGCGCATGTTTCGTCGCCACAATCGGCGTACCGCACACTCGACACGGCTCGCCTTTTCGCCCGTAAACCTGCAATTCCTGAGCGAAATAGCCCGGTTTACCATCACTTTGCAGAAAATCTTTCAGCGTTGTACCGCCCTGCTCAATCGAACGCAGCAACACCGCTTTAATCACCCGAGCTAACAATTCACACTCTGCCAGTGACAGTGATGACGCCAGCCGATCCGGATGGATCCCCGCCGCAAACAGAGATTCGCTGGCATAGATATTCCCTACCCCTACCACCAGCTTGTTATCCATCAGCCACGGTTTAATCGCCGTTTTTTTCTTCGCGCACTTCTGATGCAGGTACTCACCGTTGAAATCGTCGCTAAGCGGCTCCGGTCCAAGGTGGGCCAGCACATTATGCCCTTCCAGCTCTTTGGTCCACAGCCAGGCACCAAAGCGGCGAGGATCGGTATAGCGCAGTACTTTGCCGTTGCTCATCACCAAATCAACATGGTCATGCTTTTCGGGAGGAAGTTCTTCTGAAAGGATGCGCAGGCTGCCAGACATCCCCAAATGAATGATAATCCAGCCCTCCGGCAGCTCCAGCAGCAGATATTTAGCCCGCCGCTGCACGCTAAGCACTGGTTGATCACTTAATCGATAAATCTCTTCTGAAACCGGCCAGCGCAGGCGTCCGTTGCGCACCACCGCATGAAGAATGGTTGCACCAACGAGATGCGGTTCTATGCCGCGACGGCTGGTTTCAACTTCGGGTAATTCAGGCATAGCATCTCCAGGAATCAACAGATGCAGTCAATATGGGGGCAAGCAGATAACAAAAAACCCCGCCGGAGCGAGGTTTTTCGTTACATCAAAGCGAGAATTATTTGATTTTCGCTTCTTTGTAGATCACGTGCTGGCGAACAACTGGATCGAATTTTTTCAGTTCCAGTTTTTCCGGCTTAGTACGTTTGTTCTTCGTAGTGGTATAGAAGTGACCAGTACCAGCAGAAGAAACCAGCTTGATTTTCTCACGAATACCTTTAGCCATGATTTATTTCCTCTAAGTACTTAGTACTTTTCGCCACGGGCACGCAGTTCAGCCAGAACTGTATCGATGCCTTTTTTATCGATTACACGCATACCTTTAGCAGATACGCGCAGGGTGACAAAACGCTTCTCGCTCTCAACCCAGAAACGGTGAGAGTGCAGGTTCGGCAGGAAACGGCGTTTAGTCGCGTTCAGTGCGTGGGAACGGTTGTTACCGGTCACCGGACGCTTGCCAGTAACTTGGCAGACTCGGGACATGTCTATTCTCCAAAAATCAAATTAGCTCGAGCTTCGTATGGGGTATTGGCGCCTCGTCAGGCTTTACAGCCCGGTCATCGCAGTTCTATGTGAACTCTCGATTGCCAGGCCCAAATGCCAAACCCGAGATTCTCAAAGGTGGCGTAGTATACGCTGACTCAGCGATGTGCTCAAGTCCCGAACAGACAAAGATCCCGAAGGATCGCGCATAGCGGGTTAAATCCAGCCGCGTTCGGCAAAAGAAACATACTCTCCACGCCCAATCACGATATGGTCGAGCACGCGTAAATCCATGAACTGACAACTTTTTATTATCCGTTCGGTAATGAGTTTATCCGCTTTACTGGGTTCAGCACAACCCGAAGGGTGATTATGTGCAAGGATCAGCGCCGAGGCGTTTATTTTTATCGCTTCGCGGATAATTTCCCGAGGATGGACTTCAACATGGTTTAGCGTGCCGGAAAAAAGACGGCTATGCGTTATAACCCTGTGTTGGGAGTCGAGAAAGATCACCATAAAGATCTCCCGCTCCTCGCCCGTGAGCTGGCTTTGTAAAAATTCCCTCGTCATCTCCGGGCTGAGTAAAGGGCTTTCTTCACGCATCCGCACGTTGTAGTAACGCCGCGCCAGTTCAGCAATCCCCTTTAACTGAGCGAACTTCGCCACACCAATTCCATGAACACCGCTAAATTGTTCATATTCAGAGGTTAACAAGCCATAAAGAGAGCCGAAATTCTCCAGCATCTCTTTTGCCAGGGTTAATACATCTTTACCGCGCGTTCCGGTACGCAGAAATAGCGCCAGCAGCTCAACATCCGTTAACGCACCAATGCCAAACTTCAGCATTTTTTCGCGCGGCATCAACAGCTGTGCATTGTTTTTCACCTTCACCTCCTTTGTGGTGCTCGCATCCTGTCATAGCCGTTCCGTTAAATCGACGGTCAGTTTTCAATCCTGGAAAGCGCCTCGCAAAGTGATTTTCAGGTGAAGGCACGACAACAAAAGTATTGTGATAAAATCGCCAACTTCTGGTGTCACCCAACAGGAAAAATCATCATGAGCCTGGCCGGTAAAAAAATCGTTCTCGGCGTCAGCGGCGGTATTGCTGCCTATAAAACCCCTGAACTGGCGCGTCGTTTGCGCGATCGCGGGGCCGACGTCCGCGTAGCCATGACCGAAGCGGCAAAAGCCTTTATTACCCCACTTAGCTTGCAGGCAGTTTCGGGGTATCCCGTTTCCGACAGTCTGCTTGACCCGGCAGCCGAAGCCGCTATGGGCCATATTGAGCTGGGTAAATGGGCTGATTTAGTGATTCTCGCCCCTGCCACGGCAGATTTGATTGCCCGTGTTGCTGCCGGAATGGCGAATGACCTGGTATCGACGATTTGCCTGGCTACACCTGCGCCTGTAGCCGTGCTGCCCGCCATGAACCAGCAGATGTACCGTGCAGCTGCCACGCAGCATAATTTAGAGCTGCTTGCCTCGCGTGGTTTGCTCATCTGGGGGCCAGATAGCGGCAGTCAGGCTTGTGGTGATATCGGCCCTGGGCGAATGCTCGATCCGTTAACCATTGTTGATATGGCGGTAGCACATTTTTCGCCCGTCAACGACCTGAAACATCTGAACATTATGATTACCGCCGGCCCGACGCGTGAACCGCTCGATCCGGTGCGTTATATCTCTAATCACAGCTCAGGCAAGATGGGTTTTGCTATCGCCGCCGCCGCTGCCCGTCGTGGCGCGAACGTCACGCTGGTATCAGGTCCGGTTTCACTACCGACGCCACCGTTTGTTAAACGTGTTGATGTGATGACTGCGCTGGAAATGGAAGCGGCCGTGAATGCTTCTGTACAGCAGCAAAATATTTTTATCGGTTGCGCCGCCGTGGCGGATTATCGCGCAGCTACCGTAGCCCCAGAGAAAATCAAAAAGCAGGCCACGCAGGGTGATGAATTAACAATAAAAATGGTTAAAAACCCCGATATCGTCGCTGGTGTTGCCGCACTAAAAGACCATCGACCCTACGTCGTTGGATTTGCCGCCGAAACAAATAATGTGGAAGAATACGCCCGGCAAAAACGTATCCGTAAAAACCTTGATCTGATCTGCGCGAACGATGTTTCCCAGCCAACTCAAGGATTTAACAGCGACAACAACGCATTACACCTTTTCTGGCAGGACGGAGATAAAGTCTTACCGCTTGAGCGCAAAGAGCTCCTTGGCCAATTATTACTCGACGAGATCGTGACCCGTTATGATGAAAAAAATCGACGTTAAGATTCTGGACCCGCGCGTTGGGAAGGAATTTCCGCTCCCGACTTATGCCACCTCTGGCTCTGCCGGACTTGACCTGCGTGCCTGTCTCGACGACGCCGTAGAACTGGCTCCGGGTGACACTACGCTGGTTCCGACCGGGCTGGCGATTCATATTGCCGATCCTTCACTGGCGGCAATGATGCTGCCGCGCTCCGGATTGGGACATAAGCACGGTATCGTGCTTGGTAACCTGGTAGGATTGATCGATTCTGACTATCAGGGCCAGTTGATGATTTCCGTGTGGAACCGTGGTCAGGACAGCTTCACCATTCAACCTGGCGAACGCATCGCCCAGATGATTTTTGTTCCGGTAGTACAGGCTGAATTTAATCTGGTGGAAGATTTCGACGCCACCGACCGCGGTGAAGGCGGCTTTGGTCACTCTGGTCGTCAGTAACACATACGCATCCGAATAACGTCATAACATAGCCGCAAACATTTCGTTTGCGGTCATAGCGTGGGTGCCGCCTGGCAAGTGCTTATTTTCAGGGGTATTTTGTAACATGGCAGAAAAACAAACTGCGAAAAGGAACCGTCGCGAGGAAATACTTCAGTCTCTGGCGCTGATGCTGGAATCCAGCGATGGAAGCCAACGTATCACGACGGCAAAACTGGCCGCCTCTGTCGGCGTTTCCGAAGCGGCACTGTATCGCCACTTCCCCAGTAAGACCCGCATGTTCGATAGCCTGATTGAGTTTATCGAAGATAGCCTGATTACTCGCATCAATCTGATTCTGAAAGATGAGAAAGACACCACAGCGCGCCTGCGTCTGATTGTGTTGCTGCTTCTCGGTTTTGGTGAGCGTAATCCTGGCCTGACCCGCATCCTCACTGGTCATGCACTAATGTTTGAACAGGATCGCCTGCAAGGGCGCATCAACCAGCTATTCGAGCGTATTGAAGCGCAGTTGCGTCAGGTATTGCGTGAAAAGAGAATGCGTGAGGGTGAAGGTTACACCACCGACGAAACCCTGCTGGCAAGCCAGATCCTGGCCTTCTGTGAAGGTATGCTGTCACGCTTTGTCCGCAGCGAGTTTAAATACCGCCCGACGGATGACTTTGACGCCCGCTGGCCGCTAATTGCTGCGCAGTTGCAGTAATTCTCCCAAACGTTCAGGCAGAAACGTCTGCCTGACGCTTTTCTTACCATGCCACCAGCATTCGCTTTACACTCACCCTCGCCTGTTTAAAGGCCTCATCCTCAGGATTGATTTGCAATAACCAGTTTATTCTTCCCTGCAAAGCATAAAGATACGCCGTTGCCTGTGCGTGGAGATCGCCAGAAGGATCAAGTTCACCACGATGACTAAGATGCGAAATAACGCCATATTTTTGGCACAAATGTACTTCCTGACGCAGCGCCCGGCGCGCTTCACGGGCAAGCTGTGGCTTGTGATTAACAACAATCCCGGTTACCTGCTGGCGCTTACAGGCAGCTATCAGGCAGCTTTTGCGTTGATTGAGGCTCAGGCCCAGCTCCGCTAACAATCCGCATACTTTATTTTTAACCTGGCGGGCATTGAAGTGACCAGAAAAGGTCATGTCATCGCAGTAGCGGGTGTAGGTAATTCCCCGAGCCTGACACCATTCCCCTATGCACTCATCAAAACGGCGCATCACAAGATTGGAAATGGCAGGCGAAGTTGGCGCCCCCTGCGGTAACGCGTCGTTATAGCAACAAAGCCAGGTCAGCATGGTTACCACATTGCGTGGCAACTGGGTCTGGCTAAACACACGCCAGACCTGTAGCCAGCTAATGCTATCGAAAAAGTTTTCGATATCGAGTTTAAGGATCTGCGGCTGTTGGCAGTGAGGCTGCGCGTTGCTGACGATTGGGCGACCCTGTCGGTAGGCGGTAGCAAAAGAGGAAAGTGGAAATTGTGAAAGGACGTTCTTAAGAATGTTGCGCTGTACGGTTTTGAGCAAGTAATCAGGGGCTAACACCAGCCGCTGACCACCGTGGCGTTTAGAAAGAATAATGCGTCGGTAATGGCGTCCGGCATGATTACTGAGCGCATACAGCCGCTGTATTTCTTTATCGGCGCTCCAGCCCGGCGAGCCGAACAAATCGAGCGCCAGAAGGGTTATCCGGGTAGCATCCATTCCACTCTCCACATCACGGCGGCCAAAAGAGGCGCCAACAGCAGCAATACCATCAAACCATCCCGAAGGCGCGTAACTGTACTGAGCGCGTCAGCGCGACGTACGCGAAGCGTACTTAAGTACAATGGAGCGACTTTGGGTATCTGGACAACCTACTGGCGTTAAGTCGGCGACTCGCCGACCCTCCCGGCATAAAAGGCCGGAAACGCTATTGCCACTGCTGGCGAAAGCAGATTAACACGATATCTTAAACCGCATCACGCTGCGCACAGTAAAAACCTGCGCAGCGCATATTTTTAAACGCCAAACTCTTCGCGGTAGGCCTTAACCGCCGCCAGATGTTCCGCCATTTCTGGCTTCTCTTCGAGGTAAGCAATCAGGTCTTTCAGGGTGATGATAGAGATCACTTTGCAGTTGTAATCACGTTCAACTTCCTGAATTGCCGAAATCTCGCCGCGACCACGCTCCTGACGATCGAGCGAAATCAATACGCCAGCAAGCGTCGCGCCATTGGCCTGAATAATTTCCATCGACTCGCGAATCGCCGTTCCGGCGGTGATCACATCATCCACCAGCATTACGCGTCCTTGTAACGCGCTACCGACCAGATTGCCGCCTTCACCGTGGTCTTTTGCTTCTTTGCGGTTAAAGCAGTACGGCAGGTCCAGGTCATGATGCTCCGCCAGCGCCACTGCGGTAGTAGTGGCAATTGGGATCCCTTTGTAAGCAGGGCCAAACAGCAGATCGAACTCAATGCCGGAATCCACCAATGCTTCAGCGTAAAAACGGCCTAACAGTGCCAGATCGCGCCCGGTATTAAACAGCCCGGCGTTGAAGAAATAGGGGCTTTTGCGCCCGGACTTCAGCGTAAACTCGCCAAACTTTAACACCTGCTTGCCAAGCGCAAATTCAATAAACTGGCGCTGATATGGTTTCATGCCTTCGCTCCTCATCTTACTTTTCTACAGACAAAAAAAAGGCGACTCATCAGTCGCCTTAAAAATCAGTTTGCCAGCGCCGCCTTCTGCGTCGCTACAATGGATTCGATTCCCCCTCGGGCCAGCGCCAACAAGGTGAGTAGCTCTTCATGGGTAAACGGCTCGCCTTCTGCCGTTCCCTGAACTTCAATGATGCGCCCGTCTTCGGTCATCACCACGTTCATGTCCGTTTCAGCGGCAGAGTCTTCAACGTATTCCAGATCGCAAACCGCTTCGCCGTTCACAATCCCGACAGAAACCGCGGCTACCATCCCTTTCATCGGGTTGGTTTTCAGCTTGCCATTTTCAACCAGTTTATTCAGGGCATCGGCCAGTGCAACACAAGCACCGGTAATCGAAGCGGTACGCGTGCCACCATCAGCCTGAAGCACGTCGCAGTCCAGCGTAATGGTGAACTCACCCAGCGCTTTCAAATCTACTGCCGCGCGAAGAGCACGGGCGATCAGACGCTGGATTTCCATTGTGCGTCCCCCCTGCTTACCTTTCGCCGCTTCACGGGCATTACGGGTATGAGTAGAACGCGGCAGCATACCGTATTCTGCGGTGATCCAGCCCTGGCCCTGACCTTTCAGGAAGCGGGGCACGCCTTCTTCAATAGAGGCGGTACATAATACTTTGGTATCGCCAAATTCGACCAGCACCGAGCCTTCTGCATGTTTTGTATAGTTACGAGTCAGGGTAACGGGACGCACCTGATTATTGCTACGGCCTGCTGGACGCATATTGAAATCTCCGGCTTGAAACAAATGTGGCTGCGCATTATACGGACTTCCGGCGGTTATTCCTATCCTGACAAGGCATCGATGGCTATAATCCTTCCACCTCTCCTTTTATAAACAGGAACGTCTATGATCCGCAGTATGACCGCCTACGCCCGGCGTGAAATCAAGGGTGAATGGGGGAGCGCAACCTGGGAAATGCGCTCGGTAAACCAGCGTTATCTGGAAACTTACTTTCGTCTGCCGGAGCAGTTCCGTAGCCTTGAACCTGTCGTTCGCGAGCGTATTCGTTCTCGCCTGACGCGTGGTAAAGTGGAATGTACCCTGCGCTATGAGCCAGATGTCAGCGCACAAGGTGAGCTGATCCTCAACGAAAAACTGGCTAAACAGCTGGTAACTGCCGCGAACTGGGTAAAAATGCAGAGTGACGAAGGGGAAATCAACCCGGTTGATATTCTCCGCTGGCCAGGCGTGATGGCGGCCCAGGAACAGGATCTCGACGCGATTGCCGCTGAAATTCTCGTGGCGCTGGATGGTACGCTGGATGACTTTATCGTCGCGCGCGAAACCGAAGGTCAGGCGCTGAAAGCATTGATCGAGCAGCGTCTGGAAGGCGTGACCGCCGAAGTGGTCAAAGTCCGCGCCCACATGCCGGAAATCCTGCAATGGCAGCGTGAACGTCTGGTGGCTAAGCTGGAAGACGCCCAGGTGCAACTGGAAAACAACCGTCTGGAGCAGGAGTTGGTTCTGCTGGCACAACGAATTGACGTTGCCGAAGAGTTGGACCGCCTCGAAGCGCATGTTAAAGAGACCTACAACATTCTGAAGAAAAAAGAAGCCGTTGGTCGTCGTCTGGACTTTATGATGCAGGAGTTCAACCGCGAGTCGAACACCCTGGCCTCGAAGTCTATCAATGCCGAAGTGACTAACTCCGCGATTGAGCTGAAAGTGTTGATTGAGCAGATGCGCGAGCAGATTCAGAACATTGAATAACTCGTAACGCCAATTCTTACTTTTCAGCCTTCACAAATGCCGCCCACTCAAACAGAGCGGCATTTTTCTTCCCCGCAACTTCAATTCTGTTTTGCGTGCCTGCTCCAGATTTTGCGATGTTTTTTTGCCCAGCACACTGAGAACGTGAGATACTCACAACTGTATATAAATACAGTTGCAGATTTACTTTCTTTGCAATCGATATCACATGGAGTGGGCAATGAACGAACATCATCAACCTTTTGAAGAGATAAAGCTGATTAATGCAAACGGAGCAGAACAATGGTCAGCAAGACAACTTGGAAAACTACTGGGTTATTCAGAGTATCGTCACTTTATACCTGTATTAACGCGCGCCAAAGAAGCTTGTCTGAATAGTGGTCACACAATTGATGACCATTTCGAGGAGATCCTCGATATGGTCAAAATTGGCTCAAATGCCAAAAGAGCATTAAAAGACATCGTACTCTCCCGCTATGCCTGTTACCTGGTAGTACAAAACGGCGACCCTGCGAAACCGGTTATTGCGGCAGGGCAAACTTATTTTGCTATCCAGACCCGACGGCAGGAGCTGGCTGACGATGAAGCTTTCAGGCAACTTCGTGAAGACGAAAAGCGTCTTTTTCTGAGAAATGAGTTGAAAGAACATAACAAACAATTAGTTGAGGCAGCGCAGCAAGCTGGGGTAGCGACAGCTATCGATTTCGCCATATTTCAGAATCATGGTTACCGGGGACTGTATGGTGGATTAGATCAGAAAGCCATCCATCAGCGGAAGGGGCTGAAAAAGAGTCAGAAGATCCTGGATCATATGGGTTCAACAGAACTGGCGGCTAATCTCTTTCGAGCTACCCAAACAGAAGAAAAACTCAAGCGGGATGGCGTGAATTCAAAACAGCAAGCTAATACCACACACTTTGACGTGGGTAGCAAGGTGAGGCAAACCATTCAGGAACTTGGCGGAACCATGCCTGAGGAGTTGCCGACCCCGCAGGTCAGCATCAAGCAGTTGGAAAACAGTGTAAAAATTACAGAGAAGAAATAGCAGAAACTAAAAACTCTTTTTGTTGATTGAGATACCCGATGCGTAAGCCAAAGTCCAGGTGCGGTGAACACAATGGCTAAACATTGCACCTTTCTTTTCCACCCCTCAATTTTAACCTATTTTTTCTTATGCATTTTCTCAGACAAGAAGTCAGAAGAATGCATCTACGCTACAGAAAATAACAATTTCACATAACTACAAGTTATCAATTCCCTCTCACCTTAAAAAATCTCAATCGTGACAATGCGCACAAATCGCTACCCTGCCAGACAGATTTTTAGGGAGAGAACCATGCTGTTACACATTTTGTATTTGGTTGGCATTACTGCCGAAGCCATGACGGGGGCGCTGGCGGCCGGACGACGGCGCATGGATACATTTGGCGTAATTATTATTGCGACCGCCACGGCAATTGGCGGAGGGTCAGTGCGCGATATTCTGCTGGGCCACTATCCGCTCGGCTGGGTCAAACACCCGGAATATGTGATTATCGTCGCTACCGCCGCAGTACTCACCACTATTGTTGCTCCTGTAATGCCTTACCTGCGCAAAGTGTTTCTGGTGCTCGATGCGCTCGGACTGGTAGTTTTTTCTATCATTGGCGCACAGGTTGCACTGGATATGGGACACGGCCCGATCATTGCCGTTGTCGCAGCTGTGACGACCGGCGTATTTGGCGGCGTTTTGCGCGATATGTTCTGTAAACGCATCCCACTGGTATTCCAGAAAGAGTTGTATGCCGGTGTCTCATTTGCCTCCGCCGTGCTGTACATCGCGCTGCAACACTATGTTTCTAACCATGATGTGGTGATTATCTCCACCCTGGTATTCGGCTTTTTTGCCCGTTTACTGGCGCTACGTCTTAAGCTGGGATTACCGGTCTTTTACTACAGCCACGAAGGTCACTAAGGTTCAAAACCTGTGATCTGCTGGGCAGCCAGCCAACTGCCCAGCTTCTTGATTTGCGCATTTTCCTTCCATTCAATAACCTGTCTGGCGCGCCCCGATCCAGTCCCCGGCAACTGCTGCCAGAACTGTTCTGTGCTAAATAAAAGTTGCGACCAGGACCGTTCATCACTGGCGTTAAGCGCCGCCCGGGTTAGTGGTATTCCCATTGCCATCACCCAGCGAGTAAAAGGCTGCTTACGAGCCAGATTAAACTGATGCCATAACTGTGTGCTTTTACTTTTCGCGATCCCCGGCGTGTTCTGTAATTGCTCTGGCGTTAATAAAAGCCAGGAAAAGATATGCTCAAAGCGATGAGTCTGATGCAGCGCGCGCCAGCCAGCCTCACCAATGCCATCCAGCCCCAGAACCTGTTTTGACCCCAGCCAGACTAAGCGTGAAATGAACTGTTCCCGACAAACATCAGAAGCAAAGTAGCAGGTCAACGAGTTAAAGCGGTTTTCTGGTGGTGTCGGTTTTGTGCGTTCTGTACCGCGCCAGACCACATTATCAATGCGAGGAATACCCTGCCCGGCAAGGCTGACGAGGATCTGATCACCAGGCGCAATATCCCACTCCTGCCAGCGTCTGACGGAACCAACATTCACCCGCTGAACTTTTTTATCATCCAACATGACAGGCACAAGTGACGCAACCACCGAGATTTTACCGCTCTTGCCCACCGCAAACTGAATCGCCTTCACTTCGGCAACCTGAGCTACAGGTTGATATTTCCAGGCCACCAGCCACTCTGCCTGGCCCGGCAGCCAATGGCGAGATTCGGGTTCCTTAGCCGCTCGTACAACCACGCCATCGGTGACGAAGGGTAATTTCGCTTTCCACCACTCATTGCGTATGCGCTCAACCTCATCAGCATTGTTAACCGCACGGGTATACGTCTGCGTTAGAGTAAAACCTGCGGTAGTCAGCTGCTGTAAACGATCGGTCATTAACTGCGTTCCATCCGGCCATGCCCAGACAAAAACGCCCAGTGAATTCAGCGTGTCGCTATTCCCCTGGCGCATCAGGAGACCAGCAACTTTTGAGCGGGCATTTATTCCCCCCATTTGTTGTTGGATATGCCCCTCGCGCTTGAGAAATATTTCCCCCTGAAGTGTACTATTGACTAAAGGCCCGCTAACGGTTTGCGGCACAGAGGGAATTAAGCTAACTTTCTGCGTCCAGTCCTCCCCTTTCAGGCCATTGCCGCGACTGATTGCTTTGTTCAGTTTCCCGTCCCGATAAACCAGGGTTACCGCAACGCCATCGACTTTCGGTTGCACCCAAAGATCGTTGTGTTCACGCATCCAAAGACGTAGTGCATTTTTATCCGCTAATTTACGCACGCCTGTATGCGCAACTGGATGCATAACTGTGCCTGCCAAAGGTGGCATCATCGCGTCGCGGGACTCGTTCCCAAAACAGCGTTGCCACTGCGTGAGACGGGCGCTTAACTGATCGTAAACACCGTCTTCAATCTCACTTTCCCCTTCCTTCCAGTAGTCATCGTCCCACTGTTTTATTTGCTGTTGCAGGCGGGAAATTTCTTCCTGTGCTCTGGCTGGCGACCAGGCCGGACAGACCGCCCACGCCGATGATTGCCAGCACAAGATACTTATTAATATCGCCATCCATACTTTCATCATCACCTCCGCTGTAGATAGTCAGGCAGATATACAACGTGATGAAAGCAAAGCCGAGTGGCAAAAACGGAGTCTGCGAGGACGCTTCCTGAGAATCGTCTTTATTGCAGTGAATCACAGGCAAATGCGGAAGCAGCTACGCAAAACGCAACAACTTTGCGCAAAAAGTGTGAGCAAGGGCTACGTCACATGGCCGCGCCGTGTATAATAAGCTCGTATGTAGGCTTTATTTCGCTAATCACATACGAAAGATACTCATGGCTCAAGGCACGCTTTATATTGTTTCTGCCCCCAGTGGCGCGGGTAAATCCAGCCTGATTCAGGCTTTATTAAAAACCCAACCGTTGTATGACACCCAGGTTTCTGTTTCACACACCACACGCCAACCGCGTCCTGGTGAAGTCCACGGTGAACATTATTTCTTTGTTAATCATGATGAATTTAAAGAAATGATTAGCAGAGATGCGTTCCTGGAACACGCAGAAGTTTTTGGTAATTACTATGGCACTTCGCGTGAGGCCATTGAGCAAGTACTGGCGACCGGTGTCGATGTTTTTCTCGATATCGACTGGCAGGGCGCGCAGCAAATTCGCCAGAAGATGCCGCACGCGCGGAGTATCTTTATTTTACCGCCGTCCAAAATTGAACTGGACCGCCGTCTACGCGGTCGCGGTCAGGACAGCGAAGAGGTCATTGCAAAGCGTATGGCGCAAGCTGTTGCAGAAATGAGCCATTACGCCGAATATGATTACCTGATTGTGAATGATGACTTCGATACCGCGTTGACCGATTTGAAGACCATTATTCGCGCCGAACGTCTGCGCATGAGCCGCCAAAAGCAGCGTCATGACGCTTTAATCAGCAAATTGTTGGCAGACTGAACCTGATTTCAGTATCATGCCCAGTCATTTCTTCACCTGTGGAGCTTTTTAAGTATGGCACGCGTAACTGTTCAGGACGCTGTAGAGAAAATTGGTAACCGTTTTGACCTGGTACTGGTCGCCGCGCGTCGCGCTCGTCAGATGCAGGTAGGCGGAAAGGATCCGCTGGTACCGGAAGAAAACGATAAAACCACCGTAATCGCGCTGCGCGAAATCGAAGAAGGTCTGATCAACAACCAGATCCTCGACGTTCGCGAACGCCAGGAACAGCAAGAGCAGGAAGCCGCTGAATTACAAGCCGTTACCGCTATTGCTGAAGGTCGTCGTTAATCACAAAGCGGGTCGCCCTTGTATCTGTTTGAAAGCCTGAATCAACTGATTCAAACCTACCTGCCGGAAGACCAAATCAAGCGTCTGCGGCAGGCGTATCTCGTTGCACGTGATGCTCACGAGGGGCAAACACGTTCAAGCGGTGAACCCTATATCACGCACCCGGTAGCGGTTGCCTGCATTCTGGCCGAGATGAAACTCGACTATGAAACGCTAATGGCGGCGCTGCTGCATGACGTGATTGAAGATACTCCCGCCACCTACCAGGACATGGAGCAGCTTTTTGGTAAAAGCGTCGCCGAACTGGTAGAGGGGGTATCAAAGCTTGATAAACTCAAGTTCCGCGATAAGAAAGAGGCGCAGGCCGAAAACTTTCGCAAGATGATTATGGCGATGGTGCAGGATATCCGCGTCATTCTCATCAAACTTGCCGACCGTACCCACAACATGCGCACGCTGGGCTCACTTCGCCCGGACAAACGTCGCCGCATCGCCCGTGAAACCCTCGAAATTTACAGCCCGCTGGCACACCGTTTAGGTATCCACCACATTAAAACCGAACTCGAAGAGCTGGGTTTTGAGGCGCTGTATCCCAACCGTTACCGCGTAATCAAAGAAGTGGTGAAAGCCGCACGCGGCAACCGTAAAGAGATGATCCAAAAAATCCTCTCGGAAATCGAAGGGCGTTTGCAGGAAGCGGGAATACCGTGCCGCGTCAGTGGTCGCGAGAAGCATCTTTATTCGATCTACTGCAAAATGGTGCTCAAAGAGCAGCGTTTTCACTCAATCATGGACATCTACGCCTTCCGCGTGATCGTCAATGATTCCGACACCTGTTATCGCGTGCTCGGGCAAATGCATAGCCTGTACAAGCCGCGTCCGGGTCGCGTGAAAGACTACATCGCTATTCCAAAAGCGAACGGCTATCAGTCTTTGCACACCTCGATGATTGGCCCGCACGGCGTGCCGGTTGAGGTCCAGATCCGTACCGAAGATATGGATCAGATGGCAGAGATGGGTGTTGCTGCGCACTGGGCTTATAAAGAGCACGGCGAAACCAGTACTACCGCACAAATTCGCGCCCAGCGCTGGATGCAAAGCCTGCTGGAGCTGCAACAGAGTGCCGGTAGCTCATTTGAATTTATCGAGAGCGTTAAATCCGATCTCTTCCCGGATGAGATTTACGTTTTCACACCGGAAGGGCGCATTGTAGAGCTGCCTGCCGGTGCAACGCCCGTCGACTTCGCTTATGCGGTGCATACCGATATCGGTCATGCCTGCGTGGGCGCTCGCGTCGACCGTCAGCCTTACCCGCTGTCGCAGCCGCTCTCCAGTGGCCAAACCGTTGAAATCATTACCGCACCGGGCGCTCGCCCGAATGCCGCATGGCTGAACTTTGTCGTTAGCTCGAAAGCGCGCGCCAAAATTCGTCAGTTGCTGAAAAACCTCAAGCGTGATGATTCTGTAAGCCTGGGCCGTCGTCTGCTCAATCATGCGTTGGGTGGCAGCCGTAAGCTCAATGAAATCCCGCCGGAAAATATTCAGCGCGAGCTGGACCGCATGAAGCTGGCAACGCTTGACGATCTGCTGGCGGAAATTGGTCTTGGCAACGCGATGAGCGTGGTGGTCGCGAAAAATCTGCAACATGGGGACGCCTCCATTCCGCCGGCGACTCAAAGCCACGGGCATCTGCCGATTAAAGGTGCTGATGGCGTGTTGATCACCTTTGCGAAATGCTGCCGCCCCATTCCTGGCGATCCGATTATCGCTCACGTCAGCCCCGGTAAAGGTCTGGTGATCCACCATGAATCCTGCCGTAACATCCGTGGCTACCAGAAAGAGCCAGAGAAATTTATGGCTGTGGAATGGGATAAAGAGACGGCACAGGAGTTCATCACCGAAATCAAGGTGGAGATGTTCAATCATCAGGGCGCGCTGGCAAACCTGACGGCGGCAATTAACACCACGACCTCGAATATTCAAAGTTTGAATACGGAAGAGAAAGATGGTCGCGTCTACAGCGCCTTTATTCGTCTGACCGCCCGTGACCGTGTGCATCTGGCGAATATCATGCGCAAAATCCGCGTGATGCCAGACGTGATTAAAGTCACCCGAAACCGAAATTAATGTTTTATGAACCCAACACGTTATGCACGCATCTGCGAAATGCTCGCCAGGCGGCAGCCTGATCTGACCGTCTGCATGGAGCAGGTCCACAAACCACATAACGTTTCTGCGATTATTCGTACCGCAGATGCCGTTGGCGTACATGAAGTTCATGCCGTCTGGCCTGGCAGCCGGATGCGCACCATGGCTTCGGCTGCGGCTGGCAGCAACAGTTGGGTACAGGTAAAAACGCACCGCACCATTGGCGATGCCGTCGCCCATCTGAAAGGCCAGGGCATGCAGATTCTGGCTACACATCTTTCTGATAACGCTGTCGATTTCCGCGAAATTGATTATACCCGCCCGACCTGTATTTTGATGGGACAGGAGAAAACGGGTATCACGCAGGAAGCGTTAGCCCTGGCGGATCAGGACATCATCATTCCGATGATCGGCATGGTGCAGTCGCTGAATGTTTCCGTTGCCTCAGCCCTTATTCTTTACGAAGCCCAGCGCCAGCGGCAAAACGCAGGCATGTATCTGCGGGAAAACAGCATGTTGCCGGAAGCGGAGCAACAACGGCTGTTGTTTGAAGGCGGCTATCCGGTGCTGGCGAAAGTCGCAAAACGCAAAGGCCTACCTTACCCCCACGTTAATCAGCAAGGCGAGATCGAAGCTGATGCCGACTGGTGGGCCACTATGCAGGCAGCAGGGTAAGCGCCATGAAAGGTCGCCTGTTAGATGCTGTTCCGCTCAGTTCGCTAACGGGCGTTGGCGCGGCGCAAAGTAATAAGCTGGCGAAAATCAACCTGCATACCGTGCAGGATTTACTCTTACACCTTCCTCTGCGCTACGAAGATCGCACCCATCTCTACCCCATCGGTGAACTACTGCCGGGCCTTTATGCCACGGTGGAAGGCGAAGTGCTGAATTGCAATATCTCCTTCGGCGGTCGGCGGATGATGACCTGCCAGATCAGCGACGGTTCCGGCATTCTCACCATGCGCTTTTTCAACTTCAACGCGGCAATGAAAAATAGCCTGGCGACGGGCCGCCGTGTGCTGGCCTATGGAGAAGCAAAGCGCGGTAAATATGGTGCGGAGATGATCCACCCGGAATACCGCGTGCAGGGCGATCTCAGTACGCCAGAGTTGCAGGAGACGCTCACGCCGGTTTATCCAACAACGGAAGGCGTAAAGCAGGCCACGCTGCGTAAATTAACCGACCAGGCGCTGGATCTGCTCGACACCTGCGCCATTGAAGAACTCCTGCCGCCGGAACTGTCACAAGGAATGATGACGCTGCCGGAAGCGTTGCGCACTCTGCATCGCCCGCCGCCGACGCTGCAGCTTAGCGATCTGGAGATCGGGCAGCATCCGGCACAACGCCGTCTGATTCTGGAAGAACTGCTGGCGCACAACCTCAGCATGTTAGCCTTACGTGCCGGAGCACAGCGTTTTCATGCCCAGCCGCTGAGCGCCAATGACGCGCTGAAAAATAAACTCCTCGCAGCCTTACCGTTCAAGCCAACGGGCGCACAGGCACGCGTGGTGGCGGAGATCGAGCGCGATATGGCGCTGGATGTGCCGATGATGCGCCTGGTGCAGGGCGATGTAGGTTCCGGTAAAACGCTGGTCGCCGCCCTCGCCGCGTTGCGTGCGATTGCGCACGGCAAACAGGTGGCATTGATGGCACCAACCGAATTACTCGCCGAGCAGCACGCCAATAACTTCCGTAACTGGTTTGCTCCGCTCGGTATCGAAGTGGGCTGGCTCGCCGGTAAACAGAAAGGTAAAGCACGACTGGCACAGCAGGAAGCCATCGCCAGCGGTCAGGTGCAGATGATTGTCGGTACACACGCCATCTTCCAGGAACAGGTGCAGTTTAACGGCCTGGCGCTGGTGATCATCGACGAACAGCATCGTTTTGGCGTGCATCAGCGTCTGGCGTTATGGGAGAAAGGCCAGCAGCAGGGCTTCCATCCGCATCAGTTGATCATGACCGCCACGCCGATCCCCCGCACGCTGGCAATGACTGCATATGCCGATCTCGATACCTCGGTCATTGATGAGTTACCGCCAGGTCGTACGCCTGTGACGACGGTGGCTATCCCGGATACCCGCCGCAACGACATTATCGACCGCGTGCGCCACGCCTGCATGACTGAAGGTCGTCAGGCGTACTGGGTTTGTACGTTGATTGAAGAGTCAGAGTTACTGGAAGCGCAGGCAGCAGAAGCCACGTGGGAAGAGTTGAAACTGGCGCTACCAGAGTTGAATATTGGCCTGGTACACGGACGGATGAAGCCAGCCGAGAAGCAGGCCGTCATGGCATCATTTAAACAAGGCGAGTTACACCTGCTGGTTGCCACGACCGTTATTGAAGTCGGCGTTGATGTGCCTAACGCCAGCCTGATGATCATCGAAAACCCGGAGCGTCTGGGTCTGGCGCAGTTGCACCAGCTACGTGGGCGTGTAGGTCGTGGCGCGGTGGCTTCTCACTGTGTGCTGCTCTACAAAACGCCGCTCTCCAAAACCGCGCAAATCCGCCTGCAAGTGCTACGCGACAGCAACGACGGTTTTGTGATTGCACAAAAAGATCTGGAGATTCGCGGCCCTGGCGAATTGTTAGGCACGCGTCAGACGGGTAATGCTGAATTTAAAGTGGCGGATTTGCTGCGCGATCAGGCGATGATCCCGGAAGTTCAGCGCCTGGCACGCCATATTCACGAACGTTACCCACAGCAGGCAAAAGCCCTGATAGAACGCTGGATGCCAGAAACAGAACGTTACTCAAATGCGTAAAAGGCGGCGGTGAGAAACCGCCATTTCAGGTTACCCTACCTTCCTGCCGGATGCGGCGTGAACGCCTTATCCGTCCTACAAAAAAACTACAAATTCAATAAATTGTGAATCAATACGCAGACTTGATAAGCGAAGCATATCAGGCTTTTGTCTTTGTTGCGGCGGCACTTCTACCGCCGCTTCATCAATTAACCCGCAAAAATCGGCAACATCAAATACAGTTTAATCACCAGCGCGTTAACGATATCAATAAAGAACGCACCAACCATCGGCACGACCAGGAACGCCATGTGCGACGGGCCAAAACGTTCGGTGATTGCCTGCATGTTGGCGATTGCCGTTGGCGTTGCACCAAGGCCAAAACCACAGTGACCCGCTGCCAGCACTGCCGCATCGTAGTTTTTACCCATCATGCGCCAGGTGACGAAAATGGCATACAACGCCATGAAGATGGTCTGTACCACCAGAATCGCCAGCATCGGCAGCGCCAGCGAAGCCAGCTCCCATAGTTTCAGCCCCATCAGCGCCATCGCCAGGAACAACGACAGGCTTACGTTACCAAGCACGGATACCGCACGCTCAAAGACGCGGTAAAAGCCCATCATTGACAGACCGTTGCTCAGAATCACGCCAACAAACAGTACACAGACGAAGGTCGGCAGTTCAAAAGCAGTGCCAGCCAAAAGTTGCGCAACGATCTTCCCCACCGTCAGGCAGATAGCAATCAGCGCGATAGTTTCAATCAGCACCAGCGAGGTGATCATGCGGCCCACATCCGGCTTTTCGAACGCCGTCGGGACTTCCTGGTCATCCGGAATACCGTTCGGTGTGGTGGAGTGTTTCACCAGATAGCGCGCCACCGGACCGCCAATCAAGCCGCCCAGCACCAAACCGAACGTTGCACAGGCCATCGCCACTTCCGTCGCATTGGTGAAGCCATAACGTTCAATGAACAATTTACTCCAGGCAGCACCCGTACCGTGACCGCCCGAAAGCGTAATAGAACCGGCCAGCAGCCCCATCAGTGGATCAAGCCCTAACAGGCTAGCCATACCAATGCCAATGGCATTTTGCATCACCAATAGGCCAACAACCACAATCAGGAAAATACCAACCACACGCCCACCAGCGCGCAGACTGGCAATGTTGGCGTTCAGGCCAATGGTGGCGAAGAAAGCCAGCATTAACGGATCGCGCAGGGACATATCAAAGTTGACTTCCCAGCCCATGCTTTTTTTCAGTACCAGTAGCGCCAGCGCCACCAACAAACCACCCGCAACAGGTTCCGGTATGGTGTATTTCTTCAAAAAGGAGACGGAATGGACCAACTTACGCCCGAGCAGCAACGTCAGCGTTGCGGCAACAAGCGTTGCTAAAGTATCGAGATGAAACATAGTTACTCCTTTGTATCCGCATCACTCTTTCATACTCGTCATACTTCATCGCGCAGTGGCACCTTCATGAAATATGACGGGTATCGAGTCATGCTTTCCTGGGTCAAATTCTCAGCTGTTAATGAACAAATGGCATGGATTTTAAGCAGAAAAATACCAAAAGTTATATAAAAAAGTGCATTTATCTCATTTAAATATTTAGCAGAGGCCGTGGCAAACGTTTGCTTTTCTCTTTCGGTCAGCTAAAATGCCCGCTTTGCTACCACGGGATTGTTTTCGATGTCTGTTTCCACCCTCGAGTCAGAAAATGCGCAACCGGTTGCGCAGACTCAAAACAGCGAACTGATTTACCGTCTTGAAGATCGTCCGCCGCTTCCTCAAACTCTGTTTGCCGCCTGCCAGCATCTGCTGGCGATGTTCGTTGCGGTGATCACGCCAGCGCTATTAATCTGCCAGGCGCTGGGTTTACCGGCACAAGACACGCAACACATTATTAGTATGTCGCTGTTTGCCTCCGGTGTGGCGTCGATTATTCAAATTAAGGCCTGGGGTCCGGTTGGCTCCGGGCTGTTGTCTATTCAGGGCACCAGCTTCAACTTTGTTGCCCCGCTGATTATGGGCGGTACAGCGCTTAAGACTGGTGGTGCTGATGTTCCTACCATGATGGCGGCTTTGTTCGGCACGCTGATGCTGGCAAGTTGCACCGAGATGGTGATCTCCCGTGTTCTGCATCTGGCGCGCCGCATTATTACGCCGCTGGTTTCTGGCGTTGTGGTGATGATTATCGGCCTGTCGCTAATTCAGGTTGGGCTAACATCCATTGGCGGCGGTTACGCAGCCATGAGCGATAACACCTTCGGCGCACCGAAAAATCTGTTGCTGGCAGGCGTGGTCTTGGCCTTAATTATCCTGCTTAACCGTCAACGTAACCCATATTTGCGCGTGGCCTCACTGGTGATTGCGATGGCGGCCGGATATGCGCTGGCGTGGTTTATGGGCATGTTGCCAGAAAGCAACGAACCGATGACGCAAGAACTGATTATGGTGCCAACGCCGCTCTATTACGGTCTTGGCATTGAATGGAGTCTGCTGCTACCGCTGATGCTGGTCTTTATGATCACTTCGCTGGAAACCATTGGCGATATCACGGCGACCTCTGACGTTTCCGAACAGCCAGTGTCCGGTCCGCTATACATGAAACGTCTGAAAGGCGGCGTGCTGGCAAACGGTCTGAACTCGTTTGTCTCGGCGGTGTTTAACACTTTCCCGAACTCCTGCTTCGGGCAGAACAACGGTGTGATCCAGTTGACCGGTGTTGCCAGCCGCTATGTCGGTTTTGTCGTCGCGCTGATGTTGATCGTGCTGGGTCTGTTCCCGGCAGTGAGCGGTTTTGTACAACACATTCCAGAACCGGTTCTGGGCGGCGCAACGCTTGTAATGTTTGGCACCATCGCCGCCTCCGGTGTGCGTATCGTTTCTCGTGAGCCGCTGAACCGTCGGGCGATTCTGATTATCGCGCTGTCGCTGGCGGTCGGTCTGGGCGTGTCTCAGCAGCCGCTGATTTTGCAGTTTGCCCCTGAATGGCTGAAAAACCTGCTCTCCTCCGGGATCGCCGCGGGCGGTATTACTGCCATCGTGCTGAATCTGATTTTCCCACCAGAAAAACAGTAATTCACTGACGGCGGTAAGATAATTACCGCCGCAGTCTCACCTCTTTCACCATTCCCGCCTTGAGGATTGCGCGTAAATCGTGCATAACTCCCTTATGTGCATTTCACGGGATGGAAGACCATGAAATTTATTGGGAAGCTGCTTCTCTACATTCTCATCGCTCTGTTAGTGGCGATCGCTGGCCTCTATTTCCTTCTGCAAACCCGCTGGGGAGCAGAACATATCAGCGCATGGGTTTCCGATAATAGCGACTATCATCTGGCCTTCGGGGCGATGGATCACCGTTTTTCCGCGCCATCTCATATCGTACTGGAGAACGTCACGTTTGGTCGTGATGGTCAGCCCGCGACCCTGGTGGCAAAAAGTGTCGACATTGCGCTAAGCAGTCGGCAACTGACCGAACCACGCCATGTCGATACCATCCTGCTGGAAAACGGGACGCTGAATCTCACCGACCAGACCGCGCCGCTGCCGTTCAAAGCCGATCGTCTGCAACTGCGTGATATGGCGTTTAATAGCCCGAATAGCGAATGGAAACTGAGCGCGCAACGGGTAAATGGCGGCGTGGTTCCGTGGTCACCAGAAGCCGGTAAAGTGCTGGGTACGAAGGCGCAGATTCAATTCAGCGCCGGATCGCTTTCGCTCAATAATGTTCCTGCTACCAATGTACTGATTGAAGGCAGTATTGATAACGATCGCGTTACGCTGACTAATCTGGGTGCTGACATCACCCGCGGGACATTAACCGGAAACGCGCAGCGTAACGCCGACGGCAGCTGGCAGGTGGAAAATCTGCGCCTGGCGGATATCCGTCTACAAAGCGAAAAATCGCTAACTGACTTCTTTGCACCATTACGCTCTGTCCCGTCCTTGCAGATTGGTCGTCTGGAAGTCATCGATGCTCGCCTGCAAGGCCCGGACTGGGCGGTGACCGATCTCGATCTCAGCTTGCGCAACATGACCTTCAGTAAAGATGACTGGCAGACACAGGAAGGCAAACTGTCGATGAACGCCAGCGAGTTCATTTATGGTTCGCTGCATTTATTTGACCCTATTATAAACGCGGAATTTTCCCCGCAGGGCGTAGCGCTCCGCCAGTTCACCAGCCGCTGGGAAGGTGGCATGGTCAGAACGTCAGGGAACTGGTTGCGTGACGGGAAAACGCTGTTGCTTGATGATGCGGCAATTGCCGGGCTGGAATATACCTTGCCGAAAAACTGGCAACAGTTGTGGATGGAAATGACACCCGGCTGGTTAAACAGTCTGCAACTGAAGAGATTTAGCGCCAGCCGCAATCTAATTATTGATATCAACCCTGACTTCCCGTGGCAACTCACCGCGCTCGATGGTTACGGCGCGAATCTGACGCTGGTTACCGATCATAAATGGGGCGTCTGGAGTGGTTCGGTGAATCTGAATGCCGCCGCCGCGACGTTTAATCGTGTTGATGTCCGTCGCCCGTCGCTGGCGCTGACTGCCAATAGCAGTACGGTAAATATCAGCGAACTGAGCGCATTTACCGAAAAAGGTATTCTGGAAGCCACCGCCAGTGTTTCACAAACGCCACAACGTCAGACCCATATCAGCCTGAATGGACGCGGTGTGCCGGTGAATATTTTGCAACAGTGGGGATGGCCTGAACTACCGTTGACTGGCGACGGCAATATTCAGCTTGCCGCCAGTGGCGATATTCAGGTCAATGTCCCGCTGAAACCTACGGTTAGCGGGCAATTGCATGCCGTGAATGCCGCAAAGCAGCAAGTGACTCAAACCATGAATGCGGGCGTAGTTTCCAGTGGTGAAGTTACGTCGACGGAGCCGGTGCAGTAAAAATTAGGACGCTAGCGGATATCAGCGCTAGCGTTCCCCGTTATTAGCGCAAAATTCCATACTCACTGCACAATAACCATTTCACCGGTTCATCTTCTTCTATCGCCGGAAAACGTCCTCCCGGCTCAAGAAAATAATTATCGTGTTGGTCATCATTTACCATCGAAATTTCCCAGCCGAGAACAAACGCTTTTTCCGCCCAGAAGCGATGATACAGACGCGGCGGCAGGCAAATGCCCTGCCCCGGCTTTAACACCAGCGTTTCACCAGGTTTCATGGTACGCCGCTGACCATCAACATTCACGGTAATGACTCGTTGATCATCACAGAGATTGGCTTCGTTGGCCCAGGCCAACTGCATGCATAAGTCTCCACCGCCCCGATTGAGGATATCTTCCATTTTGTGGGTGTGAAAATGCCAGGGAGTCTGCTGATCTTGTTGGATCTGCAACATTTTCTCAGCATACGGTTTTGGATATGCCGCCGACCCCAGCGCGCCGTTGCGCATCGTTAGCAGTGTTAGTCCCGTTTGGTTGAAATCACCACGACCAAAATCGGTGATATCCCAACCGAGCTGTAAGTCGACTACTTCTTGCCAGTTATCCCGTTCCCGCTGCAGCCAGTCATCCACCGTAAAATAGGCGAACTCAGGCAAACAAACGCGGAAGGTCTGCGCAATGGCATGTGCTTTATCAATAACATAATTAATTTGTGAGCGTTTCATTGGCTTCTCCGTTGCGCATAGCAAGCCAGGCAGCGCCACGCATTCCGCTACTGTCGCCGTGCTGTGCTTTTACAATGGGAGTGGTGAATTGATCGGTGAAAACCAGTGGAGCGACTTCTGCGTTCAGATCGGTGATAAGCAGTTCCACATTCGAAAGCCCGCCGCCGATCACAATCACGCCAGGGTCAACAACGTTAACGATGGTTGCCAGCGTGCGGGCAAGCTGTTGGCGAAAACGTGCCACCTGCTGCATGGCACAAGCATCACCACGTTGTGCCAGGGTGACAATCGCCGCAGGAGTGAGCAAGTTACCAGTCATCTGTTGATAGCGTTCACTAAAACCGCTGCCGGAAACAAACGACTCCACGCAGTTGTGTTTGCCGCAATAGCAACTGACTGATGGACCATCTTCCTGCTCCGTATAGCCTGGCAACGTGATATGACCGCATTCGGCAGCATTTCCCCAGGCCCCTATAAACGGTCGTTGCTTGATGGCAATGCCACCGCCGCAGCCCGTGCCAAGCGTAATACCAAATACCACGTCATAATCTTGCCCGGCACCGTCGCAAGCTTCTGATAGCGCGAAACAGTTACCATCATTGGCTATCACCACCGGTTGCCCAAGCAATTGCTGCAAATCAGCCTGTAACGCATGACCGTTAATCACCTGAATATTCGCATTTTTAATCAGGCCAGTGAGTGGCGAGATACTGCCGGGTAAGGCGATCCCTGTCAGCATCGGTCGTTGAACGTCCCGCCTAATCTGCTCGATAAGCGCCACAACGCATGAGACAAATTGTTGATATGTCGACTTTTGCGTCGGGCAGCGGTAACGGCGAATCTCCCAGCCATGCGCATCCATGACGACGGCGGCGATTTTGGTCCCACCAATATCCAACCCCAGATAGTGCATATCTCGTTCCTTGTTGCGTAAAAGGCGGGTCACCCCGCCCTTCTGGCTTAGTACAGTGATGCTTTACCGAGCGAACCGAACAGTTTCATTTTGTGGCGAATGACTTCCCGCGCCGCGTTAATCGCATCCGGATAGATGACGTTCGGGTCCCACCAGCTCTCTTTAGCGAGAATTTCACGCACTTTCTGGAAATAGGCGTATTTCATATCGCTGGAGATATTGATTTTGCCGACGCCGAGCGTAACTGATTCAGCAATCTCCGCGTCCGGGTTTGCCGAACCACCGTGTAGCACCAGCGGAATATCAATACGTCCGGCAATGTCGCGCAAAATGTCCATTTGCAGCTTCGGTTGCATCCCTTTTGGATAGATGCCATGCGCTGTACCAATCGCCACAGCCAGTGTGTCGGCACCTGTACGAGCAATAAAATCGGCGGCTTGCGCCGGGTCAGTGTAGGTAACTTGTGAAACTCCACCTTCCACTGACGTTCCTGTTTGTCCGATGGTCCCCAGTTCACCCTCAACCGACACGCCAACCGCATGAGCGAGGCGAACCACTTCTGCGGTCAGCGCCACGTTTTCTTCATACGGCAGCAGCGAACCGTCGATCATTACTGAGGTAAATCCGCAGCGAATCGCACGCAAAACATGCTCTACAGAGGCACCATGATCGAGGTGCAGTACAAACGGGACCGGACTACGCTGGGTAATTTCGCGAATGTGAGCGAAAAAGGCATCGCCCACAAAATCATGTTCGCTGGGATGGATGGCAATAATCGCCGGAGTATTTGTCGCTTCTGCTTCATCCACGACTGCGCGAAGGAAACAGTTATCCGCCACATTAAATGCGCCAATGGCAAAGCCGTGCTGGCGGGTAGGTTGCAGTAATTCTTTCATCGAAACTAACATGTTAAATCTCCAGTTTCAGCGTGTAGTCCGCCCTGCCGGTGCGTTATTGCACTGGCATAAAGGCCATGACAGAAAATGAATCAGGCTTTGCCGATAGAGCCGCTCGCCTGTAAATACGGTGTAACCGCTTCTTCGAAGGCCAGTTCCATAGCTTTCAGCGCGTCCACCAGTTCAATGGATATATCGTGACAGAGGGTATGCAGGAGCGCGGATTTCCCCCGTTCAAAAATGGCCGCCCCCACGTTGATTTTTGCTACCCCCAGCGTCGTACAGAGCTGGAGCTGATCGAACGGCGTACCGCTACCGCCATGTAATGCCAGAGGCACGCTCGAGCAGTGGAAAATCTCCGCCAGACGCTGAAAATCAATAGCAGGTACAACACCAGGCGCGTACATGCCGTGCGCCGTGCCTACCGAGACGGCCAGTAGATCAATGCCTGTCTGCGCGATAAACGGTTCCACATCAGTGGGTTGCGTCATCAGGTCGGCATTGGTGGCTTGGTCGTAACGCGGCGCATCTGCCAGATGGCCCAGTTCGCCTTCCACGCAGAGCTGCGCGCTGGCGGCGAGTTCCACCACCGCCCTGGTCTGGCGCACGTTTTCCTCCAGGGGAAAAGCAGAAGCATCAATCATTAATCCGCTGAAACCAGCACGAAACGCCTGACGAATACAGTCCGGATTTTTGCCATGATCAAGCGCCAGAGCGACCGGTACTGAGGCAGATTCCGCGAGCGTTTTAACCACTGCCGCCGCGACGGGTGCAGGAAAATGCGCCAGATGCCCCTGATAGAGATTGAGAATGATCGGAGCGCGATTCTTCTCCGCCACGCGGATAGCTGCGTGAGCACTTTCCAGATTCATACAGTTGATCGCCAGCAAGGCGTAATGTTCATGCCAGGCTTTCATCACCATACTTTTCATATCGGCAAACATAGGGCCTCCGGTTATTCGAGGGTGAAAGTGATCTCTTCATCTTTCAGCTTTTGATCGCTCAGTTCGTCAAACTCTTCGTCACGTTCCGTTACCGGTTTCTTCCAGAGTGAAAGCATCACGCCACAAATCACCGTGCCTATACCCAGCGCCAGGCAAAACAGCAGAGGATGGGTGAACAAAGGCACAACAAACAGGCCGCCATGCGGAACCGGACTCTCCACGCCCCACACCATGATCAAGCCGCCAGCTACCGCAGAAGCCACCACACAAGATCCCACCACTCGCAGCAAGTCACGCGCGGCGATCGGAATGACTCCTTCAGTGATCATGCAGATCCCCATCGGAAACGCGGCTTTCAGCGCCTCGCGCTCCGCACGGGTGTATTTATGGCGTGTCAGTAAGAACGAAAGTGTGATGCCAAACGGAGGGATGATTGAGCCGACAAATTTCACGGCTTCTGGCCCATAGACGCCGCTGACCAGCAAGCCATCGGAAAACAACGACATTGTTTTATTTACCGGACCACCGAAATCGAAGGTTGCCATCGCGCCAAGTATGGCCCCCATCAGGAAGCGCGATCCGCCCTGCATCGACTCGAGCAAATGAATCAGTGCTTCTTGTAACCAGGCGATGGGTTTACCAATCAGCGTCATCATTAACAGCCCACCGATAATGGTGCTTAATACCGGCAACACCATGATTGGCATGAGTCCTTGCATCGACTGCGGCAGGCGGATATAGCGTTTAAGTAGCAAAATGGTGTAGCCCACCAGGAAACCACCCAACATACCGCCAATAAATCCGGTATGGATTTGCCCGCAGAGAAAGCCGACAATCAGGCCCGGGGCAAATCCGGGACGATCGGCAATAGAATAGGCAATTGCCGCGCTAATCAGCGGCACAATCAGCCCCATTCCCCAGCCGCCAATCTGATTAAGCATCCACGGGATTGTTCCTGTTTTTTCACCAACATCTGTACCGCCAAGAACTTGCCCCAACGCAATACATATCCCGGCGGCCACAATAAGGGGTATCATCCACGAGATGCCGGTTAATAAATGTTTTTTAATTTCCTGTGAAACCGGAATTTTATTGTCTTTCATATTAAGATCCCTCCAGTATAAGGATCATTTGTTTCCCAGTGATTTTTCGACCTTTTCAAGAAATTGAACGGGCGATTTAATGACGATCTCTGTCTTTACTCGCACAATACGTTTATTGGTGAAGCGTTCTTCTCCTTTTATTTTCACATCTACAGCAAGAATCACGACGTCAGCAGCAGAGATATCTGCCGCCTGTAATTCATTTTCTGTACCAATGGTTCCCTGGGTTTCAACTTTAATGGTATGGCCCAGAGCTTTTGCTCCTTTGATTAACTTTTCACGAGCAATATAGGTATGAGCAATACCCGCCGTACAGGCGGCAACACAGACAATATTCATGACATACTCCCTGTTATTTAGCAGACATCGGATTGTGCATACTGACTAAAGAGATCAATGATTTTTTGCGGACTCGTCTCAACTAACAATTGTTCTATGATGTCATCATCCGCCAGCGCGCCCGCGACCTGGGAAAGTAAACGGATATGGGTGGTATTTTGATCTTCAAGACGTACCGCAAATAAAATAATACAGCGCACGCTACTGCCATCCAGCGTTTCCCAGGGAATATCCTGCCGGGTACGGCCAATTGCCAGCGTAGTATTAATCACAGCTGAAGATTTACCATGCGGGATCGCAATATGATTTTCAAAACCAGTCGAGCCTTCCGCTTCGCGCTGCCAGACATCTTTAATAAAGGTTTCCCGACAATCGATCGCACCATCTTTTTTGAGAAGATTAGTTAATTCTTCAATCGCCTCCGCTTTATTCGTCGCTTGCATATCTAAAATAACGCGATTCGTATTCAGGATTTTTGTTATGTCCATTCGTCATACCTCATAAAATTCTGACATTAAATTTCAACGACCCGAGACGTCGCATGATGTAATTTTTCCGTAATCACCATTTCAGTGACCCGCTTAATATCGGCATCATTAAAAAAAGCGGTAACATAAGCGACCGGCATAGTGACTGTAGGCAAATTAATGGTCGAAATAATCAGTTCGATATTGTCAGGCAAAACCTGTGATAAATTCGCTGCTGAAATAACATCAACAATCGTCCATTCAGGAAATGCTCGCAGAATACGGCTTTTCAGTAGATGCGAAGTTCCGATTCCGGTTGAACAGACCAGTAATACACGTTTACGGGCAATTTGCCGCTCCATCGCAGCCTGAAAATGAACGGTCAGGTAACCCACTTCATCCTCGCTCACTGCATTCTCACCCCAGGTTTTAAATACCTGATTCACCACATATTGCGTCAACCGCCAGACATCCGCTAATTCTGCTTTAATATCTTCCAGCAATGGATTACGGATATGAATGCGATAATTTAAACGGTTAATCAGCGGCTTAATATGAACCAACAAGCCATCATATAATGCGCTGTCTTCACTAAAATCGCAGTCCACGATGTCACTGAATACCGTAATTAAACGCCAGGTAATCAGACGCGCTTCATTGCTGGCCTGCATATGTGAAATAATGCTAACATCTTTTTGTCCATCAATCGCCACACCTGATGAAATGATATATTGATAAATAAACCAGACTTCATCATCGGGCAACGTATGTGCAATTCGTTGTTCTATCTTATGAATCATCTGACTGGCAACATTAAAGATATTTTCATCATATTGCCTGGTTTGATCTTCTTCTCTTGATAACGCATTCCCGTGCGTGTTGCGATACATCATAATAAGGATGTGAGTAAAAATGTTAACGTAATAAGGTTCTCCCAAAGACCAACTTAATTCATTTTCCATATCCAGTAACAATGACTGGACAAATAACACTTCTTCCTCTCCAAAATAATGGACTAATGCTTTATAACTTCCGGGATCCAGACGTGAATACACGACACCTTGCGGCTCATTATGGTTAATAATGCCGTTAATCAGTAATGCCATTGCCTGTCGGACTTGCCCTTCACTACCTTCAATATGCGTACCACTTGGGCTGCGGATCAACGATAACCCCAACGGCGCAAGCCAGGACTCAATTACTCTCAGGTCATTAACAATAGAGGCTCCGCTGATAAAGTAGCGTTCTGACAATTTACTGATCGACGTTTCATTCGGTGTTTCACTTAATAACTGCGACGCTATTTTAACGCGCCTGGCATTATTCATTACACCATCAATCTCTTCACATTCTGCCACCAACAAATGATCAAGATGCAGCAAATCAGCAATATTCTCCGCGCTTAACATCACACCCGCGCCAGCACGCTTCTCAACATTTATTCTCCATTGCCCCAGCCATTGCTCAAGTAAACGTAAATCACGTTGAATGGTTTTTTCCGAAACATTTAAATAGCCGGCAATCGTAACAATAGTCGTATATTCCCTTCGTGGTAGAAGGAATCGTAATAATCTGTTTTGTCGCGAGGTAATCATTTGCATTTTTTACCCTTATCACAGATTAAGAAGCCCCATGAGGAAGAGCTTCAGTTGCCATCTCTGAGGGTAAATATAAAGCAGAATAATTTCACAACAATACTAAAATCTGTCCGTAATCCGGACAGTGATAAAACAAAGCAAGGCGGTTAAGGGATATTTTTCAGCACAGATCACATTTTCGCGATGAATAATCGTGATCATGCTCGCAAATACGATGGAAGAAATATTTATTACCAGATGTGAGATTATTTACCGGATACGACACAAAACCATTCGTATCCGGCATTCTTCAATAGATTACAACGTAATTGTCAGCGCATTCCCTTGAGGCGTCACCACCAGCCCCTGCTCACTTTCAGCCTGCGAACCGCCTTGCAGACCATTTACTTTCACAACATTGCGCAAGCACAGCGTCCAGTTCTTCGCCACGCCCGCACCATTCACAGTAATTGTGTTGCCAGTACGCGCCGCTTTCAGGGTGAAAAGAACGGAACCATCGGCAGCGGGCACTTCACAGATGGCTTCATGCCCGTCTTGCAGATTAAAGAGCTGGAATGCCGTGCCTTCGTGCCACGCGTAATCGGGACGTTGCTCGTTGTTGCCCAGCGCCAGTAGGGTGTTATCACGCACATAAACGGGCAGACTCAGGAAGCCGTGCTGCTGTTTATGCCAGCGACTACCATCGAGTTCATCGTTGTGCCACAGGTGTGTCCAGCGACCTTCCGGCAAGTAGAACTGCACATCGCCCGATTCAGTGAACACCGGAGCAACCATCACGTTGTCGCCTAACATGTATTGACGGTCAAGGTAATCACAAGCCGGATCGTCCGGAAACTCCATCATCATGGCCCGCATCATCGGCGTACCCCGCGCGTTCGCACGAGCAGCCTCACGATACAGATACGGCATCATGCGGCATTTCAGTTGCGTGAAGAAGCGCACCACATCACAGGACTCATCATCATAGGCCCACGGCACACGATAAGATTTGCTGCCGTGTAAACGGCTATGGCTGGAGAGCAAACCAAACGCGCACCAGCGTTTGTAAACGTGCGCCGGAGCGGTATTCTCAAAGCCGCCGATATCGTGGCTCCAGAAGCCAAAACCAGAAAGGCCAATAGACAAACCACCGCGCAGGCTTTCCGCCATTGATTCGTAGTTAGCATAACAGTCGCCACCCCAATGTACCGGGAATTTCTGCGCACCGACGGAGGCCGAGCGGGCAAACAAGACGGCTTCTTCCTCGCCAACGGTTTCCTTGAGCACGTTCCACACCAGTTCGTTGTAGATGTACGCATAATGGTTATGCATTTTCTGCGGATCGGAACCGTCAAACCATTGAACATCGGTTGGAATACGTTCGCCAAAGTCGGTCTTAAAGCAATCAACGCCCATCGCGACCAGACCTTTCAGTTTGTCGGCGTACCATTTGCAGGCATCCGGATTGGTAAAGTCATAAATCGCCAGACCTGGCTGCCATTTATCCCACTGCCACAGCGAACCGTCCGGGCGTTTGAGTAAATAACCTTTCTCTTGTAACTCTTTAAAGACAGGGGATTTTTGCCCGATATAGGGGTTAATCCAGACGCAGATTTTTAGCCCTTTCGCTTTCAGGCGGCGGATCATCCCTTCCGGGTCCGGGAAAGTCAGCGGGTCCCACTCAAAATCGCACCACTGGAAGGCTTTCATCCAGAAACAGTCAAAGTGGAAAACATGCAGTGGCAGATTGCGTTCCGCCATACCATCGATAAAGCTGTTAACCGTCGCTTCGTCGTAGTTGGTGGTAAATGAAGTGGTTAGCCACAGGCCGAAGGACCACGCGGGCGGCAGCGCCGGACGACCAGTAAAACGGGTATAACGATCAAGTACCGCTTTCGGCGTCGGGCCGTCAATAACAAAGTATTCGAGATATTCACCCTCAACGCTGAACTGCACTTTGGAGACTTTCTCCGATCCCACTTCAAAAGAGACGCATTGAGGATGATTGACCAGTACACCATAACCACGGTTAGTCATATAGAACGGGATATTTTTATACGCCTGTTCAGTACTTGTGCCGCCGTCCCGGTTCCAGGTCTCTACCGTCTGGCCATTGCGCACCAGGGCAGTAAAGCGCTCTCCCAGACCGTAAACTGTTTCGCCAACGCCAAGATCCAGCCGCTCAAACATATAATTTCGTTGATTATTCGTGTCCTGCACGTAGCCATTATTTTTCACCTGACTACCGGTAATACGTTCGCCGTTGCGCAGAAAATCCAGTGACCAGAACTCACCTTTGCTGACACGCGCACTTAAGT
The DNA here is from genome assembly GCF_002965045.1 of Escherichia sp. MOD1-EC6300. Classification (NCBI taxonomy): domain Bacteria; kingdom Pseudomonadati; phylum Pseudomonadota; class Gammaproteobacteria; order Enterobacterales; family Enterobacteriaceae; genus Escherichia; species Escherichia sp. MOD1-EC6300. The sequence goes on along the minus strand of NZ_PTRH01000010.1, from coordinate 134,904 downwards.
TGCCACTTTTAAACTCAGCGTAACGTTCTGTGTTTTCGATTGTGACCTTCACGTCCTGCAAAATATTGAGCGGGTAATGAGGACCGTTATTCAGCGCCCCCTGAAAATGCTCAATCCGTACACCGACAATACCTTCCTGTGGGGAGAAAAAGCGCAGCGTAAATAAAGGCGTATCAAGCTGCCAGGTACGTTCACGCACATCACGGGGGGCAGCATAGACCACCATTTCATTACCCTGCTGTTCAACCTCGAACACCTGAAGCGGGTGAATCAAATTGAGGCCAGGTTGAATCAACCAGTTTCCGTCGCTAATTTTCATTGCCGTTCCTTAGTTCTGCACTTCTTGAGAGGTGAATTGTTGCTGGCAACGGCGTTTGCCCTGGGCCAGCTGTTCCATAACGGTTTTCAGATTGTGCGTCGTGAGTGAGTAGTAGCGTTTAGCGATAATCGCGCTCAGCAAGTAACAGATCGCCGGAACAATCGTGAATAGCGCGATAATGATGCTAATCGTGGCGCTGTTCTGCGCTTTTTCTGCCGCATCATATCCGCCATAAGCCAGCATCCAGCCGATAAGAGCGCCGCCGAAGGCCAACCCCAGTTTGAGCACAAACAACGTGCCAGCAAAACTGATCCCGGTAAGGCGTTTACCATTGCACCACTCGCCGTAGTCGACGGTATCGGACATCATTACCCACTGGATAGGTGTCACCAGTTGATGCAACACACCAATCACGAAGATGAAGACAAACATGGTGATGCTGGCCTGCATAGGAACAAAGAACATCGCCAGGCTAATCACTGCCAGCAGGGCGTTCGTCCACCAGAAGATAGTGACTTTACATTTCCAGTCGGTCAGCGGTTTCGCCAGTGCGGAACCAATCAGGTTACCCACGCAATAAGTGGTAAGAAAAGCGACAAACACTTCCGGCGTACCCAAAATCCATGTGACGTAATACATCATCGCCCCGCCGCGTACGCACACCGCCAGAATATTGAAAATGGTCAGGAAACCGACAATACGCCACTGGTCGTTTTGCCAGATATCACGTAAATCTTCCCGCATAGACGTCGTTGTAGGTGGTGCTTCAACGCGTTCTTTAGTGGTGAAGAAACAAAAGGCCAGCATCATAAATGCCACCACGGAAAGGACCGCGATACCGCCCTGGAAACCGAGTGGTTTATTATCACCACCAATTAAATTAACCAGCGGCATCATCAGCACAGTAGAGAGCATGCCTCCCGCGGTCGCCAGCACAAAACGCCAGGATTGCAGCGAGATACGCTGAGTCGGGTCATTGGTGATTACACCACCCAATGCGCAGTAAGGGATATTGACGACGGTATAAAGTAAGGTAAGTAGGGTGTAAGTAATTGCTGCATAAATCATTTTTCCGTTCATACTGAGATCTGGCGTGCTATAGGCCAGTACACAGACGATCCCGAATGGCAGTGCGCCAAACAGTACCCATGGACGAAATTTACCCCAGCGAGAGCGCGTTCGATCGGCCAACAACCCCATGCAAGGATCAGAAATTGCATCCAGTGCACGAGCGACCAAAAACATGGTTCCGACAAATCCGGCAGGAATGCCAAAAATATCGGTATAAAAGAACATCATATATAACATTACGTTATCGAAAATAATGTGGCTGGCGGCGTCTCCCATGCCATAACCAATTTTCTCTTTAACGGACAACACTTCACTCTTCATCTGCTTTTCCTTGATGCTATAGGGGTGCTGAGACCGATAACGCATTTTGTAAACCATCCCTGTGAGAGCGAATATTCCGATATCTGGTTATTAATTTATGATTCTTGTTTTATGTGATCGTGGTAGCGTAAATTACGCTCATATATCATTGTAAAATATGGGTTTTATATGAAATATAATGCTTTCGTGATAATACGCTGCATGTATTAGGCGGAAAAAACTGATCTGGGGGATGTAGAAACTCAAGGAAGTAGCTATAATGCGCCCCGCCTCCATGTAGCAATCGAGGCGCGGAAGATCGTCGTCTCCGGTGAGGCGGCTGGACTTCAAATCCAGTTGGGGCCGCCAGCGGTCCCGGGCAGGTTCGACTCCTGTGATCTTCCGCCAATTTGCTTCTACTGACGTTCTCCAACCCCTTGTAATACAGTCAATCCAGATATTTTCTACTGCTCAATATTTAATCAACTTCAGGAATACCTGATCAAAGGTTTTGTGATGGACGATGAGCGACTGAAGAATCCGCCTGTCGGTTCTTCTGTCCTCGAACGCATCCGCGATATTCGCGCCAGCATGCGCCGTGTTTATTTGCAGGTGATTTGCCCCCCTGCTGACTCTCAGCCAACTGTATCGCCATTAAGGTGAAGATGTTGTTTTACACGCCCCAAAACACCCTTTTTTTATACGACGATTCTATTCCTTTAACCGCTGGCGAAAAAAACTGACCTATAAACTTCACCAATAATCAGACTGCCATCAAGATTAATTTTTTCATTTAATATATCAATTAAACTTGTTTTATTTTTACTATCAAAAATAGCTCATTGCCTTACTATAATTAATATATAAATTCGGTGATTAATTCTTAACATGCTTTTGCTAATAATCTCAATTGCTGGCCCTATAATATTGCGCTAGCATTGCTTTCTGGTTGTATCAGCGATACTCAAAAATTCTTAATATAATACTCATTCGACTGGTACTTATTTGTAACTCAGTTATATTTTGTCGCCCGGTGATTCAGAAGAATGCAAAAAATGGCTACCACTCCATCAAAAATACTTGATCTCACTGCCGCGGCATTTTTACTTGTCGCCTTTCTGACTGGTATTGCGGGCGCTCTCCAGACTCCCACCCTAAGTATATTCCTCGCAGATGAACTGAAAGCCCGTCCTATAATGGTAGGTTTTTTCTTCACCGGTAGCGCTATTATGGGAATTCTGGTCAGTCAATTTCTGGCAAGGCACTCCGATAAACAAGGCGACCGTAAATTACTGATCCTGCTATGTTGCTTATTTGGAGTGTTGGCCTGCACTCTTTTTGCGTGGAATCGCAACTACTTCATTCTCCTCTCTACGGGCGTACTTCTGAGTAGTTTTGCTTCCACTGCAAACCCGCAAATGTTCGCCCTCGCCCGTGAACACGCCGACAGAACAGGCCGTGAGACGGTCATGTTCAGTACATTTTTACGTGCTCAGATCTCGCTTGCCTGGGTTATCGGGCCACCGCTCGCTTATGAGCTGGCAATGGGATTTAGTTTTAAAGTGATGTATCTCACCGCTGCCATCGCATTTGTTATTTGCGGGCTGATAGTCTGGTTGTTTTTGCCATCAATACAAAGAAATATTCCTGTCGTTACCCAACCCGTAGAAATTTTACCCTCCATCCATAGAAAGCGGGATACACGGCTACTTTTTGTAGTCTGTTCAATGATGTGGGCGGCGAATAATCTCTACATGATAAATATGCCGCTATTTATTATTGATGAACTGCATCTAACCGATAAACTGGCTGGAGAAATGATTGGTATTGCTGCCGGTCTGGAAATTCCGATGATGTTAATCGCAGGCTATTACATGAAACGTATTGGCAAGCGACTATTAATGCTCATTGCTATCGTGAGTGGTATGTGTTTTTACGCCAGCGTACTCATGGCGACGACTCCGGCAGTTGAGCTGGAATTGCAAATTCTAAATGCCATTTTCCTTGGTATTCTCTGTGGTATCGGCATGCTTTATTTTCAGGATCTGATGCCTGAAAAAATAGGCTCTGCGACAACGTTATATGCAAATACCTCACGCGTCGGCTGGATTATCGCCGGCTCTGTTGACGGAATTATGGTTGAAATCTGGAGCTACCACTCGTTGTTCTGGCTGGCGATAGGGATGTTGGGTATTGCGATGATTTGCCTGCTGTTTATTAAAGATATTTAGCTCACCAGTCTGAGCTAAGAAAAATCGGCGTGGCGCAAACAGAGCCATCCTCGCCATTTTTGCTATCATGCCTGCATACATAAACGACAAAACAGTATGCAGAGGGAAAAATGGGTTCCACCAGAAAGGGGATGCTGAACGTTCTGATTGCCGCCGTGTTGTGGGGAAGTTCAGGGGTCTGCGCGCAATACATCATGGAGCAAAGCCAGATGTCGTCGCAGTTTTTGACTATGACGCGTTTGATATTCGCCGGTTTGATTCTGCTGACGCTGTCATTTGTGCATGGCGATAAAATCTTTTCTATTATTAACAATCACAAAGATGCCATTAGTCTGCTGATTTTTTCCGTGGTTGGCGCGCTAACCGTACAGCTCACTTTTTTGCTAACCATTGAAAAATCGAATGCTGCCACGGCAACGGTGCTGCAATTCCTCTCACCGACGATTATCGTCGCCTGGTTCTCACTGGTGCGTAAATCCCGCCCGGGCATTCTGGTTTTTTGCGCTATTTTGACATCGTTGATCGGGACTTTTTTATTGGTGACACACGGTAATCCGACGTCATTATCGATCTCTCCGGCCGCGTTATTCTGGGGCATTGCCTCGGCATTTGCTGCTGCATTCTATACCACCTATCCCTCAACGCTGATTGCCCGCTATGGCACGTTACCGGTCGTCGGCTGGAGTATGCTGATCGGTGGTCTAATCCTGCTGCCCTTCTATGCCGGGCAAGGAACAAACTTCGTGGTTAATGGCAGCCTGATTCTGGCGTTTTTCTATCTGGTGGTAATCGGAACTTCGCTAACCTTTAGTCTATATCTGAAAGGCGCACAGCTCATTGGCGGGCCAAAAGCCAGCATTTTGAGCTGTGCAGAACCATTAAGTAGCGCGCTGCTCTCTTTGCTGTTGCTGGGGATCACGTTCACATTGCCGGACTGGCTGGGCACACTGCTGATTCTGTCATCGGTGATTTTGATTTCAATGGATTCCCGTCGCCGCGCCAGAAAAATAAATCGTCCGGCGCGGCATGAGTGAGAATTACCAGCCAGGCACCGCGCCACCGTTAAAGATGGTTTCTGCCGCTTTAGCGACTTCGGGCGATTGATAAGATTGCAGAAATTCCTTCACGTTTTCTGCATTCTTATTATCTTCCCGTGCCACCAGAATATTCACATACGGCGAATTCTTATCTTCAATAAATACGCTGTCGTGCACCGGAGAAAGCCCGGTCTGCTGAATGTAAGTGGTGCTGATAATCGCCACATCAACTTTGGGATCATCCAGTACGCGCGGGAGCTGCGCCCCCTCGAGTTCCATAATCTGCAAATGACGAGGATTCTCGGTTATATCCAGCGCGGTAGGTAGTAACCCTTTTCCCTCTTTCAGAGTAATTAGCTTCTCTTTTTGCAACAGTAAAAGCGCGCGACCAAGGTTGGTCGGGTCGTTGGGGATCGCCACTGTCGCGCCTTCTTTTATTTGCGCCACGGTTTTGATTTTTTTGGAATAACCCGCCATGGGGAAGACAAATGTATTTCCCACCGCTACCAGTTTATAACCATGCGCCTGATTATCTTGTTCAAGAAAGGGTCGATGCTGGAAGACGTTCGCATCAAGCTCGCCATGATTTGTCGCATCGTTCGGTAGCAACGAACCGCTAAATCCTACCAGTTCAACATCGAGGCCATATTTCTCTTTTGCCACCTTTTTAGCGACTTCCGCGACATCTTGTTCTGCGCCATTAATAACGCCCACTTTAATGTGCTTTTCATCGCTGCTGCTCTGGTCGCAACCTGCCAGCAGAATTCCTGCCAGTAATAATGCGGCCCCCGCCCGTAGATGATGTGTTGTCAGTTTCATTTTTTATCCTTTTTTTAATCGTTAACTGACTATAATGGCAAGATCACTACGATTTAAAAAACGAAAAGCTATCGAATAGAAGAAAAAGGTATATAAAACTGGCACTTCTTACTGACCACGCAAACACCTTTCGTACAGCATGATGAGAGCGGCAAAAGCAAACTACACTTATGCTTCATTCGATGCACATTTGCAGAAGGTTGCAGCTATGAAGCCAACGATGCTACTCATGATTACCGTATTCCTGACTTTCCCAGCCATTTCTCAGGCCGAGTCGCCATTCAGTTCTCTACAGTCGGCAAAAGAAAAGACCACGGTATTGCAAGATTTACGTAAAATTTGCACGCCACAGGCGTCATTATCAGACGAAGCGTGGGAAAAATTAATGTTGTCTGATGAGAGTAACAAACAACATATCCGCGAAGCTATTGTGGCGATGGAGCGTAATAATCAGAATAACTACTGGGAAGCGCTGGGTAAGGTGGAATGCCCGGATATGTGAATTTCGCACACCTCCGCGCTCAGGCCAGCAGCCACTGACGTACGCTCGCACATCAGTAAATCACCTGCTTTTTCAAATTCCAATCAGAATTGAACCCGTTCATCAGGATTGTGGATAAAATTCCCTCTACATTATTTTCATTTCATCACATAGAAAATCTTATCTCATTGAAACAATAGTTGTTTTTAATGCAGAAAAGGAAGTCCAACGGATGGGCATAAAAATGAGCGAATTTTGATATCACCACCCTCTAAAAAATGGTGAAGTCTGAACAAAGAATGTTCGAAAGGAGAGAGTAGAGATGGAAAGCGCAAATCTGGATTTAGAAGAAAATAAAGAAATTGCCAGTAAGTTCGAACGTGCACTAGGTATGGGAGCAACGCTTGCAGAACTGCATGGCATAACCCCGGATACCCTTGAAGGCGTTTATGCTTACGCTTATAACTTTTATGAAAAAGGAAGACTTGACGAAGCTGAACTCTTTTTTAAATTTCTCTGTATTTATGATTTCCAAAATTATAATTATTTAAAGGGATATGCCGCCGTCTGTCAGTTGAAGAAAGAATATCAAAAGGCATTCGACATGTATCATATCTGTTTGATGCTATCTCCCGATAACGATTTCTCTTTGGTTTATTATATGGGCCAATGCCAGATGGGCTTAAAAAACATTAAAATGGCCACGGAGTTATTTAATACAGTCGTAACCTACAGTCAAAATGAAAAAGTTAAAGAGATGGCTAATGCTTATCTTGAACTCTTGACAGCCAATTCCGAAGAGGAAGTTCAAACAGAGTGAGTCGGCAAAATGAACATAAACATAAAAAAATCTTCTTTTACGCCTGAAGAAGCAACCAAGAAATATAAAGAGGAAGCAACAATTGATTTAAAAAACAACCATACCAATAAAATAAATGAGAAGAATAACAATAAACACATTGCTTATTTTCCCGTTGATGCCATTTTAGATGGAAATAAACATCTGCCATGAGTTAAATAATAAACAGTTAATTAAGCCAGATGATAGCTTAAAAAGGAGGTGAATTATGTCGGCACCGATTACGGGACAGACGATCACGTTTGAACAAATCAGCGAAACATTGCGTACACAATATAGCGATGAGGAAAAAAGACTGCAGGACAGCAGCAAAACGCAAGTTGATCCCATGCGACTTAATAAAAACCCGAAGTCCCTTGATAACGATATTCGCGCTCGTCTTGAAAACAAACCTATGCTTGCTCTACCTGCAATGCAGGTTTCCGATTCTGATAACGCCACTGCAGCAAAGACGAATGATGCCCGCCTGACGATGATTTTGGGTAATTTATCAGGCATTGCCGATCAGGATATTACTACACGCTTGCATAATAACCTGGACAACACCCTGCTTCGACACGAAATGGCACATAATAAGTTTCGTGAATTAAGCGACGCCTACACCTCGTCATTAGATTCAGCGCAAAAAGCCAACGATAATCTGCATCAGGCCAACAATAATTACAATGCAGTCGATAAAAGAGTGCAATCGCTGGAAAAAAAAGTCAACACATTGGATCAAGAGTTGTCGCAACTGCAACCAGACGATCCACAATACAATAAAGTACTGACGCAAAAAAACGCGGCTGAAAAAACACTCACGCTGTCGTTACAAAAAAAATCGTTAGCTGAGAAATCATTAAATACAGCCATTATGGATGCTGACGCTGCGATCGGCCAAAGTATGGAAATTTTTGACGAAATTCAACAGCAAGAACAGATTAATAACTTCACCACCAATATTTGCCTGACACAGGAAAACCAGAAAAACAGAAACGCGACAGCCACATTTATCCTTTTGATTACCTCAGTAATGGAAGTTATTGGCGATACAAATTGCGAATCTATTAAAAATCAATCTGAGGTAATGAAAGAGATTAACCATGTCAGGGAAAATAAACTCAATGAAACAGCACATAAATATACTACCACGACTAAAGTTTTAAAAATAGTTAATGAGTGTGTAACTGTAGTTACCTTTTCCGTAAGCGCAGTCTTAATTGTTGTTGGTCTTCTTGCTGCAGTTCCAAGTGGTGGTTCAAGTATTGCGGGTGCATTGGCACTTATTGGAGGAATAGCGGGCGCAGTAGTATTAGGTGTAGATATCACTTGTCAAATCGCTCTGGGCACCACGGCTACCGGCTGGATTTTAGGGAAAGTTGTAGAAGGTCTTTCGGCTGCGATTAAAACAGTTGATCCCACTCTGCTCGCAATCACCGCGCTTCTGGACGTTATTGGTGTCGATCAAGATACGATTGAACTGGTTAAAAGTATTTACGCAAGTGCAGCCGCTTCTATTGTCATGGCGACAGTAATGATTGGTGCAGCAGTAATATGTTCTGTAGCAATAGGGGCCGTTGTTTCTGCATTATCAAAAACAGCCGCCGAAGAAGTCACCAAAGAAATAACAAGCACTATAAAATCAACCATTGAATCAATTATTAATTCAGTTTCAAAAAATATTATAAAGGTATTAGACAGCGTATGCAGCGTGCTACAAACATCAGCCGTAGTGTTGAAGTTGATTGCCAAAATAAGTAATGGCCTGGAGAAAATAGGCTTACTCATCTGTGCAATAGCAACATCGACGATGAATTGTTTTGTTGCTGGAAACTCTGCCGACATGGCAATTTTACAACAGGACATGAGTAATCTATCAAAAACGCGTGAACAAATGCTTTCAGTATTGCAAAGGGTGGATAAAACCGTCGAACAAGAGGTAAGCCAGATGGTACGAGTATTACAACACCGAACTGAAGCCTTAAAATTTGCTTCCCATTCTATCGTATAAGAGGGTTTTAACATGGCCACCTATGAAATTAAAAATGCGTCCAGCACATCTAATATTAACAGTCTTGATAAAACAATCTTTGATAGAGATTATAGTAAAAAAAACAACATACCAAATGATAATAAAATTGTGCAATACTATAACCTTAAAGATATTAATCATGACATAAGCTCTCAGTTTATAATATTAAAAAATACAGACAGAGAAGTCTGTCCGGAACTAAGAGTAAAACTATTGGATAATCTTAATTACTCAAGGAGTACGCTAGATAATTTGAGGGGTGACCTTGACCAAGCTACAATTTCATCCAGTCAATCAAGCAGTTCTGCAGAACAGAGTTCTATTAAAATATCTAAATATAATATCCTTGATATGCTAGATAATTTGACCATGCGACAACAGGCTGTTATGGAGGAATTTTTAAGGGTATTCACATCAATGTATAAAGCCTCTGCTATGTCTGAGGCTATTATGAGCAACGTTTTTGAACAACTTGTCCAGTATCAGAAAACAGAAACCGTACACGCTACAATGGCAAGTTCGGCTGGTGTTCTTGCCGGGTCAACAGTTGGCGCAGCCGGAGCTGCAGCATCTGTTGTAGCAAATTTCAGAAGCCCTCCCGAAAAGATGCAAACCCTTACACCTGATCAGAAGCACACTATCAGTGGAACTGATGATAAAACACAGCGAGGATTAAAAAGGGAAGTTCAAGATCAACAAGCTTATCTCAAGCAAATAGATGAAGAAATAAAAACAACAACGAAAGATACAACACTTGATGAAGAACAAAAAGAAGAGACCCTGAAATATTACGATAAAGAAAAAGAAGCTACGGAAGAAAAGATTAGAGATAAAAACGAGCGTATTAGTATAAAACATAACAAAAGATATAATAAATATTTTACTATAGGTAAAGCAGATGTACTTTCACAGCTTGTTAATCAATCAACTCAAGCATCACTTAGAATTCTAGAAAGTACTACTCATGCAGAAAAAGAAATTGTTGAGCAAGCTAAAAATGTGATGCATTCAGTTATGAGTAGCTATCTGGATCAAATTAATCGTGATGTTCAAGGAAGAGATCAGGCACTCAATTTATTACAGCAAATAATACAAACCATTATTGATACTGATAGTGCTATCGTTCAAGGCATTCGCTCATAAATTATTGCAATAATAGTTAATTATATTTAAGGAGGAATGACACATGATTAATAAAGATAATAATTTAAATATAGATATTTTACGTCAGCAGAATGCAAACATTCCTCTTAAAGAGGCATCCTCGCAAAGTGAGGAGCCTCATCAACTGGAAAACAGCAAAAGCGAGGGTAATTTGTATAACAGCGCCAGTAAGGATAATAATATTGGCGCTATGCTCAAGAAAGATGTTGAAAAACTATCAACTTTAGTCAGTGAACGTATCCCGCGAAATGAAGACTGGAAATGCCAGCATGACATACAACTCAACTTCGTTAAAAACATGCTCAGAAATTTCCCAACTGAGAACCTGTCAGAGAAAGGATCTGCGCTCTTACACGAAAGTTATTTGCTGATAAAAAACGTTCTGCATCTTACAGAAAATGTTAATACTATTGACGGAAAATTAAAGGATCCCGATAAAATATTGACCCTGCATAACTCTGTGAGAAAAACCCTGGCTAACGTTGCTCACAACACAACCGGGTCAAGTGCAATGGCATCGACCAAAGGTACCTTAAATCACGCTATCGCTTCTTTAGAGAGTTCTGCGCCTGAAATGAGAAGTTCAGCAACCAGCAGTACTTTAACGGCCAGTAGTTCAAACGAATTTAAAAGTGATAAATATATATGCAGTGATATTGCTGATTTGATGAGTGTGCTCGGTAGCGACTACCTCGAAATTTATGCGAATAGCGTTGAGATAATGAGCGCATACTGGCAGGACTTCAGTGAACATATCCAAAGCAATATGGGAAAATGGACTCACTCTAATAAAAAAGGCGATGCGATAATTTTTGATGTCAATGCATTTCAAAAGGCCTTGATGCATTTTTATTATATCGATAAATATCCTAATGGTGATTTCCACTATCATTACAATCCAGACTATGTTTTATACCCTCCGGCACCTGCTGACAAAATTGGTGTTCCATTGGAAGAAGCAGAAAAATGGTGCGCCGCTTTAGGACTTCCGGTAATTCCACCCGATCCCAAACACCGCACACCTTCTCCGATTGTCGAAGTTGAACCACAAGGTAGCGGTTTATATGTTATTATTCCCAACCCTCAGATTATTGACAGTATGAGTCAATCTTCAGATTCAATGGTGCACAGGGATAATAAAGGGAAGGAAAAAAATATATCTAAAGAATTCACCGGTTATGAAATAAGCACAGCTGAATACCAAGCATGGTTAGCGGGTTATAATGGGCAAGCAGAAAACATGAAAACCGATGTACAGGTTATCACGACTAAATACAGCACAGCCAACTCCACCTACGATACGATTATAAAATTATTATCGTCAACCATTACAGCATTATTTGATTCAGCGAAAGATTATTTACGTTTCTGATTAAGTAACGCCAAATATTATAGTCCACTATCTGGTCTCGTAAAATGGGACCAGCGTTTCATATTATTAAGCATCAGCTTTCATTCATTTCTTCATCACAATCTTACAAAATGAGCGTTTTTTGATAGAGCAATTCTGCCAATACTTTATTTTATATTGATCAAATTAATACTATGAATAGAGAAAACGGAAGGAGCGTTCTATGCAACTGCAACATGGAAAAAATAATACACAACAATATATATTTGGCGACTTTGTATTAAAAAACAATGGAATATTATTATTCAAAAACAAAGAATATCATATTCCCCCGAAAGAACTTGGCGTTATTATTCTATTACTTAATGCTGACGGTGAAATTGTTAGCAAAGAAGAGATTATTGATAAGGTCTGGAGCGCAAGTGTTGCCAGTGATGAATCTTTAACACGGTGTATTTATGCATTGCGCAAACTTTTGCATGAGAATAAACAGTGTAAGTATATCGAAACGGTCTATGGTCGTGGATACCGTTTTACTGTACCCATTGTGATTGTAACCGATAATGAACCGGTAAAGTCGACTACCACTCTTGCTGTTTTTCCATTTCGTACCGAAGGCTCAATCAATGTTCTAAAACTGCATTACGAACTTGTGCAGGGCCTTTCAAAATATGCTTTTTGTGGTTTAGATATTTTACCTGCCTCGGTAACGAATGAGGCAAGCGATTTTTCTACTATCCATCAGTTTATTAATAAAACAGGCCCAGAATATTACATTATGGGTCAGGTCGTTCACTATGGTAAAAACTGGCGTTTATTTATTGAATTAATTCATGCCAGAACGCATAAGTTGATTGATCATCAAAGTATTGATTTTAACCCCGACAATCCTCTTTCCGTATTATTATCACAAGTAATTAATATTCTTATTGAAAAAATACCCAATATTAATTTTAAATCTATTAATACACAACAAATGCCATCTCTGGATTCTGCTGTTATGTATATGAATGGCAGAATGGAAATGTATCGTTATACACCAGAGAGTTTGAAACGAGCATTAGTAATATTTAGAGATTGTGTGAGTACGCAACCGCAAAATACCTTGCCCTACTGTTGCCTGGCGGAATGCCATATATCATTAGCACTCCTTGGACTCAGTGAACAAAAACAAGCAATAACAACGGCAGTAACCTCCATTGAAAAGGCTCTTGAAATTAACCCTTCAAATTCTCAGGCATTGGGTTTACTGGGTTTAATCAGTGGGCTAAAAGATGAACATTCAGTGTCTAATGTGCTATTTAAGCAAGCACATTTACTCAAACCTAATTCGCCAGACGTTTATTATTATCAGTCTCTGCTATGCTTTTTGAACGGTGACCTTGCAAGAGCATTTAATCTAATAGAAAAAAGCATTGCTCTTGAACCCAATAAAATGGGCATAAGCATTCTTAAATTAATTATACTTTATTACACATCCCCCCTCGATAACGCGATATCTTTTGCATTAAATCTGAATAGTCAAAACACCTGTAATAATCCAATTATTACCTCTATTCTGGCTATGTTCATGGCACTGAAAGGACATAATGACAAAGCCAAAAGTTTATTGCTTAAACTTGAGCCTGAACATGGTCTTGATTACAGCTGTGTTAACTCGCTTTATACGAAGTTTCTGATCTATGGCGCATCTATAAAAAATGACATTATGAAGTTACTGGCAAATATTAACACCAACAAAATAAATGGTGTGATTTTGCCATTAATTTACACTGTTTATGGTAAAAAAGAATATGAAAAGCGCTGGCAACAATTAGTTAAAGACAATGATTTATGGTCAAATGTTTTGCTTCACGACCCTCGTTTGCTCAATGTAAAAAATGAATTTAATACTATCAGTGCGATGCGTACTTCTGCGTAAGAACGAAGAGAAATTGCCCTGCTGATGCAGGGCAATTTAGTAGTTATTTCGTTAAAAATATCTCACACACAAACCAGAAGACTTTCCTGATCCTGGTGTTGATATACCAGTTTCAGGATTGAATTTCTCGTGAACCCCTATAAGTACAGTACTTGTCCAGTAATCCGTACTGCTAAATGTACTGCCATAAGCTTTCAAATTACCATATTCTCCCCACAACGTACCTACTTTTCGTGGAACTACACCACTACTTGGTCGCTGCGCTAATTCTAAAGATGACGCCACTTGTCCATAGCTATTGCATGATGTATTTATAATATCCCAAGTGTTATTACTGGCAGCACCTAAACTAGTAAACCATTTTTTCATCTTGAATTTGAATACAACATTATTCCCTTTACCGTCTTTTGGTTTCCCGGTAATAGTGATTTCACTATTTAGGGGCAGACTTATTGTGACTTCTCCATTATTGTTAACATTAATACCATAGATGCCTGCCGTCCAATCATAATCTGTATTCTTCATATTATGGGTTAATACTAAGGTGAATTTAGCCCCATCAAATCCTGTTTCAGGAAAACCATCTATCGCCCTGAATATTGCACCATTCACACTCAGAGAATCGACTACTACAAAAGGAAGGATGGTATAGGAAGGTTGCCCGTTTACACGCCAACCGTTAATCTGCAGAAATGAATTTAAGTTCTCTCCTTCTTTGTAGGCCATATAGGTACGCTCATATATGCCATCACCCAAATATATCCATTTAGCCCCTTCTTTCTTCTCCACATTTTGTAAGTACACTGCATTATCCAGCAAATCCAGACCGTTATCCAACGGGTTACCAAAATCATCAGCTAATAAAACACTGACAGGTAAATCCGCCCCAACAACCACAGCATCTTCTCGTATACGAAGCTGTGAACTAAGTGGACTCGCTTCACCCGGTTTAATAGTATAATTATTTGAATAATTGGCATCGCTCCAACCAACCATCTTCAGTTGTGCATTCAAATTCACTTCCGCGAATTGCGCCATATACTGTCTTTGATATTGCCCATTGCCGTTGTATATCCAATTATTACCCTGGATAGGATCTGCATTCCTGACTTTTACGTTTTCCTCATTAAGCTGAGCGACACCATCAGTAATAAAGTTACCCTGAGCATCACTAAGTACAACAGTCACCGTTATGCTCTCCCCAGCGATATATACCGTTTTGTCCGTGATAATCGTGGACTGAGTTTTTGCTGCTGCACCTGGTTGTATCCCGTATAGCGCGGAATTAATCTCCGTTGCCCATGTTTTTAATTTCAGACTGGCAACCAAATTTTTCTCGGCAAACCATGCTGTCCAGATCATGGTATATTCACCATTATTCTGTTCGACCCATTGCATCGAATCGGGGACTGCGCCGCCCACCGTAAAATTATCGATATATGATTCGATAACTCCTGATGTCAGCCCTAAAGCCGGGTTACCAAACTCATCCCGCAACGTTACTGTGACAGTTAATGACTCCCCGGCGATATATGTCGTTTTATCTGTCCTGATGGCTGAATTTGTTTGCACCGGAGCGCCACTATGGATGGAATAACTCTCTGATTGTTTACTGCTGCCCCATTCAGACAACGTCAACGTCGCGTGGTGAGACACTCCCGCCATTTGCGCCGACCATATAGCAGTATAAACACCGGCACTTTCAGACCATCCTCCTGAACGTACGGCTCCTTCCACTATTACGTTATCACCAGACAGTAAGGACTCGCCCCCTTCAACCAGGTTACCGTGCGCGTCTTTCAGCGTCACGGCGACGGTTATAGTGTCGCCAGCGGTGTAGGCGTTTTTATCCGTAGCGATAGTTGATGTGGCTTGCGCCGGAGAACCGGACTGTATGTCATAGCGATCTGACGTTACACCATCACTCCACGTCTGCAATTGCAGGTTGGCGTGCTGATTGGTACTGGCAATCGTCGCCATACGGGTTGTGGTATACACGCCACCTGATTCAATCCAGCTTCCCGTTTCTGACGGGTCGGTGCCAGCCACCGTAAGCACACCATTAGCGGCTAACTGTGAAGCTGCACCGGTTACCAGATTATCGAACGCATCCCGGAGCGTTACCGTGATGGTGATTGTCTCTCCAACCGTATAGTTCGACTTATTTGTTTCAACGGTTGACGTGAGCTGCGATGCATCACCCGGTACAAAGGTGACGTTCTGGCTCAGGCTGCTGCTGTTGATGCTGGCGGTGACCGCACTGGTGCCCGCCGTCTGGCTGGTGACACTGATCTCCACCGTGCCGTCCGGCTGCGTGGTGACCGTCGGGGCAACCGTTGCACCGTTGTCCGCCAACACGCTGACTGTCTGCCCGGCAAGCGTATTACCGAATGCATCGGTGACCTTCACCCGCAGCGTGTTCGCCATTGCGCCGTCAGCCACTGAGCCGTCCTTAATAACCACCAGATCCGCGATCTTCGCCGTGCTGACATCAGCAATAAACGTCACGTTCTGGCTCAGAGTGCTGTTGTTGATGGTTGCGGTAACTGTACTGATGCCCGCCGTCTGGCTGGTGACGGAGATTTCCACGGTGCCGTCCGGCCCGGTGATAACCGTCGCGGCAACCGCTGCCCCGTTGTCCGCTGAGACGCTGACCGTCTGTCCGGCCAGCGCATTGCCGAACGCGTCGGTGACTTTCACCCGCAGCGTGTTCGCCATCGCACCATCTGCCACTGAGCCGTCCTTAATGACCACCAGATCCGCGATCTTCGCCGTGCTGACATCAGCAATAAACGTCACGTTCTGGCTCAGAGTGCTGTTGTTGATGGTTGCGGTAACTGTACTGATGCCCGCCGTCTGGCTGGTGACGGAGATTTCCACGGTGCCGTCCGGCCCGGTGATAACCGTCGCGGCAACCGCTGCCCCGTTGTCCGCTGAGACGCTGACCGTCTGTCCGGCCAGCGCATTGCCGAACGCGTCGGTGACTTTCACCCGCAGCGTGTTCGCCATCGCGCCATCTGCCACTGAGCCGTCCTTAATGACCACCAGATCCGCGATCTTCGCCGTCCTGACATCCGCGACAAACGTCACGTTCCGGCTCAGGCTGCTGCTGTTGATGCTGGCAGTGACAGTACTGGCTCCCGCCGTCTGGCTGGTGACACTGATCTCCACCGTGCCGTCCGGCTCTGTGATTACCGTCGGGGCAGTCGTTGCGCCGTTGTCCGCCAACACGCTGACCGTCTGCCCGGCAAGCGCATTACCGAACGCATCGGTGACCCTCGCCCGCAGCATATTCGCCATTGCACCGTCTGCCACTGAGTTATCCCGGGTGACTACCAGATCCGCTATCTGCGCCGTCCTGACATCGGCGATAAACGTCACGGTCCGGCTCAGGCTGCTGCTGTTGATGCTGGCGGTGACTGTACTGGTGCCCGCCGTCTGGCTGGTGACACTGATCTCCACCGTGCCGTCCTGCCCTGTGATGACAGTCGGAGCGACCGTTGCGCCATTGCCTGCCGTCACGCTGACCGTCTGCCCGGCAAGTACATTCCCGTTAGCATCGGTGACCTTCACCCGCAGCGTGTTCGCCATTGCGCCGTCAGCCACTGAGTTATCCTGCGTCACCTCCAGACTCGCGATCTGCGCCGTGCTGACATCGGCGATAAACGTGACGTTCCGGCTCGCGGTACTGCTGTTGATACTGGCGGTGACCGCACTGGTGCCCGCCGTCTGGCTGGTGACACTGATTTCCACCGTCCCGTCCTGCCCGGTGATGACAGTCGGAGCGACCGTTGCGCCGTTGCCTGCCGTCACGCTGACCGTCTGCCCGGCAAGCGTATTACCGTTAGCATCGGTAACCTTCACTTGCAGCGTGTTCGCCATTGCGCCGTCAGACACTGAGTTATCCCGGGTGACCACCAGATCAGCGATCTTCGCCGTCCTGACATCCGCGATAAACGTCACGTCCCGGCTCTGACTGCTGCTGTTGATACTGGCGGTGACCGCACTGCTGCCCGCCGTCTGGCTGGTGACACTGATTTCCACCGTGCCGTCCTGCCCTGTGATGACAGTCGGAGCGACCGTTGCGCCGTTATCCGCCAACACGCTGACCGCCTGTCCGGCAAGCGTATTACCGAACGCATCGGTCACCCTCGCCCGCAGCGTGTTCGCCATTGCGCCGTCAGCCACGGCGTTATCCTGCGTCACCTCCAGACTCGCGATCTGCGCCGTCCTGACATCCGCAATAAACGTCACGTTCCGGCTCTGGCTGCTGTTGTTGACGCTGGCGGTGATCACACTGGTTCCGGCGGTCTGGCTGGTGACACTGATCTCCAACGTGCCATCCGGCTGCGTGGTGACCGTCGGAGCAGTCGTTGCGCCGTTGCCTGCCAACACGCTGACCGTCTGCCCGGCAAGTGCATTCCCGAACGCATCGGTGACCTTCACCCGCAGCGTATTCGCCGTCGAACCGTCCGCCACCGAGTTATCCCGGGTGACCACCAGATCCGCGATCTGCGCCGTCCTGACATCGGCGATAAACGTGACGTTCCGGCTCTGGCTGCTGCTGTTAATGCTGGCAGTGACCGCACTGATTCCGGCGGTCTGGCTGGTGACAGAGATCTCCGCCGTGCCGTCCGGCTGCGTGGTGACCGTCGGAGCAGTCGTGGCACCGTTGCCTGCCAACACGCTGACCGTCTGCCCGGCAAGTGCATTCCCGTTAGCATCGGTGACCTTCACCCGCAGCGTGTTCGCCATTGCGCCGTCAGCCACTGAGTTATCCTGCGTCACCTCCAGACTCGCGATCTGCGCCGTGCTGACATCGGCGATAAACGTGACGTTCCGGCTCGCGGTACTGCTGTTGATGCTGACAGTGACAGTACTGGCTCCCGCCGTCTGACTGGTGACACTGATCTCCACCGTGCCGTCCGGCTCTGTAATCACCGTCGGAGCAACCGTTGCGCCGTTGCCTGCCGTCACGCTGACCGTCTGTCCGCCCAGCGCATTCCCGAACGCATCGGTCACCTTCACCTGCAGCGTGTTCGCCGTCGCGCCGTCTGCCACCGCGTTATCCTGGCTAACGACCAGATCCGCTATCTTCATCGTCCTGACATCGGCGATAAACGTCACATCCCGGCTCTGGCTGCTGCTGTTGATGGTTGCAGTGACGGCACTGGTGCCCGCCGTCTGGCTGGTGACACTGATCTCCACCGTGCCGTCCGGCTCTGTAATCACCGTCGGAGCGACCGTTGCGCCGTTGTCCGCCAACACGCTGACCGTCTGCCCGCCCAGCGCATTACCGAACGCGTCGGTGACTTTCACCCACAGCATGTTCTCTGTCGCGCCGTCTGCCACCGCGTTATCCTGCGTTACCCCCAGATCAGCAATACGCGCCGTACTAACATCAGCAACAAAGTTCACCGTTTTACTATCGCTGCTTTGATTGACCTTAGCCTCAACAGTGCTGGCATCCGCTACGGTACTGCTCAGATCAACCTCTGCCATGCCATGCGCATCCGTCCTGATATCTGCGCTCTGCCTTGCATTGGCAAATACAGCCGCCCCTTTCGTCACCGTAAAGGTGACAGTCTGCTCCGGCAGCACATTGCCAAACTGATCTTCCACCCGAACATTCACCGTATGTTGATCGCTACCATTCGCCAGCACATCCGGGTTACCCGTTGTCACTTGCATCGAGACAATTTGTGCGCTGGCGGCATCGCCACTAATACTGTAAACATTTGAAGTCAGGGCGCTCGCCCAGCCGGACATCTGTAGCTGTGCTTTTAAACCGGTGCCAGGAAGTAAAGCGGTATACGTTGCGGTATAAATGCCTTTTTGATCTTCATTCCAGGTAATGCTTTCCGCTTTTGTATTTGGCAGCTGGATAGCCTGGCTGATAGCGTCTCGTTGCCCCCCGACCAGGTTTTCATAGCTATCCTTGAGCGTTACCGTAACTTTAATCGCACCGCCTGCGGTATAGGTCGTTTTGTCGGTAACGATAGAGGAATAAGCCAGCACAGCTCCGCTTTCGCGGATGACATACGCATCGGATTGCTGCGCGCTACTCCATGTCGATAGTTTCAGCGTGGCGTAATGGCTATTGCCAGCAATCTTCGCGGTTCGGGTGGTGGTGTAAACGCCATCAGACTCTTCGCTCCAGTTACCCGTTTCATTTTTATCTGTACCGCTCACCTCGACCACACCGCTACCCACCAGCAGCGAAGCCATCCCTTTCACCAGGTTTTTCTGCTCATCCATAAGGGTAACTGACACTTTTATCTTGCCACCCGCGGTGTATGACACATCGTCCGTCTTGATGGTGGAGGTCAGCTGCGAGATATCGCCAGTAATAAAGCTCACTTCCACAGACTGACTACTGCCATTGATCTCGGCCTTGATAAGACTGTTTACCGCCTGGTCACTGGCAAGGTTAACGCTGGCAATCCCGTCTTTATCTGTCGTCACAATACCGCCATTTGGATCGGCAAAAACCGCCGCACCATTCACGACCGTGAAGGTAACATTTTGTCCCTGCAGTAAATTTTGATGCACGTCCCTGACCGTCACAGCGACGGTATTGTGATCGCGTCTGGCGACTGCGTTATTCGCGGTGATCTGCATCGCTGCGATTTTGGCGGTATCTTTATCACCCGCAATACTGAATGCATCCGAATGCTTGGTTTGCCAGCCGGGCATCGTCAGCTGGGCCGTTAATTTGTCGCCAATGAGATGGGCCGTATAGTTTGCTTTGTAAACTCCCTCACTTTCTTCCGTCCAGGCACTAACAGCATCGGTCTTCGTGTTGTCTACTTTAACAGCCTGTTTAAGAAGTTCTTTTCTTCCGGTAACCCCGTTGCCATTCTCATCTTTCAGGGTCACTTTTACGCCTATCGGCTTACCCGCGACGTAATTATTCTGGTCTGTTTCAATCATGGAGTCCGCTCGGGATGCCATATTAGCCACAATGGCAATCAGCGCTGGTGTTTTAGCAACATCGTCGCCGTTAAATTGTGGCATCAGCGACAACGCGCCTGACGTCTTCCCGGAGGTAACTAACTGGGTATAGGTTCCGTTACCGTTGTCTTTCCATTCGCTTAGGGCGAAATCTTGCAAACCTTTCGCATGGGTTTTTAATGTCATACCCGGGATAGGCTTGCCGCTGGAATCTCGCGCGGTATAGGTCAGCGTTGAAATTGATTTTCCATCCGCAAGCAGAATTTGTAGATCGACAGAAAGCGTTGAATCAGCGAGGCTTAGTGTGGGTTTTTCTACAACCACCATACTTTCTTCACGCCGGGAGAAATTCCCTTTCGAATCTTCCGCTATAACTGTTATTGGGTAAGTGTTGTCGGTTTCAGGCATTACCGTAAATCGGTAGGGTGGAATAGTGACCTGAATATCCTTGCCGGAAACAGCAACTTTCCCGCCCGCAGATTGCAAGGAAGCGGCTTCGATGTCATAACCTTTCAGCGCGTATTTGGTTTGTAAGGAAGAAACCAGCGATTTAACCTCGCCCGGCTTGCCTTTCAGCGGATCGGTCAGCGTCAGCCGCACCAGTTCTTTCTTGCGATATTCGAGGACAATATTGTTATTACGATCGACCAGGTCATAGCGACTGCCTACAAGGCTACGCCGTGCTGCTACTTCAGCCGGATCGAGCTGTTTTTGCAGTGATTGACCGGGTTGCAGCGTCAGCTCCATACCAATTCGGGTGTCGTTCTCTCCCTGTTTTCCCTGCCGTTGCTCGGCACTAAAGGAGATCAGGGGAACGGGGGTGTAACTCAAACCTGCGGTAATCGCGTGAGGATCATTTTGTCGCTCGTCTTTACCAAACAGCGCCACTTCATCGCCATAATATTGTTCATAGACCAACTTGCCGCCCAGCTGCGGCCAGGCCGGTAACCAGCCTTCGGCGCGAAGATCCCACCCGTTCGCCGGACGTGCTTCATAGTCATTGTCGAGTTCCGGTGCACTACGCCAGTTACTGAGGCGCAGATAACCGTTGCCGCTCAGTTTCAGGTAATCGCGCCAGTATTCAACGCCCATCCCGGTTCGAGTGTGATAGCGGGTCAGGTCATGATCGATAAACATATTGACGCCAGACATCCAGCTCGATGTGAAATAACGCCAGCCGATACCGTGGTTGGTTTGAGTGCGATCATCCGTACGGTGAAGTGTGTGCTGGCTGAAGACCAGGTTATCCGGCGTTTCGTACCACGGATGGAGAAATTCAAATGACGAGCTTTTAAGGCTGAAATCTTCATCAACACCAAGAGATACCCGGGCAGTTCCCCAACGACTGAGCCAGTCCGTTGCCTGCGCAGATGCAGAAGAAGCCACCCAGCCACGCGCCATACTCGCAGCCTGTTCGCTGTCCATATCGCGCGCTAAAAGTGTTCCGCTTTGCTGCGCCACTTCCGCGACCTGCATTTGCGGATCTTTGCCGTCGCGCTCCATCTGCATTGCTTTCAGGTTGCGCGCTTCAGGGCTGTTACTGTTAATGAGGGGCACATCTATTTCATCGCCCTGACGCACATTGTCAAAGCCCCGCGCAAAAGTACGGAACTGATTCAGGCGACGTAATTCATCAACGGTAATACCAAAGCGTGCCGCGACCGTTGGTGGCGATTCCAACGCCCCCAGGGTGTATGGAATAGTTTTAACGTTCGACAGGATCAGTGACGCGGCAGTATCCGAATGCGCAGGGTTAACATGCGTAGGGGCAGCAGCCATAACAGGGAAAATAGTTTGTGTTATCAGGCAAATACCGGCGGTCAGACGACGTAAACGATCCCCCAATCCACATATGGTTTTATCGCCCCGACGATCGCCATTCCCATGCGCTTTCCCTGCCATTTGTCATCCCTGTCGCTATGCGTTCAGATTAAATGACCTTTCTTTAACATGAGGGAAAATGATGATTCATGATTAGCAAATGATGAATACAGGCGGAATAATGGAAATAACAACAAGATAAGAACAATACCTGATCAAGGGTTATCAGGGGGAAGAACAGGAGAGCTTTCCCGCCAGAGCAGTAACCCCTCCTGTAAATACGTTACTTCATTTTCACCTTTGCGGTGACCAATAACGCCGTCAGCAACATCAATGTGCCGGACAACATCAACGGCGAAGTCAGACCAATATTATCCAGCGCATAACCGCCGATTGCCGCGCCACAGGTATTAGCAAGCTGAATAACCGCCACCTGAATAGACCCGGCTTTTTCTGCCTGATCGGCCAGTGAGCGGGTGATCCACGTTGACCAGCCGACAGGAACCAATGCAAAAGTTAGCCCCCAGATAATCGCCACGCCGGTAGCAACGATTTTATCGCTTCCCCACAACGTCAGCACCAACGCACTCACAGCCAGTATTAACGGCGCGCCTGCTAAGGCCAGTTTTACCGAACGTTTAAGAATGAACGACGAAAGCGACGTACCAATAAAGCTGGCGATACCAAAACTCAACAGCACCAGAGTTAAGCCATCCACGCCGAATCCCGCCAGGTTCATATACACCGGGCGAATATACGTGAAGAAAGCAAACTGCCCGGCGAAAGACATGAAGATGGCGATCATCCCTGCCATCACACCCGGACGTTGTAATAAGCGGAAAGTATTTTGTTTCTGATGCGAGGGTTCGCCTGGCAGCGAAGGCAATGATTTGATAATCCAGAAAATACACAGCACGCCCATCACCGCCGCCGCATTAAAGACATTGCGCCAACCGATAAGCTCGCCTAAAAAACTGCCCAACGGTGCGGCAATCACCAGCGCAATAGAAACCGCGCCGAAGATCACCGACAGCGCCTTCGGCACCGTACGCGGCGGCACCAGACGCATGGTCAGCGACGCCGACATCGCCCAGAACCCGCCCAGCGCCAGTCCCAGACAGGCACGACCGATTAAAAGCAAACTGAATGAGTTAGCAAAGGAAACCAGCAAGCAGGAGAGCGTCAGCAAAACGGCAAACAAAATAACAACGTAGCGGCGGTCAGTGGCCTGAATTGTCTGGGTAATAAACAAACTGGCAAACATTGCCACAAAGGCGGTCACGGTCACCGATTGCCCGGCAACCCCTTCCGAAATGCCTAAATCCTGGGCCATTGGCGTCAACAAACTGACGGGCAAAAACTCAACGATAATCAGACAGGCGACGCAAAACGCCACCGAGAAAACGGCTGACCAGTTCGGTCGGGTGATGGCATTCGCGCCGCGGTTTTCGGCAATAAATTCACTCATGGTGTTACCCGTGGCATGTTTCAGAGGAAAAGCCGACCACTTTAACACTGAAATGTGTGACACATTTAACGTTTTTGCAACTTTTACGGTGTTGTGGGAAAAGTTCGAGGCTGCTCGAAGAAATAAAAATCATAGGGCAAGCTGATATGCATTTTCGCGATTGGGTTGGGAATAAGGGATAAAGTATTGCACTTGGTGATATACTTTAATAACAGGACCTCAACGATATGCGCGTGTTTAAAACCAAATGGTTTGCAAGGGAAGCCAGGTCTCATGCAATAACAGATGAAGAGTTGTGCCGGGCCATTTTAGAAACGGAGCAAGGTAAAGCTGATGCACTTGGTGGTGGCGTTTTTAAAAAGCGCCTTCACCAAAATCGTGAGCGTGCAATTATTCTGGCAAAAGGGGGAAGCAATTGGTTTTACACGTTTTTATATGCAAAACAGGATATGTCGAACATCAATAGTCAGGAACTGGCTGGGTTTCGTGAACTTGCAAAGCATTATGCCTTCCTGACGAAAGCCCAACTAACAGCAATGATTAACACTAAAGAACTGACAGAGATCTGCTATGACTGCAAAAACTAAATTTAAAAGTCCTGCATTTGAGGCTATTCACAGCGCAGCGGCTGGATTGTCCAGCGTCGATGCTATTTCTGCCGAAACGATGCGTACTTTTGACAAAGCCTGCCTGACCAGCGTGCAAGACTTACAACCTGTTGAGATAAAAGCACTGCGGGAAAAATTAAAAGTGAGTCAGCCCGTCTTCGCTCACTATCTCAATACCAGCGTTTCAACTGTACAAAAATGGGAAAGTGGCGCTAAACGCCCCAATGGCATTTCATTAAAACTGCTCAGCATTGTGCAAAAACACGGGCTGGAGGTGCTGCTGTAAATAGAACGTAGATAATGCGTTCACCTACTGTCAGTTCCGATGCCGGATGCGGCGTGCACGCCTTATCCACCCACCAGCTCAGGCGCGGTCTGTAAGCTAATAAGACGAAACGGTTTTAATGCAGCCAATGAACGCCCTCGGCAGGCTGAAAGAACGCGTTATAGCGCATCTGAAAAGCATTAATATCCTGCATTTCAGGTTCGGTTTCGCGCAGAAAACCCAGTGCCAGCCTGACCTGAGCGTCGGTAATGGGAGCGGCGAGGCGAGCTTTTTGTAAAATCCGATGCCATTGCAGCAGGTTCTGTTCGCTTCCATCGACAATGACAATTTGCCAGATGAGCAACACCTGCGCGGCGTTTTGCAGGTGCGACTCATCCGGGCGATGCAAATAACGTAAAAATTCCTCACCGGCTGACTTTCCCATTTGATCGACCATCGACTCCACGGGTACGACATCAATATTCAGCCGATCGCTGAGACGGCGAATCGCCTTTCTGGCCCCGGATGTCAGCACCCGAAAACCAATTACAAACACCACCGCCAGCGTAGCGAGCATTATCCAGATCATGAGTTCTCCTGCGTAATCAGAACTCATGATATCTGGAAACCCTCGCCAGTTACTAATCCACCAGAATAATCTTCAGTGCAAACAGAGCAGCGACCACCACCACACACAGGTTCAGATCGCGCCAGCGCCCGGTGCACACCTTCATGATGCAGTACGACATAAAGCCAAGCGCAATCCCTTCGGTGATCGAGAAAGTAAAGGGCATCATCACCGTAGTAATAAATGCAGGTACTGATTCGGTAAAATCATCCCAGTTAACGCGCGCCAGGCTTGAGGTCATCAGCACGCCAACAAAGATTAACGCTCCGGCGGTGGCGTAAGGAGGGACCATTGCCACCAGCGGCGAGAAAAACATAACCAACAGAAACATAATGCCGACCACGACCGCAGTCAGCCCCGTTCGACCACCAACTGCCACACCAGAAGTACTTTCAATATAGGCGGTAACAGACGAGGTGCCGATAAACGCGCCCGCCACCGAACTGACGCTATCAACATATAGCGCCTTATTCATATTAGGGAATTTACCGTTACTATCTATTAAGCCAGCTTTATCAGTCACACCGATTAATGTTCCTGATGAATCAAATAGGTTGATCAGCATAAAGGAGAAAATGATACCAGCGAGTTCAAGTGATAATGCGCCACTCAAATCCACTTCACCAATGACGCCGCTAATATCAGGCGGAATGGAATAGACGCCGCTAAAATGAACATCACCGAAAAATAATCCACAGCAAGACGTCACCACAATAGAGACCAGCACCGCGGCATGAAAATGACGAGATGACAACACGGTTATAATAAAAAACCCTAATATACCTAACAACACACCGTGAGAACTTAAATCACCAATCATCACCAGGGTGTCTTTATTGGCGACAATAACACCAGTATTTTTTAACCCCATTAAGGCGATAAATAATCCGATTCCGCTAGTGATACCAATACGTAAACTTAATGGAATGTTGGAGATCATCCAGTACCGGATGCGAAACAGCGTGAGCAAAAATAGTCCAATTGCGCCCCAGAATATCGCGCCCATCCCGGTCTGCCAGGAGATGCCCATCGCCCCCACGACCACGAACGCAAAGAAGGCGTTCAGCCCCATTGCCGGAGCCAGCGCCACGGGTAAGTTAGCAAATATCCCCATCGCAATACTGCCGATACCGGCAATCAAACAGGTGGTAACAAACACCACTTTCGGGTCCATTTGTGCCGCGCCGAGGATTTGCGGGTTCACAAAAACGATGTACACCATGGTTAAAAAAGTGGTCATCCCCGCAATCAATTCTGTGCGGACGGTGGTCCCATGTTGAGGCAGTTTAAATAATCGCGAAAGCGTCCCTGATTCATTACTCACGTAATCGGTATTGTCATTATTCATTTTTTTGTCCATTGGAGGAGATTTAATCCCTTGCTTTTGTAAAACAAATGACAACAACGGTTCAGTGATAATTATCACATTTCAATTGCGCATTAATGGATATTCTTTAATAATCTCGCGACGTTTCTTTATGATAAATAATAATCAAATTGATAAAATCAAAATGAGAAAAATATGAATAATTCTATTAACCATAAATTTCATCACATTAGCCGGGCGGAATACCAGGAATTGTTAGCCGTTTCCCGTGGCGACGCTGTTGCCGATTATATTATTGATAATGTCTCTATTCTCGACCTGATCAATGGCGGAGAAATTTCCGGCCCAATTGTGATTAAAGGGCGTTACATTGCCGGTGTTGGCACAGAATACACTGATGCTCCGGCTTTGCAGCGGATTGATGCCCACGGCGCAACGGCGGTGCCAGGGTTTATTGATGCTCACCTGCATATTGAATCCAGCATGATGACGCCGGTTACTTTTGAAACCGCCACCCTGCCGCGCGGCCTGACGACCGTTATTTGCGACCCCCATGAAATCGTCAACGTGATGGGCGAAGCCGGATTCGCCTGGTTTGCCCGCTGTGCCGAACAGGCAAGGCAAAACCAGTATTTGCAGGTCAGTTCTTGCGTACCTGCCCTGGAAGGCTGCGATGTTAACGGTGCCAGTTTTACCCTTGAACAGATGCTCGCCTGGCGGGACCATCCGCAGGTTACCGGCCTTGCTGAAATGATGGATTACCCTGGCGTAATTAGCGGGCAGAATGCGCTGCTCGATAAACTGGATGCATTTCGCCACCTGACGCTGGACGGTCACTGCCCGGGTTTGGGCGGTAAAGAACTTAATGCCTATATTGCTGCGGGTATTGAAAACTGCCACGAAAGTTATCTGCTGGAAGAAGGTCGCCGGAAGTTACAACTCGGCATGTCGTTGATGATCCGCGAAGGGTCCGCTGCCCGCAATCTCAACGCGCTGGCACCGTTGATCAACGAATTTAACAGCCCGCAATGTATGCTCTGCACCGATGACCGTAACCCGTGGGAGATCGCCCATGAAGGGCATATCGATGCCTTAATTCGTCGCCTGATCGAACAACACAATGTACCGCTGCATGTGGCTTATCGCGTCGCCAGCTGGTCGACAGCACGCCATTTTGGTCTGAATCATCTCGGCTTACTGGCACCCGGCAAGCAGGCGGATATCGTCCTGTTGAGCGATGCGCGTAAGGTCACGGTGCAGCAGGTACTGGTGAAAGGCGAACCGATTGATGCACAAACCTTACAGGCGGAAGAGTCGGCGAGACTGGCACAATCCGCTCCGCCGTATGGCAATACCATTGCCCGCCAGCCAGTTTCTGCCAGCGACTTTGCCCTGCAATTCACGCCCGGAAAACGCTATCGGGTCATTGACGTTATCCATAACGAATTGATTACGCACTCCCGCTCCAGCGTCTACAGCGAAAATGGTTTTGATCGCGATGATGTGTGCTTTATTGCCGTACTTGAGCGTTACGGGAAAAGACTGACTCCAGCCTGTGGTTTGCTCGGCGGCTTTGGCCTGAATGAAGGCGCGCTGGCTGCGACAGTCAGCCATGACAGCCATAATATTGTGGTGATCGGTCGCAGTGCCGAAGAGATGGCGCTGGCGGTCAATCAGGTGATTCAGGATGGCGGCGGGCTGTGCGTGGTACGTAACGGACAGGTCCAAAGTCATCTACCGTTGCCCATTGCCGGCCTGATGAGCACCGACACGGCACAGTCACTGGCGGAGCAAATTGACGCCTTGAAAGCCGCCGCCCGTGAATGCGGTCCGTTACCCGATGAGCCGTTTATTCAGATGGCGTTTCTTTCTCTGCCAGTGATCCCCGCGCTGAAACTAACCAGTCAGGGGCTGTTTGATGGCGAGAAGTTTGCCTTCACCACGCTGGAAGTCACGGAATAATAAAAAAAAGCCCGGCGTCATGCCGGGCAAAAGTCACCAGTTACGTTTATGCCACTGTCAACTGCTGAATTTTTTTCTCGCGGCGGATTTTGCGTTCTTCCATCACCGCCACTATCGCCATCAGGCAGATACAACCAATCGCGGCGATGTCCAGCGCGGCGAAGGTGCCTGCCCAGCCAGTAAGGCCGAATACTGGCGTCCCATCGGCAATCATCCCCAGCCCTAACTTGGCAAAGCTGTCGCCAATCAGGTAAGCAAAGGTGCCTTTAATACCATCGGCAGCACCAATCGCTTTTTTAGGTACAAAACCAACAGCAGCCACACCAATCAACAATTGCGGGCCAAAGACCAGAAAACCCAACGCAAAGAGAGAAGCCAGATAGATATATTGATTGCTGGCATGTTGATACACACCGAGCGTGGCGATAATCAGCGCCAGCGCGATGCAGGCCACCAGGCCACGGCGACCGTTCGCCAGGTCAGAGAGCCAGCCCCACAACAGCGTACCCACCAGCGCACCAGCTTCAAACAGCGTAAAGCCCTGAATCGCCACTGCTTTAGAGAGTTTCAGTTCCTGGAACGCATACACGGTTGACCACTGGTCGATACCAATACGCACCACATAGAGGAAAATGTTGGCGAAGCACAGCAGCCAGATCACTTTGTTTTTCAGCACATACTCAACAAAGATCTGCCACTTGGTCATATCGGTAGATTCTGTCTCTTTGTCCTCTTCACTGATCTCTTCGCCGAACAGTTCTTCAGCTTTGCCGAGGCCATAAGATTCCGGGGAGTCGCTGCCGTAACGAAGGCCGATAAAACCGACAATCAACGCGATGATGGACGGGAAGATAAACATGCCGATTACATGGCCATCGAACAGGTAATTTGCGCCGAACAGTGCCACACCTGCCGCGCCCGCACCGCCAAGATTGTGAGAAATATTCCAGAAACCGAGGAACGTCCCGCGCTTACGACGCGGCGTCCATTTGGTGATGGTGGAGTAACTGCACGATCCCCCGGTACTCTGGAAAAAGCCGCTTAAGGCGTAGAAGGCAATCATCAGGAACAGACTAACCGAGCCGCTGCCCATACTGGCACTGAAGCCCAACATACAAATGGCAGACAAGATCAGCATGAACGGCAGGAATTGTTTGGTGTTTTTGCCGTCAGCGTAATAGGAAACCAGTGTTTTACCCACACCATAAGTGATGGAGAAGCCCAGGCCGATCATCCCCAGCTGCGTCATGCTCAAGCCGTAGGTCGAGATCATGTCGTTCTGCGCGATGTTAAAGTTCTTGCGAATCAGGTACATCGTCAGGTAGCCGATAAAGACCACCAGGTAGGATTGCATGAACGGTTTGAACCACATTTTGCGCCGCACTTCGAGCGGAAGATCCAGGGTCGGCTTGCGAACCTGGTTTAAGAAAGCCAGCATGGGTTACTCCTGAAATGAATACCTGCGTGAGGTATGCATTGTAAAAATCAGCAGCAAATCAGGCCTGAGATAGCGTCCAGGCAAAACCTGGAAAATTTCTTAGTTTTGCCGGATATGAAGTGAAAAAGTGAGATGCATCACGCTTCGCGCGGTGTCTGGGCATTCAAAAAGGGCAGTAACAGCAGTGCGGAAATCCCGGCGGCAATGGCGATAACCACAAAAAAACCGCTCCAGTGCCAGGTATCGAGTACTTTCGCCAGCGGCCAACCAGCAAGCGACGCCCCCAGATAAGCAAACAAGCCGACAAACCCCGTCGCCGCCCCTGCCGCCTCTTTGTGGGAACACTCTGCCGCCGCCATACCGATTAACATCTGCGGGCCAAAGACAAAAAAACCAATGGTGAAGAAGCAGGTTGCCTGCATCACGTAGCTGGCAAATGGCATCAGCCACAGCGAGCCGACGGACAGCAAAATTCCGGCAGCGAAAATCAAATTCATCGGCCCGCGGTTGCCGTTAAACAATTTGTCCGAGCCCCAACCCGCTACCAGCGCACCGATAAATCCGCCCAGTTCAAACATCGTCACTGCCGTATTCGCCGTGACCAGATCGACGCCCAGCGTCTCGGACATATACAAATTGCCCCAGTCGTTGATCGCCGCCCGGACCACATAGACCAGCACATAGCAAAACGAAAGCAGCCAGATATACGGATTCAGCAACACATACTTGGTGAGGATATCTTTACGTGTCAGCCCTGCCCCTTCTTGTTGTTGAGCGATTTCCAGCGCGTCGTGTCGCCATTCGCCGACCGCTGGTAAACCTAACGCCTGCGGGCGATCGCGCAGCCGCCAGCAGAGAATAATCCCCACGACTATCGCCATACAACCGGCAATCATCATCCCGGCACGCCAGCCGTAATGCAGCGCGCTCGCTGCCATCACAATGGGAATGAGTGCGCCGCCGACGTTATGCGCCGTGTTCCATAATGCCCACCAACCCCCGCGCTCAGTACGTGAATACCAGGTGGTTAACAGACGCGCACACACCGGTGAACCCCAGCCCTGGAAAAAGGCGTTCAGCCCCCATAGCATGGCAAACGCCCACAGCGACGTCGAGAAACCAAACAGAATGTTGATAATGCCCGTAGCGATAAGCCCAATCCCCATAAAATACCGGGCATTTGAGCGGTCGCTGACAATGCCGGAGACAAACTTCGACACGCCGTAGGTAATGTAAAACAGAGTTGCTAACAGGCCGATATCGCTACGGCTGAGCACACCGTTGGCAAGAATTTCTGGTACGGCGGCGTTAAAACTTTTACGCGTAAAGTAAAACAGTGCGTAACCCAGCCAGATGGTCAGCAGAATATGGCGACGCCAGTAACGGTAACGGGCATCAATTTCTTGTTTATCGCTAATCAACGGCGCGTCAGCTGGCGCTTTCAGAAACGGCAACATCATCAAGCCTTAGACATAACGTTGAGGTAGAGAAACACTGACACGCGTGCCGTGCAAACAGGAGATGGTCAAGGTGCCACCCAGCGCCGTTACTCGCTCGCGCATTCCGGTGAGGCCAAAACCGTGTTGCCCGGAACCCGGCGGTAAACCGCTGCCATCGTCTTCAATCACCAGCATCAACCGTTCGTCCTGCTGCCAGCCTTGCAACGTGACCGCACTGGCATCGGCATGTTTCACAATGTTGTTCAACCCTTCCTGGCAGACGCGAAACAGCGTCACGCGCTGGTTTTCGCTTAACGCTGATTCATCGATTCGCCATTCGAGATGGCTGACAATACCGCGCCCTTCCAGCTCCATTTCCCGCATCAGTGAGCGGATGGCCTGCTCCAGAGTGAGATCATCCAGCTGGCGCGGACGTAACCGCCCTAACAAGCGGCGCACCGCGTCGTAAACACCCAGGGATAACTGTTCGATGAGCTGCCCGCTCTGTTTCACGCTGGCGTTATCCGCCGCGAGCCGCTGGACAATGCCCGCTTGCGTACGAATGGCGGTGATGGTCTGACCGATATCATCGTGTAATTCACGCGCCACATCACGACGCACACTCTCTTCGGTTTCTAACAAACGTTCAGCCAGATGCTGATTGCGCGCCAGTTCCTTTTGCAGCGACTGGTTAAGTTCACGCAACCGCTGGATGCCAGCGCCAAGTAACAACCCTGTCAGACTTTGCACCAGCAGTGAGAGCAATAAATCAACCGGATGGTCACGCCAGGTTTGACTGGCGATCAGCGCGATGGCGTTCATCAACGTCGCAATCAGCGCCCCTTGCCAGCCGTAGTGCCATGCCAGCGCGATAATCGGCAGCGCCAGGCAGAATGGCGTAAAGCGCGACAGTTCATCCGGCAATCCCAACTGGAGCCAGAGACTGATAACAAACAGCAGCAAGTACCAGACCAGATGCCGCCCGCGCCAATTGATCGGTTGAGAAACTAACGACGGCCCGAGCGGCAGCCAGATGTTATTGGCGAGATAGTGCCAGAACACCAGACATATCGGGGCCAGCGTCAGGCCGCCAGTTAAAGTCAGCAACAGCGCATTCCACGACTCTTTGCCGTACCAAAGCCAGGGCAACGACTGCAACAACGCCGCCGCCGTCAGCGCTGCCCCCTGTAACAGCAGGGTGCGCCAGTCGCGTTGATGGCGATAGCGTGAGATCAGCGCCACGGGCAGTAACGTCAGCAAACTACCGATCATCAATAAGGAGAAATGGCTTAAACCAACCGCCTGCATTAACCAATAAATCAGCAGCCACTCCGCTCCCAGCAGCACCGGCCAGTAGCCGCGCGGGCATTGCAGCATTAGCCCAAGTCGAAGACCAAACGGAAATAACAGCACCGCCATATCAGGGCGCTCAACCAGATGCAGGCTGATACTCCACAGGCAAAACCACGCGGCAGAGAAGATAAAAAAGCAGGCAATAACAGTAATTAAGCGGGAGAACAACGTCTTCATCACCAGCCATCAAACATGCGGCGCGCCAGTTCCACGTCGTTACTGACGCCCAGTTTTTCCATCAGGTTGGCGCGATGGACGTGTACCGTTTTCGGCGACAAGCCCAGTTCGGCGGCAATCTCTTTCACCGCCATTCCTTGCGCCAGTTTTTCCGCCACCTGGCGTTCACGTTTGGTCAGCGGGTCCTGGCGACCGGATGCCAGTTTAATGGCAATATCCGGTGTCAAATAACATCCCCCCGTAGCAACCGTATGCACCGCTGCAATCAGTTCATCCGGGCTACAGCGTTTGGAGAGAAAGCCGCGCGCCCCCGCGTTAAGCGCCTGCTCAACCAGTGCCGGACTGTCATGAACGGAGAGCATAATTGTCGCCATACCTTTCGGCAGCTGGCTTAGCAGCTCCAGACCGGAGATATCGGGCATGGAGATATCGCAAATACACACCTGCACACCGCGCCCCGGCAGCCCCGCCAGTGCCTCGCGCCCCGAACCAAACTCGGCAACTACCTGCAAATCAGGTTCCAGCCCCAGCAGCTGCGCAAAGCCGGAGCGGACGATAAGGTGATCGTCTATAAGGGCAACGGTGATCATGATTGGGTCCTGGCGGATAAAAAACGCGCATACCTTAACGATAAGCGCGATGTTGTTCAAGTTGGATATGGGTATGTATTGACTGATTGATGTTGCGCTTATCGCAAAAACGCTTACCTGAAAGGTAAGCGTTTAGCGTGTATGATTTAGAAAAAGCTAATTATTTGATGATTGCAATTGTAATATTACCTGAGAAATTTTTCGTTATAATATCGTTATACTTTTCTGGCATCCAGTAATTATCTTCAAAATCTGCAGAGCTATAAGATTCAGCGGAATACTCATAATTAGTGTCTTTTTTATACGTGTCTTCTTTATAATTGTATTTTTTATAAGTGTATTTTTTATACGTGTCTTTTTCTGGTAACTCACCGGATGTGGTATAGATGAAATTTGCAATATCAAAATCGCTTTTAGCTTCATTTACGACTGCTTTTACAACATGATAAGTTTGTTTGAATGCATACTCTGAAAAGTCAGCAAAAAGCAAATTCATCCTCCCCCCCAACGCACAAAAAATAGGATTATCAGATATTATGCTATAAAGAGAACTTCCTGCCTGAGATACATTAATATCCTTTCCGTCATGGGCCACATGAAATGCCTGTGAACAAGCATAATACAGATTACTAATCCCTGAAACACTAGAGAGACAAGAAACAATACTCGCTATTTTTGCTTTATCAACATGTTCATCCTCTAGAGATTTTCTTACCAAATCACATTGCGCTGGCGTAAATATAATGTCATTGAAAAGCTCATCGAGATTAATTTTATGGGCATCTTGACGCTCAGCCAAAGCCGAGGTTTTCTCCTTCAGTAACTCATGTATAGTACGGTTAATTTTCACCCCACAACATGAAATATGTGAACTCCCCTCTCCCACTTGCCTTTTTGCATCACCAAGAAGTGAGCCAAACTCACCTTTATCAACAGACAGTTTTGTTATGGCCGATTGATAAAGAAAATCATCTGGAATTAATTGAGTTTGTTTTTGCAAAGCATTTGTTAATGGGGATTCAGCTTGAGTTTTATATACATTATTACCTGTTATATAATTACTAACCAGTTCTTTCTTAAGAGCATTTGCAGCAATTGTTAATTCTGAGAATTGTTCTCTTTCCAATTTATCGTGTTGTGAAAGTAACTGTATAAACTCTTCCACATTTCGACCACTAAAAATCCTTACCCTGGTGTTATTTTTCAACTGGTTGCTATTACCATTGTTCTCACGACACCTCTCAGTGACTGTAAATTTATTACTGCCGGTCTGCTCAATTGTTATTTGACTATTTATACCCGTGGTGGCAACCCATGTTTTTTTATCAGCATTCACCGATTCAGGGGTAACATGAAAATAACGGACTAATTTATCACTAACATCATGTCGATAGATATTAAAAGAATCTAAAATATATAATAACAAACTACGAAAAATTTCGCCAAAAGTGGCTTTATCAGACCTTGTTCTACAATTACCGAGCAGGCCACTTTCTTCCATCACATCAAATTTAGAAATATTGCCGTCAAGACTTCTTTCGATACTATCCCTTAGACTCTGATTAAGAAACTGGCTATCATCAACCTCTGTTTTCCTTGAATTCATAGAACCCGTCGCACTAACCATAGTAACCTCACAATATGACATTTTGCATATTCTAACATTGTTAAAAACATGAATAGTTAGCATCATGAATATTTCTATGCCAACCACTACTCTTCATTTATTTCAATAGTAATTATATGGTGTTGTTATTTTCCTTAACTATTTTCCAGTGCAATTGCATCATCAACACAACTTATTAACTATCAAAAATCGCTCATTTTCAAAAACACAGGCAAAAAACAAATTGCTAAGAACACGTACTCACCTTTATGATAAGCGCGCTTTATCAGGGGTAAATTATAAATCAGCGATTGTTGCGGCACCGGAAAATGTAAAAGAAAATAAATTATCGGTGGACTCTTCTTTAATCACACCTTTAGTAAAATAACGAGAGCACTCAAGCTTAACTTCATCCCCATCATTACTAACACTCGCTACATACAGCTTTTGTCTAAAATCTTTTTTGGTAAAATATATTTCATTAACATACTTACCCCCTCCTACCAAAGTATAACCTGATTTACCCGAACTTAATCTTTCCATACTCTTATTCATCCCCTGTAAAACATCTGGAGTTATGCCTTTTAAATAACTTTGATAGGATTGTATGCAAGCATGATAAAAACATGAAATCCCCTGAGGACTAGATAAGCAATCGATTATTTCATCAATCTTATCATCAGTAATGTTACTCTTTGATTTTTTTAATAATTTACTTAACTGAGAAGGTTCATCGTCTTTAAAGCAAACCAGCGGAACTATTTGTTGAAGTGTGCTTTGACTATTATTTGTTTCGTTTTCAATTATTTTAATTTTGTTTGCAAAAATTTCAAGAATGTCTTTACTTAACTCAACACCGCAGCAAGTTATTTTAGCAGCACCATTTTGCTGACTTTGTTCTTTTATAGTTCTATGCGCATCCATAATTATGGATTCCAAAAAAACATCAGCGCTGTTAAAACTTTCATGAACAGGTAAATACCCTTCATCTTTTTGAATTTGCAGCTTTAACAAATCATATATATTATTCTCAATGTCTGCATTAATTACTTTTTTAGCATCCTTGTTTTTCATAACAATACAATTGACAATACTTTTCCTCAAAAGTGTATCAGCGGAGTGAGTCTCTAGCGCGGCAGTCTTTTCAGAAAGCGACTTGATGATAGTCGCCACAGCCACTCCAGAATATGATATTTCGGTTCGTTCATTTGAATTTTCATCCTTCTGTATAATCTTAAAAGATTTGTCACCTGTTTGTTCGATTACGGTATATTCACTCTCTCCAGTCGCCGCCATCCAGGTACGATTACCATTATTTTCTGTTCCTGGCATAGGATGAAAATAGTCAAGAATATCAGTGCTAACGTTCCGAGAACCGGACATGATATTTACTATTAAGCGTTTTATTTCCTGTAACATCCATTTTGCAAAATTACTGCCTGGTGAATATTTTTTTGCATAATTCTTAATATGAAGCTCATCTGCTATATTTATTTCCTTATCTAAAATAGAGGGAGAGCAGGAATTTGATATCGTTGTTCCATTGTTTATAGGGCTTGCCATAATATACCTCACGATGAGCAATTAATTTATAGAATGCTAGTCATGATCACTGGTATAGACAGCAATCAGAATTTAGCGCCATCGCTGGAAATTTTAGCCCTAACCGTCAACCCGCGAATGACCAGTGCTGGACTCTAATTAACGTCAGGGCCAATAAATTGTGCCTGAGATGGTCTCTGGCACAATTTCACCCTATATATCTGAACGGATCTATCAAAAATCGCTCATCAGTAATCACCCCGAGCAGTTTAATGTCGCTCCTTACTGAAAAAACACCGCAATCTTGTTAAACATCGTCGGATCGGACTGATTACGCTGCACTTTCACCACATCTTCCAGCTTGTCGATTTGGCTTATCATCTGCTCCAGACGCTGGTCGTCATTGACCAGTAGCCAGATGTGGCTTTTGTCGCTGTCCTGAATCGGCAGACAAAGAATGCCTTCAACGTTAAAAGCGCGGCGGGCAAAAAGGCCACAAACGTGGGTCATTACGCCCGGATGGTTGCGAACGGTGAGCTCCAGAATCACGTTGTCATGAGTTGTGTTTTGCATGGCTTATTCCCCCACCATTTCAGTATTCGCCGCACCTGGCGGCACCATCGGGTACACTTTTTCTTCGGCATCAATACGCACGTGGATCAGCGCCGGACCAGGGCGATTGATGATTTCCTGCAATGCAGCCTGCGGATCGGCTTCGTTATTCAAATCACAGGTTTCGAGGCCGAATCCGGCGGCAATCTGCATAAAGTTGATTTTGCCCGGATAGGTGGCGGCAAAAACGCCCTGCTTGTAGAACAGACTCTGTTGCTGATGCACCAGCCCCAGCGCTTCGTTGTTCATCAGGATGATTTTGACATCCAGTTGGTTTTCGCTAGCGGTCGCCATCTCCTGAATATTCATCATCAGGCTGCCGTCGCCGGAGAAACACAACACTTTGCGATCCGGGTTCGCCAGCGCCGCGCCAATGGCCGCAGGCAGGCCAAAGCCCATCGTGCCCAGCCCGCCGGAGGTCAGCCACTGGCGTGGGCGATTGAGCGGATAAGCCTGCGCGGTCCACATCTGATGCTGACCCACGTCGGTGGTGATAATCGCGTTGTCATCGACACAGGCGGCAACGGCGTTGATCAGGCCGTAATGGCTTAACGGATCACACGCTTTCGGGATTGGACACGGGAATTCGCGCTGCAAATCGGCTACCAACTGGTGCCACTCTGCACGCGGTTGCGCTTCCACCTGCGGGATCAGCTGCGCCAACACGTCATCAACATCCGCCTGAATCGCTACGTGCGGCTGCTTGATTTTGCCCAGCTCTGCGCGGTCGATATCGACATGAATAATTTTGGCATTCGGGCAGAACTGCTCGGTTTTACCAATCGCCCGGTCATCAAAACGCGCGCCGAGAACAATCAGCAGATCCGCCTCCTGCAAAATGTAGTTGGTGCTGCGCACGCCGTGCATCCCCAGCATACCCAGCGACAGGGGATGTGCTTTTGGCAATATGCCCAGCGCCATTAAAGTCATGGTGGTAGGCAGCTGCGCTTTCTCCGCCAGTTCACGCACCCGCGCGGGCGCGTTAATGACACCGCCGCCCAGATAGAGCACCGGGCGTTTGGCGGCGTTAATCATTGCAGCTGCGTCACGAATACTCTCTTCACTAAACGCAGGCGCGGCAGCTTTTTCTGTCATACCGGGCTGTTCTTCAATCTCAAAAACTGCCGTTTGCACATCCTTAGGAATGTCTATCCACACCGGGCCAGGGCGGCCTGATTGCGCAATACGGAAAGCATCGCTCATGACCTGCGGGAGTTCTTCGATATGTCTGACCAGATAGTTGTGTTTGGTGATGGGGATAGAGATGCCGTAGGTGTCCACTTCCTGGAAGGCATCAGTGCCGATCATTGAGGCAGGAACCTGACCAGTGATGCAAATCAGCGGGATGGAGTCCAGTCGCGCATCGGCAATGGCGGTCACCAGGTTAGTCGCACCTGGTCCGCTACAGGCCATACAGACCGCCGGTTTGCCGTCAGTGCGCGCCATTCCCTGAGCGATAAACCCCGCGCCCTGTTCATGGCGAGCCAGAATATGGCGGATTTGCGTGCTTTGGCTTAAGGCGTCGTAAACAGGCAGGATAGAACCGCCCGGAATGCCCGTCACAATCTTAATGCCCTGCTGTTCCAGGAAATGAACGATAAATTCTGCGCCGGTAAAGCGCTTACGCGTCGATGATGTGCCCGAACTTGCCATGCTCCAGTCCTTTTCTTCTGGGCCGACTTTCCGGGAGGTGCTTAAACGAAAAACCCCGCCCGGTTTGCGCCGGCGGGGTTTTGGAATCGTGTGTTGTTCCAGTCCCTACGGCGCATTGCCGACGACCACCACCACACGCACGACGACCACTGCGGCGGATGGCGCAGTTGGTAGTAGTTTTGCGTTGAGCATGGAAGTAGTCATTGGGGACCTTGTTGGTTTTGTGTTTAACAATATTTATACAAGCACAGGTTTACAGGAGAGACAATGGAAAATTTTTCAGCAAGGGAAAATTGAGGGATTGATCACGTTTTGTACTGTACTGCAGGTAACAAAAAACCCCGCCGGAGCGAGGTTTCGTCAGCCGCCCGCGGCTGGTAACCGCAAAGCACACTGTATTATGTCAACACAGAAAGTATACGTGTTCCGCGCAGAACGCGCAATTTCGGCACGAATTTTGACGTATTTAGTACATAGTGGAGTATCGATCACAGTTTACGTTTTGTCTAAATATTACTGTTTATTTATACAGTAAACTTCTATAATATCACTGTACGCAATGTGTTATGCGGGGGCCGCATCGTTACCCGGCGCACTAAGTCCTGGCTGAAACGGGTGGTGCCGTCAGCGCCTTAACCCCGCGTGAGCACACTGTGTTATGTCAACAAGCACAACGTTTCTCCTTGAGATACCGCGTGCACAACAGCTGGCAACAGGCAGCGGAAAGGTACGTCAGCTGGCAGTGCTCCTGAACCACAGGAGACGCGTATGAGCCTGGTGGATATCGCCATTCTTATCCTCAAACTCATTGTTGCAGCACTGCAACTGCTTGATGCTGTTCTGAAATACCTGAAGTAATTCAGATTCAAGTCGCACCAAAGGGGAGCGGGTAACCGCTCCCCTTTTATATTTAACGTGTGGGTTGGTGTCGGATGCGATGCTGACGCATCTTATCCGACCTACCATCCCTCCCGGCAACATTTATTGCCGCTTTTGTTTACATATTCTGCCGCTAAACAATTCCCCATTCCTGGCGTATATCTGGCTAACATTCATCAATGTGATAGATTCCTCTCCCGCATTTATGGGAATGCGTAGTGACTTATTCTAATTATTTTTATAAAAGCATCCGTGATAATGAAAAGGCATAGAAACGTCAATTTGTTATTGATGTTGGTATTACTCGTGGCCGTCGGTCAGATGGCGCAAACCATTTATATTCCAGCTATTGCCGATATGGCGCGCGATCTCAACGTTCGTGAAGGGGCGGTGCAAAGCGTAATGGGCGCTTATCTGCTGACTTACGGTGTCTCGCAACTGTTTTATGGCCCGATATCCGACCGTGTGGGTCGCCGACCGGTGATCCTCGTCGGAATGTCCATTTTTATGCTGGCAACGCTGGTCGCGGTCACGACCTCCAGTTTGACGGTGTTGATTGCCGCCAGCGCGATGCAGGGGATGGGCACCGGCGTAGGCGGCGTGATGGCGCGTACATTGCCGCGTGATTTATATGAACGGACACAGTTGCGTCATGCTAACAGCCTGTTAAATATGGGGATTCTCGTCAGTCCGTTGCTCGCACCGTTAATCGGCGGTCTGCTGGATACGATGTGGAACTGGCGCGCCTGTTATCTCTTCCTGTTGGTACTTTGTGCCGGTGTGACCTTCAGTATGGCGCGCTGGATGCCGGAAACGCGTCCGGTAGATGCACCGCGCACGCGCCTGCTTACCAGTTATAAAACACTTTTCGGTAACAGCGGTTTTAACTGTTATTTGCTGATGCTGATTGGCGGTCTGGCCGGGATTGCCGCCTTTGAAGCCTGCTCCGGCGTGCTGATGGGTGCGGTATTAGGGCTGAGCAGTATGACGGTCAGTATTTTGTTTATTCTGCCGATTCCGGCGGCATTTTTTGGAGCATGGTTTGCCGGGCGTCCTAATAAACGCTTCTCAACGTTGATGTGGCAGTCGGTTATCTGCTGCCTGCTGGCTGGCTTGCTGATGTGGATCCCCGACTGGTTTGGCGTGATGAATGTCTGGACATTGCTTGTTCCTGCCGCGCTGTTCTTTTTCGGTGCCGGGATGCTGTTTCCGCTGGCGACCAGCGGCGCAATGGAACCGTTCCCCTTCCTGGCGGGCACGGCTGGCGCGCTGGTCGGCGGTCTGCAAAACATTGGTTCCGGCGTGCTTGCGTCGCTCTCTGCGATGTTGCCGCAAACCGGTCAGGGCAGCCTGGGGTTGTTGATGACCTTAATGGGATTGTTGATCGTGCTGTGCTGGCTACCGCTGGCGACGCGGATGTCGCATCAGGGGCAGCCCGTTTAAGCTCACGTCACCGCAGCATCGTCATCAGCTCCATGGGAGAACGATGCTGCTTTATCAGATCACGCATCACCCGCATATGCGGCGCGGAGTAAGAATAAAACGCCTGATAGCCCGCACAAAGCACGTTGTCTGGCGTCTCCTCCCGAGCGTGCGGGCACAGCCGATGCCAGTCGCACGCCTGGCAGCCACGGCGCGGTTGCGGGTTTTCGCTGCCACACCATTTTTGTAGGGTGGCGTCAAAAAGCTCAATCGAGATACGACTGATATCTGCCCGTACCCAACACTCGAACAGGGCAATT
Source organism: Escherichia sp. MOD1-EC6300 (assembly GCF_002965045.1). Taxonomy (NCBI): domain Bacteria; kingdom Pseudomonadati; phylum Pseudomonadota; class Gammaproteobacteria; order Enterobacterales; family Enterobacteriaceae; genus Escherichia; species Escherichia sp. MOD1-EC6300. The sequence goes on along the minus strand of NZ_PTRH01000010.1, from coordinate 93,276 downwards.
AAAAATTTCCCCCACAGCTCTGCTGTCACCGAAGCGGCCGTCAGATCGCCCCGGTCATCAAATTCAAGATGGGGAATAAGCTGTACGGAGCGGATGCCCCGCTGTTTGAAATTGTAATAAAAATCGGCAGGTTGCAGAGCATCCTTATACTCTACAACCAGTTTATGCCTGTCCTCTTCAGCATCAATGACCTGACTTCCTGTCATGCGACTCTCTCAATAAATACGATAAGTTGATGTATATGCGTTACAGCAAACAGTATTGCGAGAGATAACACCGCGAGGGAGATCAAAAATTTGTCACGGACTACGTGAAATTGGGAAAAATCGCTATTCGTGACATCCATTAAATTGCGATTACGGGTGTAGTGCCAGAGGATCAGCGCTACGATGGCGAGGATGCCAATCGAAATCCAGAATAACATGCCCGCCTGGTGCCAGTTGTGTTTGATAGCCAACGCCATCAACGCGCCGTAGCCCAGCATGGTACGAAACCACGCCAGTGATGTACGCTCCGGCTGCAGCCCTGGGTCGGCAATGCGTCTGGCTTTGCGGCTATCCGGCATACAACACCAGTCCCATAACGATCACCGCCACGACCATCAATATTACGCTGATGATTAATAAGCTGTTGGTATAGGGCAGGTCCTCTTTCAGACGCATCGCTTTTTCATTGCGTAACCAGCGCAAGTAGCCATACATCGCTAACCCGCCGGAAAACAGACACAACAACAACGCCAGCAGTTCGCGAATGACGGGCGTGGCGAAATCTGGCGCAAGTTGATCAAGCCCAACCCCCGCCGCCAGAAATCCTAGTGCAGTACGGATCCACGCCAAAAAAGTACGCTCATTAGCCAGCGAGAAGCGGTAATCGGGCGCTTCTCCGAGGCGGGAAATTTTCATTGTTGCTCCTTTGCAATTTCACTAACGCTCTAGCTTTAGCGGTTTTTTTAAGAATTTCGTCCGCCCGTTTCCTGATATGCTTTTGCCATCCGCTACAAGGAGGTCAGATGGGTATCATAGCGCAAAATAAAATCAGTTCATTGGGCATGCTGTTCGGTGCCATCGCTTTAATGATGGGGATTATCCACTTTTCATTCGGCCCTTTTTCCGCACCACCGCCAACGCTTGAAAGCATCGTGGCGGACAAAACGGCTGAAATTAAAAGAGGTCTTCTCGCCGGAATAAAAGGCGAAAAAATTACCACCGTGGAGAAAAAAGAGGATGTAGATGTCGATAAAATCCTCGATCAAGGTGGAATCGCACTGGCCATTGCTGCGCTACTTTGCGCATTTGTTGGCGGTATGCGTAAGGAAAATCGCTGGGGCATTCGCGGCGCTCTGGTTTTTGGCGGCGGGACGCTGGCTTTCCATACCTTACTTTTTGGCATCGGCATCGTGTGCAGCATTTTGCTGATATTCCTGATGTTTTCTTTCCTGACCGGCAGTTCACTGGTTTAAGCAGCCTGAATATTTTGCCCGCTGGGTTATCGCCAACGGGCATTGTCGTCAAAACTTCTGTTTTTTCTCTTCCACCTTCACCCCTTGTGTTGGCAGGCCGGTGTCATAGTCGCGTACTACCGGCGAATAGCCATCCTGTGGGCGTGGACGGAACGCCCCCATCCAGCGCGGTTGCGCATCTTTACGCCACGGACGCAGACTCCATTGGTAACTGCGGAACGGATCGCGAATTTTGTCCATGTAATCCAGCAAGGCGTCATGCATTTTGCGGCGAACGTCGGTAAAACGGATATCATCGATCAGGTTATGCATTTCATTTGGGTCGTTACGGCGATCGTAAAGTTCATCACTGGTGAAAAGGTTTAGCACCAGTTTAAAATCATCCGTCACCCAGCAACGCACCGGAATAAAACCGCCAAAGCTGTCATGCTCAATCTCATAACGGTTAAATTCCACCATCACGCCACGCGGCTCTTTCACAGCAAGGATATTTTCCCCTGGCAGAATGTCTGGTTTTTCAATATCTGCCAGCGCCATCATTGTCGGCAGTAAATCGATATGACTGACTGGCGTATCGACCTGCCGCCGCTCCCCTTGCGGTGAACGGATGATCAGCGGAATACGGGTGATGTCGTCATACATCGCGGCTCCTTTACTGATCAGCTTATGTGCGCCCATCATTTCGCCGTGATCGGAGGTATAAATGACCCACGTACTTTCACGCTGCTCTGGCGTTAATGCGTTGATGACCCGTCCAATTTGGTCATCAACAAAGTCATTGCAGGCAAAATAGAGCGGATGGTGATAAAGCCCGTCATCACCGACTGGCGATGGCATTGCCTGCGCCCATAAGCGGTGATGTTCCGGTTTGTTCGCCAGGTCATCCTGTGATTTCTCGCCAAGTTCGTAGTAAAAATCAGCGTATTTCTCTAAATACTCAACCGGACAAGTGAACGGGTGATGCGGCTCATCATACGAAACCACCATCAGGAAGGGTTCCTCGGCGCGCGCGGGCTGTTGCAGAAAATCTACCGCCCGATTGCTGATGCGGTGCGCCCAGGTGAAGGTTTCGTCGATCTGGTTCGCCTGTAAATCCTCAACACTGTTTAGGCCATTGCGCCACAGGCTGATCTCTTTTTCCGTCAGTTCGCTAAGGTAGTTCGCCCCATCGAACCAGTAATCAGCGTCCCACTCCGGCGGACACTCGCCAGTGCCGAAATAGTCATGACCGTCGAGATGCCATTTGCCAATGTAACAGGTGTGATAGCCCGCATCCTTAAAGTAGCGTCCCATAGTGGAGATGTTTTTGCCCGGCGCGACGTTATTGGTCCACGGGCCGGACTGGTTAGCGTAGATACCGGTAAACAGCCCGGCGCGCGCTGGTGTACAAACCGGTGAACAGGTATAGGCGGAATTAAAGCGAATACTTTCCGCCGCCAGACTATCAATATTTTGCGTATTCAGCGGCTTACCGCTATAGCAACCGACCATATTGGTGGCCTGGGTATCGGTCATGATGAACAGAAAATTGGGGCGTTTCATAGGCTATCCTTCGCGTCGGGAGTAAAGGTTACGGCTGGGTCGTGACGATGCCGCCAGCTGTCAAAAATCAGGTAGACAATCACTACGGCAGCGATGAAATAACTGAGTATCGCCAACCAGCGCGTACCGTAGCCGCCGAATTCAGCCAGCCCGGCATAGACGCCAATCATCGCGAATAAGATGCCAATTGACGCGATCTTGACGTTTTTCCACGGCTTCATGTCCACCGCAAACGCATCTTTGAAAGTGAACGGCGTGGCGCGTGGTTTGATAAAACCAATCACCAGCATCACTACCACGTTGATGCAGAACGTACAGGCCAGCACATAGAGGAAATGGAAGTCGAACTTCACCAGATAGTTGATGGTAATGTAGCTGATAATGCCAATCCCCATCGCCACTTTTGCCGCCAGTGCCGGAATGCGGGGGAAGAAAAAGCCCATAATGATGATGGTAACCAGCGGCACGTTGTAAATACCGTTGAGCTGTTTCATCCAGCTATACAGCCCCTGCGGCGCGTTGGCGATCCACGGCGCGACCAGCACCGAAACAATGGCGATAAAGAAACCAAATTTGCGCCCGACGGTAACCAGTTGCTGCGGCTCGGCATTTTGGTTAATGATGCGTCGGTAAATGCCCATACTGAATAACGTACTGGCGCTATTCAGAAAGCCGTTGAAAGTACTGATCACCGCACCAAATAACACCGCGCCGAAAAAACCTACCAGTGGCACTGGCAGAACGTTATTGACCAGCGTCGGATAAGCCATATCAGCTTTCGGTAAATCCTGATACAGATGAAACGCTATCAACCCTGGCAGCACCAATACCAGCGGGTCGAGCATTTTCAGCACCGCCGTTAACAGCGCCCCTTTTTGCCCTTCCGCCAAACTTTTTGACGCCAGCGTGCGTTGCACGATGCCCTGATTTGTACACCAGTAAAAGGTGTTAACCAGAATCAAACCGGTAAATGCCGCACCAATTGGCAAGGGATCGGTTGGACCGCCGACTGAGTTTAATTTCTCGGCGTGAACGGTGGTGAGTTGCTCAATGCCCTGCATAAAGCTGCCCTTGCCCATCGCGATCAGGCCAAACACCGGCACCATCAAGCCGCCGATAACCAGCCCAATACCGTTAATGGAGTCCGCCACCGCCATCGCGCGCAGTCCGCCGATCACCGCATACAAAATTCCCGCCAGGCCAAGCAAGATCACCAGCAGCCAGATAGCCGCACCGTGAGAAATTTGTAGCGATTCCCCGACGTGAAACAGGCTGTTTAACGCCAACGCGCCGGAGTAGAGAACAATTGGCAGAAAGCAAACGCCAGTGGCAATGAGGAAGCAGAAGTCGATGATAATACGCGTAGTTTTATCATAACGTTCCTCCAGAAAATCGGGGATGGTGGCAATGCCGCGCTTCAAATAGCGCGGTAAAAAGATTAGTGCAAGAAAGATCAACGTCACCGCAGAAGTGACTTCCCAGCCCATTACCGACATGCCACTTTTGTAGGCCTGTCCGGAAAGACCGACCAGTTGTTCCGTGGAAAGGTTGGTTAACATTAACGAAGCGGCAATAACCGGCGCTTTTAGTGAACGTCCGGCAAGAAAATAGCCTTGTTGCGATCCGGTATCTGTTTTGCGGACCTTCCACCAGGTGATGACCGCCACCAGCAGCGTAAAACCGACAAAACTCAAGATTTGTAACGAATTCATCTCATAGCCCTTATTTATGTTTATGTCCCGGACGCATGAATATAGGGAGAGGTAAAATGCGTCGGGTCAGGCAGTCAGATTCTTAAAATACAAACGTCGTATCCCTGAACGGATTGTTTTCTGTTAAGTTCAGGTTGTGAGCATAATTCGCCGGAGGGATATTAAAATGAATGGAAAATTGCAAAGTTCGGATGTAAAAAACGAAACTCCGTACAATATTCCCTTATTGATTAACGAAAATGTGATCTCCAGCGGAATTTCTCTGATCTCGCTCTGGCATACCTACGCCGACGAGCATTATCGGGTGATCTGGCCGCGGGACAAGAAGAAACCGCTTATCGCCAACTCATGGGTTGCGGTGTATACCGTACAAGGATGTGGGAAAATTATTTTAAAGAATGGTGAACAAATAACACTGCATGGCAACTGTATTATATTTTTAAAGCCAATGGATATTCACTCTTATCACTGTGAAGGTTTAGTCTGGGAACAGTACTGGATGGAATTTACCCCCACCAGTATGATGGATATTCCCGTCGGTCAGCAAAGCGTTATTTATAATGGCGAAGTTTATAATCAGGAACTCACCGAAGTTGCTGAATTAATTACTTCACCAGAAGCAATAAAAAATAATCTGGCAGTCGCTTTTCTGACGAAAATTATTTATCAGTGGATTTGTCTTATGTACTCAGACGGTAAAAAAGATCCACAACGGCGGCAAATTGAAAAACTAATTGCCACTTTACATGCCAGTCTGCAACAACGCTGGAGCGTAGCCGATATGGCTGCCACGATCCCCTGTAGCGAAGCCTGGTTGCGTCGTCTGTTTTTACGCTATACCGGCAAGACGCCCAAAGAATATTACCTCGATGCGCGTCTGGATCTGGCGCTATCGCTATTAAAGCAACAAGGGAACTCGGTTGGCGAAGTCGCTGATACACTCAACTTCTTCGACTCCTTTCATTTCAGCAAAGCCTTTAAGCATAAATTTGGTTATGCGCCGTCAGCCGTGCTGAAGAATACGGACCAGCACCCAACGGATGCCAGTCCACACAATTAACGTAACTCTGGCCAGTACGCTTTGTTGGCCTCCAGCAACTCATCCAGAATAGCTTTGGCGACCGAGGCGCTCGGTACCGTTTTCGACAACGTAATCGCCTGCCACAGGTGCTGATATGAACGCTGTTCCCAGGCGTCCACGACCAGTTTTTCCACCGCCACTTGCTGACTCATTAACCCTTTCTGAAACTGCGGGATATCGCCGACCACCAGTGGTTCTGGTCCGTTGTGCCCGACCAGACACGGGATCTCGACCATCGCTTCATCATCAAAGTTATGAATTGCCCCGTTGTTAGGCACAATCAGCAACATCCGCTCCTGAGTGTTGAAGGCAATTGCCGCCGCCAGATCGACGATGTATGACGCATGTTCGTCAATTTCCAGCTTGCCCGCCGCTGAATTTCCTGCCGCCGTAATGGCGCGGCAAGCATCGAAAACCTGTTTCTCGCGATGTTCCATCACCTCATTCGCGCGGGTATGTTCAGGGTTGGAATGCTGAACGACATAATCCGGGAAGAGATAATATTTCAGATAGGTGTTCGGCAATGTATCCGGGTCCAGTGCCTGTACATCCCGCGCTTTTGCATAGGTGTCGTTCCAGCTCGCTTCGGTATGCGTATCTTGCTGCGGTGGAACATAACCGTGCTTTGAGACATATTGCCGCAGCTGGGGCATCAGGTCGTTGCCTTGCAAATCTTCAATTGATGTCCACCAGCCAAAGTGGTTCAGGCCGTAGTAGCGCACGCGCATCTGTTTGCGATCTTGCAGCCCAACAATTTGCGCCATCCGACTTTCAATACCGATTGGCATGTCACAGATGTTGAGGATTTTCGCGTTCGGACGCAGACGACGTGTGGCTTCTGCCACAATTGCTGCCGGGTTGGAGTAGTTGAGCATCCAGGCATTTGGTGAATATTTTTCCATATAATCCACCAGTTCCAGGACGCCACCGATAGATCGCATGCCGTACGCTATTCCGCCGGGTCCGCAAGTTTCCTGACCGACAACGCCGTGGCGCAGCGGTATTTTTTCATCCAGTTCGCGCATCGGATATTTGCCGACACGAATGTGCGCCATGACAAAATCAACGTCGCTGAACGCCACTTCAGGATCGGTGGTGTAGCTAAACTCAATGTCCGGCGCTTTCTCTTTAAGAATAACTTTACAGGCTTCGGCAATCACTTCCTGCCGTGCGCCATCGTTATCATAAAATTTCAGTGCGCGAAGCGGGAAACGATCCTGATTCGCCAATAACATCAACACGATGCCTGGCGTAAAGGTGCTTCCACCGCCTGCGACAACCACTGAGAATTTGGTCATTATACTGCCTCCGTAATGGCAACTTTTTCTGCTAATTGATGAGAATTAATTAAGCTATCGAGCTGTTCACGCAGCTGGGAAACATGCAAACCAATGATCACCTGAATGGCATCACCACTACGGAAGACGCCATGCGCTCCCAGCTTTTTAAAGACTTCGTCATCCAGCGTTTGTGACATGTCATGCAGTGCAATACGTAGACGCGTCGCGCAATTGTTAATACTGGAGATATTGCCCACCCCGCCCAGGGCTTGCAGGATGCCGGCAGCCTGCTCCAGCTCTTTTTTGGGCTCTGCAGCGGTAGTTTGGCCTCGTGAGGCTTTGTATTCGGCTTTCGAGTAGAGCTTCACCTCCGCATCTTCACGCCCCGGTGTGCACATGTTGAATTGCAGAATCAGGGTGCGGAAGACAACGAAGTACAAGAGGGTAAAGCACAACCCAATGGCGATTTGGGTCAGCATCATATCCGCATGTTTGCTGAACATCGGGATCCAGTTTTGCGGTAAAACCTGGTCTATCAGACCACCGCCCATGTTGCCCACCACACCAAAGAGATACATCACAGTCGACATTGAGGCCGCCAGCACGGCGTGTACCGCAAACAGCAACGGTGAAATGAACAGGAAGGTAAATTCCAGCGGTTCGGTAATTCCCACCAGCATGGCGGTTAAGGTTGCAGGGATCAGCAAGCCCGCCACTTTTACCCGATTTTCCGGTGCAGCAGTGAAGTACATCGCTAAAGAAATGCCCACGGCACCAAAGATTTTTGAGTTACCGTGCAGGGCAAAACCGCCTTCCGGGAACAACGATTTCAGCGGCTCGGCGCTCAAACTGAACTCTTGCAGATGCTGCGCCCAGTACATCTGAATGCCGCCTTCAACAGCTGCCGGACCAAAGATAAACGGTCCGTAGATGAAGTGGTGTAAACCGGTTGGGATCAGAATGCGTTCGAGGAAGGTGTAAACCCACACCCCAAGCGCACCCGCCGAACGCAGGAACGCTTGCAGAGATTCAATTCCCATTTGTACTTTTGGCCAGCCGAGCAAAGTCAGCCAGGCGCAGGGGATCATCACCAGGAAGGCGATAATCACCACATAAGACGTCCCCTGGAAAATGCCGAGAAACACCGGCAGTTTTTTATCGAACAGACGGTTATGCAACGCTGTCACAATGCCGGAAATGATAATTGCGCCGATAATGCTGGTATCGAGGGTTTTAATTCCGGCCATCATGGTCAGCCCGCTACCTGCCACCGCGTCCTGAGAGAAATCGACGCCGAAGTAGCTTCCCCAGGTCATTCCCATCGCGTTGATGAAATAGTTCCAGGTCAGGAAACTCACCATCACCGCCAGACAAGCACGCCCCTGCGCTTGCTTAGCAAGGCCAATAGGTAAACCGACAGCAAAAATCAGCGGCATATTACGGAATACCGTCCAACCGCCCTCTTCAATAATGTGTACGATTTGCGCGAACAAACTGTTCGGATCGGTCAGTGATTCCCCGACAAACATCGGGTTTTGCAGCAAGATGGCAAGACCCACCACAATCCCGGCGAAGGGAAACAGCAGCACTGGCGTGAACATCGCGCCGCCAAAGCGTTGAATTTGACTGAGCATTTCCACATCCTCTTTTCTCAATTCTGTAAGTAGGAAGCCTGATTGGTTATGCGGCAGGCCTGGAGCGAGGATAGGAAGATGCTATCGGCAGAACATAACGACCCAGTGGGATTCGTGATCGCTTTCATGCTTTTCGTTGAGCGGTAGAGATCTACGTTTTCGCGAAAAAGTAGACATCTGTGAACACGGGTACACAGCATCAAACACATCACTAAAAAAAAGATGCTTTTTCAACGGATTAATCGAAATTTGTGGGCGCTTTACCCGGGCTTGCAGGCAAAAAAGAGATCTAGAGATGATCTACAAAAGCATTGCGGAGCGGTTAAGAATTCGACTTAACTCCGCGGATTTCACGCTAAACAGTCTTCTTCCCGGTGAAAAAAAGCTGGCGGAAGAATTTGCGGTATCACGGATGACCATCCGTAAAGCCATTGACCTGCTGGTGGCGTGGGGGTTGGTGGTCCGCCGCCACGGCAGCGGTACTTATCTGGTGCGCAAAGATGTACTGCATCAAACTGCCAGCCTGACCGGGCTGGTGGAGGTGTTAAAACGCCAGGGGAAAACAGTCACCAGCCAGGTGCTAATATTTGAAATCATGCCTGCGCCTCCGGCCATTGCCAGCCAATTACGGATTCAAATCAACGAGCAGATCTACTTCTCCCGTCGCGTTCGTTTTGTGGAAGGGAAACCGCTGATGCTGGAAGATAGCTATATGCCGGTAAAACTGTTCCGCAACCTTTCGCTGCAACATCTGGAAGGGTCGAAGTTTGAATATATTGAACAAGAGTGCGGGATTCTTATTGGCGGTAATTATGAAAGCCTGACGCCGGTTCTCGCCGATAGACTGCTGGCGCGGCAAATGAAGGTAGCGGAACACACACCACTGCTGCGGATCACCTCGTTGTCATATAGTGAGAGCGGTGAGTTTTTGAATTATTCAGTGATGTTCAGAAATGCCAGTGAATACCAGGTGGAGTACCATTTACGGCGACTCCACCCGGAAAAGAGTTAACCGATACTCCAAAAGAGCACCGCCAGTAATTGTGGGGTGATAATGCGCAGGAACATCACCAACGGATAGACAGTGGCATAAGAGAGTGCCGCCGCACCGCTGGTTGGATGAAGATTATTAGCAAATGCCAGCGCCGGAGGATCGGTCATGGAGCCAGCCAGCATTCCGCACATGGTCAGGTAATTCATTTTGGCTAACATCCGCGCCAGAATACCAACAGTAATCAGCGGAACGGCGGTGATCAGGGCACCATATCCAATCCAGCTTAGCCCTTCGCCATTGACCAGGGTATTTACAAAATCCCCACCGGATTTCAGCCCCACTACCGAGAGGAACAGTACGATCCCCAGCTCCCGCAGCGCGAGGTTGGCGCTTGGCGGCATAAACCAGTACAGCTTACCGATACTGCCGATACGCCCGAGGATCAACGCCATAATCAGCGGGCCGCCCGCCAGTCCCAGTTTCAACGCCGCCGGGAATCCCGGCACAAAGACGGGAATAGAACCTAACAATACGCCAAGCCCGATACCAATAAACACCGGCAGCATCTGAACCTGTTGCAGTTTCTGCTGCGCATTCCCCAGCACATTGGCAACGGCATCAATTGCGGACGGACGCCCCACCAGGTTGAGGATATCGCCGAACTGCAGGCTGATATCACCACTGGCGACCAGTTCGACCCCGGCACGGTTCAGACGCGAGATAACAACGTCATAGCGTTCTTTAAAGTGCAGATCGCGAATACGCTTACCAAGCACGTTTTCATTGGTGACCACCACACGCTCGACGCGTAAATCAGTGCCTTTCGTGGACAGCGAGGTATCGACCTCCTGACCAATCACCAGTTGCGCATTATGTAAATCCGCTGGCTGCCCCACCAGATGCAGCAAATCGCCCAGTTGGATAATAGTATCTGGCGAAGGTACTTTTAGGGTTTCTTCTCGTTTCAGACGCGAACAGATAATTTTGTCCCCGTTGAGAATCGGTACATCTTTAATGGCTAAATCATGCAGGTTAGGGTTCTCAACGCGAATATTGATAGTCTTGATCAGCGCACCGCCATTGGTGCGTGAAGACTCGTGCTGCTGGGCTTCTGTCTCGACATTGACGCGGAAAATAACCCGCAACATCCACATGGTGAATAAAATCCCGCAAATGCCGAATGGATACGCCATCGCGTAACTCATCCCCATCTGATCGACCATTTCCATTGGTGTACCCAGGTCGCGCAAGATCTGCTGCCCTGCCCCCAGTGCTGGCGTATTGGTTACCGCACCGGAGAAAATCCCCAGCACGACCGGCAGTGGAATATCAAACAGTTTATGCAGGATGGCGGTAACCAGACCACCGATGATGACGATCAGAACAGCAAACAGGTTGAGGCGTAATCCGGAGACGCGCAATGAGGCAAAGAAGCCCGGACCCACCTGAATCCCGATGGTATAAACGAACAGGATCAGGCCAAATTCCTGAATAACATGCAGCATATCGCTACTTAATGTCATCCCCGCCTGAGAAACAAAATGGCCGACGATGATCCCACCAAACAGCACGCCGCCAATACCTAATCCTATGCCGCGAAATTTGACGTTGCCGATAAACAAACCGACGACTGCCACCAAAGCCAGAATACTGACCGTTAATGCTATATCACTCATCGTCCATTTCTCTTGAGATAACATTTTAATTGCTACGGATTATGGCTGAATCGGTGAAGCAGATTTGCCTTATAGCGCACATTATCACGGGAAAGAACGTGCCGAAATATCTTAAACAGGCGAAATTTAACGCTTTGTTGAGTAAGAAAGACAAAAAAAGCCCCACCAGAATGGTGGGGCAAAGAGAATAGCTAGTTAGCTATTTAACGCGGGACGTTCGCTGATAGCGATACGCTGCGCTGCGATGGGTTCAGGCTCATTACGAATTAAATCAATATGCAGTAAACCGTTTACGAAGGTTGCACCAGAGACTTCCATATTTTCAGCCAGCGTAAAGCTCAGGCTAAACGGCTGATTCATAAGCCCTTGATGCAGCCATTTCTTCTCTTCTTTTGACTGCTCCGGCGTGCCTTTTACGCTCAGGCGCGTACCTTCCAGTTGAATCTCTAAATCTTCCTGACGAAAACCTGCCAGCGCGAGGGTAATGCGGTAGTGGTTATCGTCGCTTTTTTCAATGTTGTACGGCGGGAAGCTCTGGCTTTCACCGGCGTTTTGCAGTGCGTTGGCCAGTTTGTCAAAACCGATCCATTGACGCATCAGTGGGGATAAATCGAAGTTACGCATAGTCATTTCTCCTTCTAAGAAGCGAGTAAGTACCTGCAAATCCGAAGATTCGCATATGCTCCCTGACGGCGAGCATGGAGATATCAGGCCGCGCCAGGCGGCCTTAGGGAATTAGTTGATTTCGATACGGCGCGGTTTTTTCGCTTCCGGAATCACACGTTCGAGATCGATATACAGCAAACCATTTACCAGGTTAGCACCACGAACATGAATGTTCTCAGCTAACTGGAATTTGCGTTCAAAGTTGCGTTCAGCGATGCCCTGGTACAGATAGGTGCGCTCTTTTTGTTCGTCGGCGTGAGCACCTTTCACCACCAGCAGATTATCCTGGGCGGTAATTTCCAGTTCGCTCTCAGCAAAACCAGCCACAGCGATAGCAATGCGGTAATGGTTTTCGTCTACCAGTTCAACGTTATACGGAGGGTAGCCGCCATTACTCTGGCTCTGGTTGTTTTCTAAGTGGTTAAACAAACGGTCAAATCCAATAGCAGAACGGTAAAGCGGGGATAAATCAAAGTTACGCATAATCAATAGCTCCTGAAATCAGCGAGAATGTAAGACCTTCCACAATGGACAGGTCAGGTAGCCAGAACACCCATCAGGCGCGTCCTCATCGGCTACGATGTAAAAATGGGTCTGGAAATGAACTTTTCAAGCCTTATCAGCGGACTTTTTTTTGCAGTTTATGGTCTATTGCATAGACTGAGGGGGCAGCACGAAACGTTAAAGTGCGATAGCCGCCACAGTGCGACGTAATGATGATGTTATTTTCAGCAAGGGATCGCTATAACTCATCAGGCCAACACCCACGATCAACAGATGAATTTATTATGATAAGAAATGTGTTGTTAGCGTTCATGATATGCAGCGGAATGACATTACTCGGAGGATGCTCCAGCGTGATGTCCCATACCGGGGGGAAAGAAGGAACGTATCCCGGCACCCGCGCCAGCGCCACCATGATTGGCGACGATGAAACCAACTGGGGCACTAAGTCGCTGGCGATTCTCGATATGCCGTTTACCGCTGTGATGGACACGCTTTTACTGCCGTGGGATGTATTCCGCAAAGACAGCTCGGTGCGCTCACGCGTTGAAAAAAGCGAAGCCAACGCGCAAGCCACCAATGCGGTTATTCCACCGGCCAGAATGCCTGATAACTGATTTAGCGATCAGTTTCGGTGATCCACAGCTGGCCACCTTCCATCCACGCCAGCCATTGACCATCCGGCGAGAAGACCACGGCGTCCGCAGAAGGGGGATTGGCGTGGTTTTCGGTTAAATACTCAACCTCGCCGCTTTGCGCATCGACGCAAGCAATTCGATTATCCAGCACAAAGCCCAGCCATTCCCCGGAAGGGTGCCAGTTAAATGCAGACTGAATATCCGTTTTGTTATGAGTTAACTGTCGCGGCTCGCCGCCCTGTGGTGAGATAAGCCACAATTGCACAATGCCGTTATCATCACGCATTAAAAACGCGATTTGCGTCCCCTGCGGATTACAGCGCACCCAGTGGCGCGGAATGTTGACTAATCCCGGATAAGCCCGATGATGGGTAAAAGTTAAACGTCGCTGCACGACGCCACGCGGTGGCGCAGGCAGGGTCGATTCCGTTCCGCTTAACGGCGCATCACCTGCTGCTTTCCAGCCAGCTTCATCTTGCGGTAACTCAACGATGAACAGCTCCGGTACTTTCTCGCCCTTTGGCGAAAGTGTGTCGCCAATAAACGCCAGCGCGTGGTTTCCTACCCATCCTTCTTCATAAGCACGATTGATTTCATCACTGCCAGGCTGCGGCGTGGGCGTGGTATTACTCACCAACACGCACCAGTGGCTGCCGCTGTATTCACGCGGATGCTGCTTTTGTACGTTGACCGGGCCAAACGGTACCGCAACACCGACGTTGCGCAAATCCAGCGCCGGATCGCGTTCATGCATTACATGGTCGTTATAGGTAAAACTCACCATTTCACCGTTCGGGCTAAAGACATGTACATGGCTGCCGCCACGCAGCGCTCCTGGCGTATACGGCGCGGTAATATCCATTGCATCGAGATTGCTCACCTTGCCGCTTTCAGCAATCACGCCGCGTCGATGATGGAAGTCGTAATGCCATGTTTCATCAGGATTTTCAGGGCCGTGAATAAAGACATATTTCTCTGACTTCGGATGAACGGTCACCACGCCGACGTGTGCGCCCTGTGACGCACGGTAGATAACCTCGACCTCACCGGTATGAATATTCACGCGCTCAATGGTCTCACCGGTAAACGACGCCCCAGAAGGACGCACGTCAAATACCAGCCACTGGCTGTCGGGCGTCCAGGTATTGGTATTGGTGAGCAGGTGATTACGGGGAGCAAAGGTTATCTGTTTCATGGCGCGGTCCTGATACAAAACGGTTCCCGCCATCATACTTCACAAGGACTTCACTTTCAGACAATAGTCTTTTGCCATCGTGATGAATGTGAGTGAAAAGATGGAACATTTCGACGTGGCGATTATTGGCCTCGGCCCGGCAGGGTCGGCGTTGGCGCGAAAGTTAGCAGGCAAAATGCAGGTGATCGCGCTGGATAAAAAGCACCAGTGCGGTACTGAAGGTTTCAACAAGCCTTGCGGCGGTCTGCTGGCACCGGACGCTCAGCGATCTTTTATTCGCGATGGACTGACGCTTCCTGTCGATGTGATCGCCAATCCGCAGATTTTCAGCGTCAAAACCGTCGACGTAGCCGCATCGCTTACACGTAACTACCAGCGAAGCTATATCAATATTAATCGCCATGCTTTCGACTTATGGATGAAATCGCTGATCCCCGCCAGCGTTGAGGTTTACCACGACAGCCTGTGCCGGAAAATCTGGCATGAGGATGATAAATGGCATGTCATTTTTCGCGCAGACGGCTGGGAGCAACACATTACCGCCCGCTATCTGGTCGGTGCCGATGGTGCCAACTCGATGGTGCGGCGACATCTCTACCCGAACCATCAAATTCGTAAATATGTCGCTATCCAGCAGTGGTTCGCAGAGAAACATCCGGTGCCGTTCTACTCCTGCATCTTTGATAATGCGATAACTGACTGTTACTCATGGAGTATCAGCAAAGACGGTTATTTTATCTTTGGCGGTGCCTATCCAATGAAAGACGGTCAGACGCGTTTCACGACGCTGAAAGAGAAAATGAGCGCCTTTCAGTTCCAGTTTGGCAAAGCGGTGAAAAGTGAGAAATGTACCGTGTTGTTTCCCTCACGCTGGCAGGATTTTGTCTGCGGTAAGGACAATGCCTTTCTGATTGGTGAAGCGGCGGGATTTATCAGCGCCAGCTCACTGGAGGGGATTAGCTATGCGCTGGATAGCGCAGAGATTCTGCGTTCGGTGTTACTCAAGCAACCGGAGAAGAGCAACGCCGCCTACTGGCGCGCCACCCGCAAACTGCGTTTAAAACTCTTCGGCAAAATAGTAAAAAGCCGATGCCTGACCGCACCGGCTTTAAGAAAATGGATTATGCGCAGTGGTGTGGCGCATATTCCACAGTTGAAAGATTATCCAACGCGCTTCACATCGCCCACCAGCAGGATGTAAGAGAGCGCGCCAATCAACGCGACGGCGGAGATATAAACCAGTGCAGGCGCGAAACCGTAACCCTGCGCCAGGTACCCTACCACCAGCGGAACGGTGATGCCGCCCAGACCACCGGCGAAGTTAAACACGCCGCCGGTTAAACCAATCAGCCGCATCGGTGCCAGAGAAGAGACTAACGACCAGGTAATCGAAGCAAAACCGTTGCCGAAGAATGCCAGCGCCATCAGGCACATAATCATCATCGGATCGTTGGTGTAGTTAGCACCCATAATGCAGGTGGAGATCAGCAAACCGCAGATAATCGGCGTTTTACGCGCAAAGCCCAGTGAAAAGCCCTTACGTACCAGCAGATCCGCGACCCAGCCTGAGAGCAGGACGCCAACAAACGCCGCAAGGAATGGCACCGTGGTCATAAAGCCCGCTTTCAGCGCTGTGATTCCTTTTTCCTGGGTTAAATAGTTCGGGAACCAGGTTAAGAAGAACCACAGTGTAGAAGCCACCGCAAATTGCCCAAGATAGACGCCGATCAGTTTACGATGGAACACCAGTTTCCAGTCTTTGGCGGTTAGCGGCTGACGCGCCTCTTTTTTCACTGGCGCATCGCCATCCACCAGACCGCCGCCGTCACGAATGTAATCCAGTTCAGCTTTGCTAATGCCTTTGGTCAGGCGCGGCGGCTGATAAACCTTAAACCAAATCAGCGACCAGATAATGCCGATACCGCCGGTGACAATGAACACCCAGTGCCAGCTCAACATTTCCTGAATCCAGATCAGCAGCGGAGTCAGAAACGCCAGACCGACAAACTGACCAGACGTATAAAAACCCACGGCAGAAGCGCGTTCATGTTCCGGGAACCAGCTGGTCACCATCCGGTTATTGGTCGGGAACGCGGGCGCTTCGAAAATACCGGTTATCGCACGCAGACCAATTAATGACATTAAGCCCGTGGCAAAGCCCTGGAATAACGTCGCCACTGACCAGCCAAATATCGCAATAAAATAAGTCACGCGAGAACCTACGCGATCTAAAAACCAACCGCCGGGGATCTGACATAAGGTATAAAGCCAGGCGAAGGCCGAAAATACATAGCCCATTTGCGCTTTGGTAATGCCGAACTCTTCCTGAATATGGGCGGAAGCCACGGCCAGGTTAGCGCGGTCAACATAACAAATGACCACCGTAATAAAGATCATCACCAGCGTCAGATAACGCCGACGCCCCGGTTTTGCTGCATTAACGGGAATATCCATAGCGAGCTTTCTCCAGATTTTGGGCATAGCGAAGCCGCTCACCATGCCCTGTAATGTACAGAGGGTTATATTTTTGTATTGCTGTTTTAGTGCCTGATGAGGGGCTTACGTGGCAGGAATTACCACTCTGCTACGCTGTTATCTTCATGACGCCAGAGCGGATTACGCCAGTCCGGGGCATTTTTACTGAACTCAATGACTTTGGCTTCGTCGATTTCCACGCCTAAGCCCGGTTTCGTTAATGGTTTAAAGAAGCCGCCGACCATGCTGAAGTCTTCTTTATTTTTCACAAAGTCGAGTAACTCCGCGCCTTTGTTGTAATGAATGCCCATACTTTGTTCCTGAAGTACCGCGTTATAGGAAACAAAGTCGATATGCAGGCAAGCCGCCAGTGCAATCGGGCCGAGCGGACAGTGCGGCGCAAGGGTCACGTCATAGGCTTCCGCCATTCCGGCAATTTTGTAGCATTCGGTAATACCGCCTGCGTGGGAGAGATCCGGTTGCAGAATCGAAATACCGCCAGCTTCCAGCACGCGTTTAAAATCGAAGCGTGAGAACATGCGCTCACCCGCCGCCAGTGGAATATGCGTTTGTGCCGCCAGTTTCGGGTAGTATTCGGCTTGTTCCGCCAGCACCGGTTCTTCAATAAACAGAGGGCGATACGGTTCCAGTTCTTTAATCAGCACTTTCGCCATCGGCGCGCTGACGCGACCGTGGAAATCAAGACCAAACTCAATCTGATTGCCAAAAGCTTCACGAATTTGTGCCACGGTGTTGACCGCCGCATCTACCGCGCGGGAGTTATCAATCAATCCCAGCTCTTCACAACCGTTCAGTTTGAAGGTATCGAAGCCGATTTCGCGTAGCGTTTTAATGCCGTCGATAACATCCGCCGGACGATCGCCGCCGACCCAACTGTAGGCTTTAATTTTGTCGCGAACCAGGCCACCCATCAATTGCCAGACCGGCGCATTCAGCACTTTACCTTTGATATCCCATAACGCCTGGTCGATCCCGGCGATGGCGCTCATCAGAATCGGACCGCCACGATAAAATCCGGCGCGATACATCACTTGCCATAAGTCATTGATGCGCGATGGATCCTGACCAATCAAATAGTCACCCAGCTCGTGAACTGCCGCTTCCACCGTGCGGGCTCGGCCTTCGATCACGGGCTCGCCCCAACCGACCACGCCTTCATCAGTTTCAATTTTCAGGAACATCCAGCGGGGAGGTAAACGATACGTAGTAATGTTGGTGATTTTCATTGCACTGCCTCTCGATACGCCTTAACAAATGCTGCTGCCTGCTGCGCGGTGCGTTCTACTGATTGCCCGGCGCGATAGAGATCGCTGCCTAAGCCCGCCCCTGCACAACCTGCGTCTATCCACTGCGCCAGGTTTTCTGGCGTCACACCGCCTACGGCAAAGACCGGGATGTCCTGCGGTAATACCGCTTTTAACGCTTTGATGTATTGCGGCCCAAAAGCCGATGACGGGAATATTTTCAGCGCCTGAGCGCCCGCGTCGATCGCGGTAAAGGCTTCAGTCGCCGTCGCGCAGCCGGGGCAAACGGTCATGCCATAGCCCACCGCGCGGCGGATCACTTCACTATGGATATTGGGCGTAACGATGAGCTGGCAGCCCATCCTGGCGAGCGCATCGACCTGTTCAGGTTTCAGTACCGTACCTGCGCCAATCAACGCCTTGTCGCCATACGCATCAACGATGGCGGGAATGCTTTGTTCCCATAGTGGAGAGTTCAGCGGGATTTCTACCGCGTCGAACCCAGCGTCAATCACCGCGCCAACATGCGCCAGCGCCTCGTCGGGCGTAATACCGCGCAAAATGGCGATCAGCGGGAGTTTAGTTTGCCACTGCATGAGCGATGCTCCTTATACCAGCCTGAAATGCCGTGTCGCCCGCCACCGCCGTCACGTCGCAACCCATCGCCTGAAAGGCTTGCTGGTAGCGTGCAGTCAGCGATGTTCCGGCGACAAGGGTGATGGCGTGTTGATGGACCACGTAGTCGCGCATACTGGCGACCTCTGCGCCAATCAACAATCCAGAGAGAAATTCGCTGACCTGTTCACGGGGAAGTGTTCCCAGCACATGCGAAGCACGAACTTCAAAAAGCTGCGGCAATATTGCGGGCGCATTAAGGCCGCGCTCAAGGCCAGCCGCGAAGGCATCGGCAGAGTTTTCCTGCGGCGGTAAACCTGCACCAATCAATGAGTGATTTAACAGTAAATGATGTAACTCACCGGTCATTACGGTGCGAAAATCGTTGATTTGCTGGCTATCGGCCTGCACCCATTTGCAATGCGTACCGGGCATGACATAAAGAGAGGAAGGAGCCAGAGCATGCGCGCCGATCAATTGTGTTTCTTCGCCGCGCATCACATTGTGGTTATCATCATGAGAAACGCATAATCCGGGAATAATCCAGATATTGTCGCCAACAGACGTTAATTGTTCGCCAATAGACGAAAAACGGGCAGGAACAGATAAATACGGTGCAACTTTCCAGCCGACATTGCTGCCGACCATTCCTGCCATCACCACTGGCGTATTCTCTTCACGCCAGTCGGTCGTCACTTCCGCTAGCACCGCAGCCGGAGATTTTCCGTTCAGACGCGTGACGCCTGCTTCTGATTGCCTGCTGTCCAGGCAGTGGTCGCCCTGATAAAGCCAGGCGCGCAGATTGGTCGATCCCCAGTCAATTGCGATGTAGCGAGCTGTCATGTGATTTCCTTTAACCTTCGTGTCGAGCTGGCGATCATGGTAAGCGCCGCCTGCTCTGCCGCATCGCCGTCCTGATGCCGTATCGCATCAAACAGCGCCTTATGTTCCTGGAGCGTTTGCGGCATGTTGGCCTCATCGCCCATCCAGGTTCGTTCAAAAACCGCCCGCTGTAATGAACTAATCGCAATGCTAAGTTGCTGTAACACCGGGTTATGCACTGATTGCAGTACCGCCTCGTGATAGCGAATATCCGCTTCGTTAAACGCTTCGCGGTCCTGATTGTTGGCGATCATCTCGTTCAGCGCTGATTCAATCTGCGCCAGATCGCTGGAAGTCGCGCGCTCTGCCGCCCAACGGGCAATCGCCGGTTCCACCAGATTTCGCACTTCGCTCATTGCACTGATAAGCCGTGGGTCGTAGTCGTTTTCCAGCACCCATTGCAGCACGTCAGTATCGAGGTAATTCCACTGATTACGCGGTGCCACAAACGCCCCGCGATAACGTTTCATTTCAATCAGCCGCTTCGCCATCAGCGAACGAAACACCTCACGGATGATGTTGCGCGAGGTTGCAAACTCCTCACAAAGTTCCGCTTCGGCCGGAAGCGGCGAGCCTGGCACGTATTTGCCGTGAACGATCTGTTTACCCAGCGTAATGACTATGCGATCGGTTTTATTGAGAGTCATGGAGAGTCCTTGTGCTCTGTATGTACTTCTCTACTTTACCCCGATCGATGCATAACGCGGCAATTTTGTAGTACCAGCGTGATGACGTTCGCGTTTGCTGTATGCGTAATGTAGTACAAAGTTATATTGTTGTACTACAATTTAGATCACAAAAAGAACAATGCATAAAAAAATGACATGCGTCGGGCAGAAATCTGAAAAGGGATATCAGGCGCTAAACAGGAGGGAAAGAAGAGTATGCTTTCAACGGCTTAGCTACTCGTTTAAAGGATTAGTCATGAAGTTGAATTTTAAGGGATTTTTTAAGGCTGCCGGTTTGTGTTCTTTGGCATTTGCGTTGACCGGTTGTCTAACCGCAGGACTGCTTTTCAATACCGCAAGTCCTCCACATGCCGAGCAATGGCGGTCAGACTCGATTAAGGGGTTATCGCTGGCAGAGGATAGTAACGGTACGAAAGGCTATGTTTTTGTTGGTGAATCGTTGGACTATCTGTTGACCACGGGCGGCGGCGAGGTGGTTAAAATGCTGAACGATCCGGCAATTCATGGCGAAAGAATCACCGTTTCCGATAACGCGAAATTTATTTTAAGCAGCAGTGATACTAATTTTTCTGGTTCAATAACGCTCTATTACGACTGGGATAATGAGGAAGATAAAGCACTGGCGACACAATATGGTTTTATTTGTAATACCCAGCGTTGTACCTGGGCACTTGACGGCCTGAAAGGCTCTATCCACCAGAAAAATAAAAAAGCGGATTACTCAAACGTGATGGTTTTCCATCAACCCTTTACGGTGGGATTTTATAAGTACAAAGCAACTGATGGCGTTCCGCGCGGCCTCGCTAATGCGCTGCTACCAGTCACTCTTACGCTGGATATAGTAACGTCACCACTCCAGTTCCTGATTTTATGCACGACCAGAAATTGTTAATCGCTGCGGGCAAACGCATTTATGTAGTTTGCCCGCCCACTGATTAATTCAGCACATACTTCTCAATAGCAAACGCCACGCCATCTTCCAGGTTGGATTTGGTGACAAAGTTCGCCACTTCTTTCACCGAAGGAATAGCGTTATCCATTGCCACACCAACACCTGCATACTCAATCATTGCGATGTCGTTTTCCTGATCGCCAATCGCCATGACTTCTTCCGGCTTAATGCCTAACACGTCGGCCAGTGATTTCACACCCGTACCTTTGTTAACGCGTTTATCGAGGATTTCGAGGAAGTACGGCGCACTTTTCAGCACAGTGTATTTTTCTTTCACTTCCTGCGGAATACGCGCAATGGCCTGGTCGAGGATGGCGGGTTCATCAATCATCATCACTTTCAGGAACTGAGTATTGGGGTCCATTTTCTCCGCTTCGCAGAACACCAGCGGAATAGTGGCAACGAAAGATTCATGCACCGTGTAGTAGCTGATATCACGGTTGGCGGTGTACAGCGTGGTGCGGTCCAGGGCGTGGAAATGAGAACCGACTTCGCGAGAGAGTTTTTCCAGGAAACGGTAGTCTTCATAGCTCAGAGCGGTTTGCGCCACGGTGCTACCATCGGCGGCCTTCTGTACCAGCGCGCCGTTATAAGTAATGCAGTAATCGCCCGGCTGTTCCATATGCAGCTCTTTTAGGTAGTTGTGAACACCTGCATAAGGGCGACCCGTCGTTAGCACGACATTCACGCCACGGGCGCGAGCTGCGGCAATCGCGTTTTTAACAGCGGGTGAAATGGTGTGATCGGGCAGCAGAAGGGTGCCATCCATATCGATAGCAATGAGTTTGATAGCCATGAGTTCCCCAGGTAGATTGGTTCCTGACCCATGCTAACGCGATTCCGCTCAAAAATCAGTACAACACCTGAGGGAAAAGGGGGATGCAACGCGCGTTGCATGCTCCCCTTTTGCTTAGCGGAAGAGTTTCCCTTTCAGCAGTTCCATGCCTGCGGAAAGCAGATCGTTATTGGCTTGCGAAGACACTTCACCCTGCGGTGAGAGAGCATCAATAATCTTTGGCAGTTGCTCTGCCAGCAAGCTGGAAGCCGTACTGGTATCTACACCCAGTTTTTGCCCGAGATCGGACACCGCATTTGTGCCGAGCGCCGACTCCAGTTGCTCGCCACTCACTGGCTGATTGCCCTGTTGATTACTCAACCAGGTTGAGAGAATGGCACCTAAGCCGCCACTTTGCAGTTTTTCCAGCAGCACCTGAATACCGCCCTGCTCCTCAACCCAGCTCAAAATAGCCTGATATTTCCCCGCATCGCCTTTCAGAAAGGCGCCGACAACTTCATCAAAAAGCCCCATGATAATCACCTGTAAAGCGTTACGTGTTGACTCAAAAAGTATAGATCTGCGGGATGATAATCGCGGATTGCAGAAATAAAAAGGGCGGAGATGATCTCCGCCCTTTTCTTATAGCTTCTTGCCGAATGCGGCGTTAACGTCTGATCCGGCCTACAAAATCATGCAAATTCAAAATATTGCAGGAGTCTCGTAGGCCTGATAAGCGTAGCGCATCAGGCACGCTCGCATTGTTAACGCCATTAAATATCGATATTCGCCGCTTTCAGGGCATTCTCTTCGATAAACGCACGACGCGGTTCAACGGCGTCGCCCATCAGCGTGGTGAACAACTGATCGGCAGCAATCGCATCTTTAACGGTAACGCGCAGCATACGACGGCTTTCCGGGTCCATGGTGGTTTCCCACAGCTGTTCCGGGTTCATCTCGCCCAGACCTTTATAACGCTGGATGGAGAGGCCGCGACGGGACTCTTTCACCAGCCAGTCCAGCGCCTGCTCGAAGCTGGCTACCGGCTGACGACGCTCGCCACGTTCGATAAACGCATCTTCTTCCAGAAGGCCACGCAGTTTCTCACCCAGCGTGCAGATACGACGATATTCGCCACCGGTGATAAACTCGTGATCCAGCGGATAGTCAGTATCCACACCGTGGGTACGCACGCGAACAATCGGTTCAAACAGGTTTTGATCAGCATTGGTGTGGACATCAAACTTCCACTGGCTGCCGTGCTGTTCTTTGTCGTTCAGTTCGCTGACCAGGGCGTTCACCCAACGGGTAACGGTCTGCTCATCAGAGAGGTCGGCTTCCGTCAGCGTCGGCTGATAGATAAGCTCTTTCAGCATTGCTTTCGGATAACGACGCTCCATGCGGTTGATCATTTTCTGCGTCGCGTTGTACTCAGACACCAGTTTCTCTAACGCTTCGCCAGCCAATGCCGGTGCACTGGCGTTGGTGTGCAGCGTTGCACCATCCAGCGCGATAGAGATCTGGTATTGATCCATCGCTTCGTCGTCTTTAATGTACTGTTCCTGCTTGCCTTTCTTCACTTTGTACAGCGGCGGCTGAGCGATGTAGACGTGACCGCGTTCAACGATTTCCGGCATCTGACGATAGAAGAAGGTCAACAGCAGCGTACGAATGTGCGAGCCGTCGACGTCCGCATCGGTCATGATGATGATGCTGTGGTAACGCAGTTTGTCCGGGTTGTACTCGTCACGACCGATACCACAACCAAGCGCGGTGATCAGCGTCGCCACTTCCTGGGAAGAGAGCATCTTATCGAAGCGCGCTTTCTCGACGTTGAGGATTTTACCCTTCAGCGGCAGAATCGCCTGGTTCTTGCGGTTACGCCCCTGCTTCGCAGAGCCGCCCGCGGAGTCCCCTTCCACAAGGTACAGTTCAGAGAGCGCCGGGTCGCGTTCCTGACAGTCCGCCAGTTTACCTGGCAGGCCCGCTAAATCCAGCGCACCTTTACGACGGGTCATTTCACGAGCGCGACGCGCAGCTTCACGGGCACGAGCAGCATCGATAATTTTGCCGACTACGATTTTCGCGTCGGTTGGGTTTTCCAGCAGGTATTCTGCCAGCAGTTCGTTCATCTGCTGTTCAACCGCCGATTTCACCTCAGAAGAAACCAGTTTGTCTTTGGTCTGAGAGGAGAATTTCGGGTCCGGCACTTTTACGGAAACGACGGCAATCAGGCCTTCACGCGCATCGTCACCGGTGGCGCTGACTTTGGCTTTTTTGCTGTAGCCTTCTTTATCCATGTAGGCGTTCAGAGTACGGGTCATCGCCGCACGGAAGCCTGCCAGGTGAGTACCGCCATCACGCTGCGGAATGTTGTTGGTAAAGCAGTAGATGTTTTCCTGGAAGCCATCATTCCACTGCAATGCAACTTCAACGCCGATACCGTCTTTTTCGGTGGAGAAGTAGAAGATATTCGGGTGGATCGGCGTTTTGTTTTTGTTCAGATATTCAACGAACGCCTTGATACCGCCTTCATAGTGGAAGTGGTCTTCTTTGCCGTCGCGCTTGTCGCGCAGACGAATGGAAACGCCAGAGTTGAGGAACGACAACTCACGCAGGCGTTTCGCCAGAATGTCATATTCGAATTCGGTCACATTGGTGAAGGTTTCGAGGCTTGGCCAGAAACGCACCATGGTGCCGGTTTTTTCAGTCTCGCCGGTAACCGCCAGCGGAGCCTGCGGTACACCGTGTTCGTAGATCTGACGGTGAATTTTACCCTCGCGCTGGATAACCAGCTCCAGTTTTTGCGACAGGGCGTTTACTACCGAAACACCAACGCCGTGCAGACCGCCGGACACTTTATAGGAGTTATCGTCAAATTTACCGCCTGCGTGCAGGACGGTCATGATCACTTCCGCCGCCGATACGCCCTCTTCCGGGTGAATACCGGTCGGAATGCCGCGCCCGTCATCCTGTACAGAGACAGAGTTATCGGCGTGAATGGTGACGATAATGTCTTTACAGTGACCCGCGAGCGCTTCGTCGATAGCGTTATCTACCACCTCGAATACCATGTGGTGCAGACCGGTGCCGTCATCCGTGTCGCCGATATACATACCCGGGCGCTTACGCACCGCATCCAGCCCTTTCAGGACTTTGATACTGGAGGAGTCATAAGAATTCGACATCAACGTTTCTCGCTCATTTATTCTTGGGTTAATCCGTTATTTTACCCTTTTCCACGGTAAACATCTTCGAATTTTCGTCCGACATGTCTATTACGTGTTCAGCACTGATCGCGCTGACAAAGACCTGTGATTGCGTCGCTTTTAAGCGGCTGGCAAGCAGCCCGCGACGCTCATCATCAAGCTCAGAGGCAAAATCATCTATCAGGTAGAGACACCGCCGCCCGCTTTCACGGGTGAGGAACTCTCCTTGCGCCAGACGTAAGGCGCACATCAACAGCTTAAGCTGCCCACGCGATAAGGTATCTTCCACCGGCGCACCGTCGGCGCGAATGCGTAAGTCCGCTTTATGCGGGCCGTGCGCGGTGTAGGTTAGCTGGCGATCGCGTTCAAAATTACGTTCCAGCACCTCAGCATATTCTGTCTCTTTCTCCCAGCCACGCTGAAAAGAGAAAGTCAGAGTAAACTCCGGGAGAAATTGCTTACAGGTATCGGCCATATCAGCGGCGATACCGGCGCTGTACTCGGCGCGCCAGGTACTGATTTGTTCTGCCAGCGGGATCAGTTCTTTGTCCCACGGGCGTAGCTGTTCATAACGAGTCACCTGGCGCAGTGCCGCATTGCGCTGCTTGAGTAATCGCTTGAGATTGCTCCAGGCGGTGAAAAATCCGGGTTCGTTGTGAAAGCATCCCCAGTCGAGGAAGGCTCTTCTGTATTTGGGGCCGCCGTTGAGTAAAGTAAACCCTTCTGGCGTTATCAGTTGCATCGGCATCAGATGCGCCAGCTCGGCGACCTTATGCCCGTCAGTACCGTCGATGCGGACTTTGCTGTCGCCCTGTTTATCTTTGGTTAGGCCAATCGCCGTCTCGCGCTCTTCGCCCTGTAAACGCCCATGGAGAATAAACGCCTCCTGCTCGTGGCGAATAACACGACCAATCTGCAAACTGCGAAACGCCCGACCGTGGCCGAGCGTATAGATGGCTTCCAGCACGCTGGTTTTGCCACTGCCGTTGGCACCAACCAGAAAGTTAAAGCCGGGAGATAAAGCGAGATCCGCGGTTTCAATGTTGCGGAAATCGCGGATCAACAAGCGGGTGAGGGACATTACAGTCTCATTGGCATGACAACATAGGCAGCCGACTGTGATGCGGCATCTTCAATCTGCACACTGGAAACCGAATCGGTCAGCATCATGCGCACGTTTTCGCATTTCAGCGCGTTCAGAACATCCAGTACATAGCTGACGTTGAAGCCAATTTCCATCTCCGCACCGCTATAGGTAACGTCGAGGATCTCTTCCGCTTCTTCCTGTTCCGGGTTATTGGCGGTGATTTTCAGCTGATTTTCGCTGACATACAGACGCACGCCGCGGAATTTCTCGTTGGAGAGGATCGCTGCACGGGCAAACGCCTGCTTGAGCAGATCGCAGCCTGCTTCCAGATGTTTGTCCGGGTTCTTCGGCAGAACGCGGCGATAATCCGGGAAGCGACCATCCACCAGTTTGGAGGTGAAGATAAAGTCGCCAACGTGGGCGCGAATGTTGTTGCTGCCAATCTGCACGCGCAGCGGATTGTCGCCGCCGTCGAGCATACGCATCAGTTCAATCACACCTTTACGCGGCACGATCACCGAATGGCTTGGCAAAGACTGACCAATTGGCATGGAACAGACCGCCAGACGGTGACCGTCGGTCGCCACGGTACGCAGTTCTTCACCTTCGGTTTCGAACAGCATACCGTTTAAGTAATAGCGAACATCCTGATGCGCCATCGAAAACTGAGTCGCTTCAATCAGACGCTTCATCGTCGCCTGCGGCAGGGTAAATTCGACTTCGCTCTGCCAGTCATCGAGGTTCGGGAAATCTGCTGCTGGCAGGGTGGAAAGCGAAAAACGGCTACGCCCGGAACGCACCAGCATCCGCTCACCTTCCAGTTGCACGGCAATTTCCGCGCCTTCAGGCAGACCACGGCAGATATCAAAGAATTTGCGCGCCGGAACGGTCGTCGCCCCTGGTTCGTGCGGCTGAACCAGCGCAACACGTGCCACCATTTCCATCTCGAGATCGGTACCGGTCAGCGACAACGTACCGTCAGCAACCTGTAACAGCAGATTACCGAGAATCGGTAGCGTAGGACGACCACCTAACGGACCGCTCACCTGTTGTAGCGGTTTTAATAAATGCTCACGTTCTACGGTAAATTTCATAGGTTTACGATGACAATGTTCTGATTAAATTTGAAAAATCTTCTTTGATATCGTGGCTCTCTTCACGCAACTGCTCGATCTTCCGGCAAGCATGAAGCACCGTTGTGTGGTCACGACCACCAAACGCATCGCCAATCTCGGGCAGACTGTGGTTAGTCAACTCTTTCGCCAGCGCCATCGCCATCTGGCGCGGACGCGCCACCGAGCGGGATCGACGCTTGGAAAGGAGATCCGCAACTTTGATCTTGTAGTACTCTGCCACCGTCTTCTGAATATTGTCGATGGTGACCAGTTTTTCCTGCAATGCCAGCAAGTCGCGCAGCGCCTCACGCACGAAGTCGATGGTGATCGCCCGTCCGGTAAAGTTGGCGTTAGCAATGACGCGGTTCAACGCCCCTTCCAGCTCACGTACGTTAGAGCGTAGACGCTTGGCGATAAAGAACGCCACTTCGCCCGGCAAACGAATGTCGTTTTCGTCGGCCTTTTTCATCAGGATCGCCACGCGGGTTTCTAACTCTGGCGGTTCGATCGCCACAGTCAGTCCCCAACCGAAGCGGGATTTCAGACGATCCTCAACGCCGTTGATCTCTTTCGGATAGCGATCCGAGGTGAGAATGATCTGCTGGTTACCTTCCAGCAGGGCGTTGAAGGTGTGGAAAAACTCTTCCTGAGATCGTTCTTTATTAGCAAAAAACTGAATATCGTCGATCAGTAGTGCATCTACGGAACGGTAGTAGCGTTTAAACTCTTCGATCGCGTTGTTTTGCAGGGCTTTAACCATGTCCTGAACAAAGCGCTCGGAGTGCATATAAACCACTTTGGCATTCGGCTTACGCGCCATAATGCCGTTACCCACCGCATGCAGCAGGTGAGTTTTACCCAGACCCGTGCCGCCATAAAGGAACAACGGGTTATAGGCACCGCCAGGGTTATCAGCCACCTGACGAGCCGCCGCGCGCGCCAGTTGGTTAGATTTACCTTCAACGAAGTTATCAAACGTGTGTTTGACGTTTACGTTAGAACGATAGGTCGGTTCTGCCGGAGCCGGGACGTTATCCCAACCGGAACGCGTAGAAGGCGCAACACGTTGCGGCTGCGCATGCGCCACCTGTGCTGGGGCCGCGACGTTGCTCGTCACTGCCGCTTGTGGCGTTTGTGTCACCGGTTTGGTGCCCACTTCAAAACGCAGCTGTGGGGCATCCGCTCCGCAGAAACTGGTTAGCAGTCCATTGATATTATTAAGGTACTTGTCCCGTACCCAATCGAGGACAAAACGGTTTGGCGCGTACAGGGCCAGCGTGTTATCGCTCAGTTCCGCCTGCAATGGGCGTATCCACATACTGAATTCTGTGGCTGGTAACTCATCCTGCAATCGGGCAAGACACTGCTGCCAAAGCGAAAGTGACACGGCGGACTCCACTCGAACAAAAGTCGATAATGACTAAGGCTGAAACATTCATGATTGTTGACGTACGTCGAAAAGACCCTGCTTGAGGGTGACGCACGAACCGCTGTCTGCGGTTATATGCCCGATCAAGATCCTGCTAAACGATCGGGACCGCGGATCATAGCCTAAACTGCGCAAGAGATCTTCTGTTTCTCACAGATTTTCCCGATTTATCCACAGGATGATCCAGAACTCGCTAAGTGTAAACGATCCTGCCGCGAGGCGGGCACGATTTACGCCGCATATTGGAAAATTTAATGACCATAGACAAAAATTGGCTTAATCGATCTAATAAAGATCCAGGACGATCCTTGCGCTTTACCCGTCAGCCCGTATAATCCTCCACCCGGCGCGCCATGCTGGTTTTCACCGGTGTGAGGCCGTACGTTTTCCCTGCGAAAAGGTGCGGAAAAGCGCGGTAAATAAGGAAAGAGAATTGACTCCGGAGTGTACAATTATTACAATCCGGCCTCTTTAATCACCCATGGCTTCGGTGTCCATCGTTTCATTTTTCGGCGGATATCCAATAAAGCCATTGAATTTATTCAAGTTTAGGTAGAAATCGCCATGAAACGCACTTTTCAACCGTCTGTACTGAAGCGCAACCGTTCTCACGGCTTCCGTGCTCGTATGGCTACTAAAAATGGTCGTCAGGTTCTGGCACGTCGTCGTGCTAAAGGCCGCGCTCGTCTGACCGTTTCTAAGTAATAAAGCTAACCCCTGAGTGGTTAAGCTCGCATTTCCCAGGGAGTTACGCTTGTTAACTCCCAGTCAATTCACATTCGTCTTCCAGCAGCCACAACGGGCTGGCACGCCGCAAATTACTATTCTCGGCCGCCTGAATTCGCTGGGGCATCCCCGTATCGGTCTTACAGTCGCCAAGAAAAACGTTCGACGCGCCCATGAACGCAATCGGATTAAACGTCTGACGCGTGAAAGCTTCCGTCTGCGCCAACATGAACTCCCGGCTATGGATTTCGTGGTGGTGGCGAAAAAAGGGGTTGCCGACCTCGATAACCGTGCTCTCTCGGAAGCGTTGGAAAAATTATGGCGCCGCCACTGTCGCCTGGCTCGCGGGTCCTGATAGCCCTCATTCGGGTCTATCAACGCCTGATTAGTCCGCTACTCGGGCCGCATTGTCGTTTCACTCCAACCTGTTCAAGCTACGGAATTGAGGCATTGCGCAGGTTTGGAGTGATAAAAGGCAGTTGGTTGACGGTGAAACGCGTATTAAAATGCCACCCTTTACACCCTGGTGGTGACGATCCCGTCCCGCCCGGACCATTTGATACCAGAGAACACTAACGATGGATTCGCAACGCAATCTTTTAGTCATCGCTTTGCTGTTCGTGTCTTTCATGATCTGGCAAGCCTGGGAGCAGGATAAAAACCCGCAACCTCAGGCCCAACAGACCACGCAGACAACGACCACCGCAGCGGGTAGCGCCGCCGACCAGGGCGTACCGGCCAGTGGCCAGGGGAAACTGATCTCGGTTAAGACCGACGTGCTTGATCTGACCATCAACACCCGTGGTGGTGATGTTGAGCAAGCTCTGCTGCCTGCTTACCCGAAAGAGCTGAACTCTACCCAACCGTTCCAGCTGCTGGAAACTTCACCGCAGTTTATTTATCAGGCACAGAGCGGTCTGACCGGTCGTGATGGCCCGGATAACCCGGCTAACGGCCCGCGTCCGCTGTATAACGTTGAAAAAGACGCTTATGTGCTAGCTGAAGGTCAAAACGAACTGCAGGTGCCGATGACGTATACCGACGCGGCAGGCAACACGTTTACCAAAACGTTTGTCCTGAAACGTGGTGATTACGCTGTCAACGTCAACTACAACGTGCAGAACGCTGGCGAGAAACCGCTGGAGATCTCCACCTTTGGTCAGTTGAAGCAATCCATTACACTGCCACCGCATCTCGACACCGGAAGCAGCAACTTCGCACTGCACACCTTCCGTGGCGCGGCGTACTCCACGCCTGACGAGAAGTACGAGAAATATAAGTTCGATACCATTGCCGATAACGAAAACCTGAACATCTCTTCGAAAGGTGGTTGGGTGGCGATGCTGCAACAGTATTTCGCGACTGCGTGGATCCCGCATAACGACGGTACCAACAACTTCTACACCGCTAATCTGGGTAACGGCATCGCCGCTATCGGCTATAAATCTCAGCCGGTACTGGTTCAGCCTGGTCAGACTGGCGCAATGAACAGCACCCTGTGGGTTGGCCCGGAAATTCAGGACAAAATGGCAGCAGTTGCTCCGCACCTGGATCTGACCGTTGATTACGGTTGGTTGTGGTTCATCTCTCAGCCGCTGTTCAAACTGCTGAAATGGATCCATAGCTTTGTGGGTAACTGGGGCTTCTCCATTATCATCATCACCTTTATCGTTCGTGGCATCATGTACCCGCTGACCAAAGCGCAGTACACCTCCATGGCGAAGATGCGTATGCTGCAGCCGAAGATTCAGGCGATGCGTGAGCGTCTGGGCGATGACAAACAGCGTATCAGCCAGGAAATGATGGCGCTGTACAAAGCTGAGAAGGTTAACCCGCTGGGCGGCTGCTTCCCGCTGCTGATCCAGATGCCAATCTTCCTGGCGTTGTACTACATGCTGATGGGTTCCGTTGAACTGCGTCAGGCACCGTTTGCACTGTGGATCCACGACCTGTCAGCACAGGACCCGTACTACATCCTGCCGATCCTGATGGGCGTAACGATGTTCTTCATTCAGAAAATGTCGCCGACCACTGTGACCGACCCGATGCAGCAGAAGATCATGACCTTTATGCCGGTCATCTTCACGGTGTTCTTCCTGTGGTTCCCATCAGGTCTGGTGCTGTACTATATCGTCAGCAACCTGGTTACCATTATCCAGCAGCAGCTGATTTACCGTGGTCTGGAGAAACGTGGCCTGCATAGCCGCGAGAAGAAAAAATCCTGATTCGGTGAGTTTTCGCTAAAATAAGGGCGGTCAGTTGACCGCCTTTTTTCTTTTCGTAGGGTGGATAAGCACCGCGCATCCGCCACACAAAGCAACAGGAACATCATGAGCGATAATGACACTATCGTAGCCCAGGCCACGCCTCCGGGACGTGGCGGCGTTGGCATCCTGCGCATCTCCGGCCTCAAAGCCCGTGAGGTTGCCGAAACCGTGCTGGGTAAACTGCCTAAGCCGCGCTACGCCGATTATCTTCCGTTTAAAGACGCCGATGGCAGCGTGCTCGATCAGGGGATTGCGCTATGGTTCCCTGGCCCGAACTCGTTCACCGGCGAAGATGTGCTGGAACTGCAAGGCCATGGCGGTCCGGTGATCCTCGACCTGCTGTTAAAACGCATTCTGACTATTCCCGGCCTGCGGATTGCCCGTCCTGGTGAGTTTTCCGAACGCGCGTTTCTTAACGATAAACTCGACTTAGCCCAGGCCGAAGCGATTGCAGACCTTATCGACGCCAGCTCGGAACAGGCGGCGCGCTCAGCGCTAAACTCGCTACAAGGCGCGTTCTCCGCACGGGTTAACCATCTGGTGGAAGCCCTCACCCACTTGCGCATTTACGTCGAAGCGGCAATTGATTTCCCCGATGAAGAGATCGATTTCCTCTCCGACGGCAAAATTGAAGCCCAGCTCAATGACGTGATTGCCGATCTCGACGCAGTACGCGCCGAGGCTCGTCAGGGCAGCTTGTTGCGCGAAGGGATGAAAGTCGTCATTGCCGGGCGTCCAAACGCCGGTAAATCAAGCCTACTGAACGCGCTGGCGGGCCGTGAAGCGGCAATCGTGACTGATATCGCCGGAACCACGCGTGACGTACTGCGTGAGCATATCCACATTGACGGAATGCCGCTGCATATCATCGATACCGCCGGATTACGCGAAGCCAGTGACGAAGTGGAGCGTATTGGTATCGAGCGCGCATGGCAGGAAATTGAACAGGCCGACCGTGTGCTGTTTATGGTTGATGGCACCACCACGGATGCCGTTGATCCAGCAGAGATCTGGCCGGAGTTTATCGCCCGTCTGCCAGCGAAACTGCCGATCACTGTGGTGCGCAATAAAGCCGATATCACCGGCGAAACGCTGGGGATGAGTGAAGTGAACGGTCACGCGTTAATTCGTCTCTCGGCAAGGACTGGTGAAGGTGTGGACGTACTGCGTAACCATCTCAAACAGAGCATGGGCTTTGACACCAACATGGAAGGCGGCTTCCTGGCGCGTCGTCGTCACCTACAGGCACTGGAACAGGCGGCAGAGCACCTGCAACAGGGTAAAGCGCAACTGTTAGGTGCCTGGGCGGGTGAGCTGCTGGCGGAAGAACTGCGTCTGGCGCAGCAGAATTTAAGCGAGATCACCGGAGAATTTACCTCAGACGACCTACTGGGGCGGATTTTCTCCAGCTTCTGTATTGGTAAGTGAGTCGTCTAAATTGATATAAAGGGCACTGTTCCGTTCTGGGGAAACTAACTATCAGAACGGAACAGCGCTTGTTTTTTATGAGCATCCTGCACCGAAACTGCATTTGCTACTGGCTGGAGCGACTTTAAACACCTTGCAGTCCTGTCTTTACAGAGAACGATATTGCTTTAACCTATTAAGCTCCTCTTGCGGAAAGTTAAATTCGTCTACTGCTTTCCAGAATAGTTCTTTAAGTACAGGATTGCCATTTGCCTGACTTATTACAGATTTACCTTCATTATTCTTTTCTTCCAGCTGCATCATCACATCTTTAAGGTAATTTTCATTTTCACCAACCACAATTTTGAATATTTTCAGCCAGAGTCCCATATGTATATCATCCCCGTTATTTACCACATGAGAGAATGGCTTGCCATCAAAGTCACGGGTAAACTGCTCCACAATTTCATCGAAAGTGAATCCGTGTTGCAACGCCAGGCGAATCGCCGCATTCAGATATACGTCAATGACCTGTTTACTCATTTTCTTAAAGCTTGCAATATGCAAAGAGCAGACGGCATTATTTCTGCTCAGCGACAGTAGTTCGCTCACCACATCTTTATCATTTTCATAATGGCTGGCTATCACATCAGCTGTCTCCATCCAGGCGGCAACAATCTCCGTATACCCTTTCACTATCGCAGAATATAAGCCTGATGCCTTCGTCCATTTGTCTGACTCCCCCGTCCATTTTTCTCTTGCAGCCATCAGTTTCAATATATCTTCTTTATTTATTTCATTTTTAAACATTTTGGCTTTTATATTGGCGAGCAATATATTAACAACATTATAATTATTGGTTTTAATAGCGCTATTTAAATCATAAGTTGAGCATATTTTTTTTCCTATATAAAGAAGTATTTCATTTTTATTTACCCCAAACTCTTTCTCAAAGTCATCTATCGCCAAGAACAATGCCTTGACACTTTCTTTTTTATTTTTTGATAACGCTACAGAAATCGCGCTCACACCACGGTTATCTTTCGCAAGGAGTAGAGTTTCCAGGTCTTCCCGGCTAAAGTTAAATTTTCGGGCCAACTCTTTTAAATTTGTTATATATTCATTAATCTTATTAAGATTATCGTGTTGCAGTGACATATATAACCCATATGTTCCCCCTGGTCCTTTAGCAGCAAGAATCTCAAGAACCTTTGATACTGTCATTTCTTGGGAATTTCTTAACTTATCGAAAAAAAGAACAATATTTTCATACGTCCCCATTTGCATTAATAGATATAATGCTGATGGTGATAATGGTGGTTGCAATTCATTTTCTATACCACTTAATAAATGGGCCTGCTCTCGAGGGAGATAAGGAATTATGCCTACACACTCGGAGCAAATCTCTGTTTTTACCCATTTTATATTCGCCAACTCAATATTTATAAATGATTGTAATGACCCAAAAGAATCACAGTTTTTTGCTTTATAGCGTACTGCAGTATTGGTTGCATTAGGATCATAAAAGGATACAACATATTCAGTTTCTCCGGCAGGCGTTTGTTTTATCCTCAAGCGGACGGCCATAGCGTGTTTTTGAGATTTAACGATTGCCGCCATATGCGTTAACTTCTCTTTTTCCATTCTGTGAAAGAAGACAGATAATATCTCCCCGAACTTGTCACTAGCAACGACGCATGTACCTGGTGGTGGATTGTTTATTAGATTATCAAATTGCTGATCAAGCTCGTATGGAAAATGTTGCTGTATCCCTTCTGGAGTTGAATAGCATTCCTTCAATGGAACTTTACCTGTATTTTCATTCATTGAATCTATACAATACTGCAGAGAAATATGCCTGCACACGACTAAATCTTCTGGTTTTTCATTAAAATAAACCTTACAGTTATAATCTACAATATCATATTTACTATTAGCTTTTTTCTGCTCTTTAGTAAAACTCTCATCATCTGCGTTCGTATGAGAGCGAATAAAAATATCTTTGAGGGATGTTGTAAGCGCAGGCGGTACAAAAATCTGTGTAGCATACTTTCCTTCAGCATCCCCCACAGTTACAATCATACTTTCAGGGTCTTGCTCAGATGTTGAGACAATAATAATAAGTCCACCACCGATAAAAACCCATGGTTCAATCTCACTGCTATTATTAACAAAATTACTTAATGAACCCGCTTTTTCAAGTGAATAAACTGAAGGATTTTTAAGATACAACACTATATCGTCAACGATTAATTGAGTTTTATTTTTTCCTCCATCCAAATCAGGTATGAAAGAAGAAGATTGTACACATACTCTGCCAACAGTTACGTTATCAACCATTTCCTTTCTCCTCATTCATATGAAAGTTGTAGTAATAATAAGGTTACTATTTAAATATCAACTATCAAATTTCGCTCATTTATAGAGTTATTCGTCTTTTTACGTCATTTCCCTATAAGGTCATCGACCTGGTAATGAGGTGAGTAAACCGCGACACGTCAACGTGGGAAAAAGCTCCTTGTAATGGTATCCCTATAATCAATGCCATCACCTTCAACAATAATGATAAAAATTAAAAAATTATCCACCCACGGATTTATGTTAATATTCCGTATACGCCAGCTCCCACAAACACAGCCAATAACTAATTGTGATTCGATTCACATTTAAACAATTTCAGCATAGACAAATTCCTTGAGTATTATACTGTAGCCTCGTGTCTTTCGAGGATAAGTGCATTATGAATATCTTACATATATGTGTGACCTCAAAATGGTTCAATATTGACAACAAGATTGTCGATCACCGCCCTTGATTTGCCCTTCTGTAACCATCACCAAAGCCAAACCGATTAGATTCAATGTGATCTATTTGTTTGCTATATCTTAATTTTGCCTTTTGCAAAGGCTGTCTCTCATTTATTTACTTGTTTTAGTAAATGATGGTCCTGGCATATATAACTGGCGAATTAATAGATATTGCAAATATCATATTCACAGGGATCACTGTAATTAAAATAAATGAAGGATTATGTAATGGAAAACTTTAAACATCTCCCTGAACCATTCCGCATTCGTGTTATTGAGCCAGTAAAACGTACGACTCGCGCTTACCGTGAAGAGGCAATTATTAAATCCGGTATGAACCCGTTCCTACTGGATAGTGAAGATGTGTTTATCGATTTACTGACCGACAGCGGCACCGGGGCAGTGACGCAGAGTATGCAGGCCGCGATGATGCGCGGCGACGAAGCCTACAGCGGCAGCCGCAGCTACTATGCGTTAGCCGAATCAGTGAAAAATATCTTTGGTTATCAATACACTATTCCGACTCACCAGGGCCGTGGTGCAGAGCAAATCTATATTCCAGTTCTGATTAAAAAACGCGAGCAGGAAAAAGGCCTGGATCGCAGCAAAATGGTGGCGTTCTCTAACTATTTCTTTGATACCACGCAGGGCCATAGCCAGATTAACGGCTGTACCGTGCGTAACGTCTATATCAAAGAAGCCTTCGATACGGGCGTGCGTTACGACTTTAAAGGCAACTTTGACCTTGAGGGATTAGAACGCGGTATTGAAGAAGTTGGCCCGAATAACGTGCCGTATATCGTTGCAACCATCACCAGTAACTCCGCAGGTGGTCAGCCGGTTTCACTGGCAAACTTAAAAGCGATGTACAGCATCGCGAAGAAATACGATATTCCGGTGGTCATGGACTCCGCACGCTTTGCCGAAAACGCCTATTTCATCAAGCAGCGTGAAGCAGAATACAAAGACTGGACTATCGAGCAGATCACCCGCGAAACCTACAAATATGCCGATATGCTGGCCATGTCCGCCAAGAAAGATGCAATGGTGCCGATGGGCGGCCTGCTATGCGTGAAAGACGACAGCTTCTTTGATGTGTACACCGAGTGCAGAACCCTTTGCGTGGTACAGGAAGGCTTCCCGACATATGGCGGCCTGGAAGGCGGCGCGATGGAGCGTCTGGCGGTAGGTCTGTATGACGGCATGAATCTGGACTGGCTGGCTTATCGTATCGCGCAGGTGCAGTATCTGGTCGATGGTCTGGAAGAGATTGGCGTTGTCTGCCAGCAGGCGGGCGGTCACGCGGCATTCGTTGATGCAGGTAAACTGTTGCCGCATATCCCGGCAGATCAGTTCCCGGCACAGGCGCTGGCCTGCGAGCTGTATAAAGTCGCCGGTATCCGTGCGGTAGAAATTGGCTCTTTCCTGTTAGGCCGCGATCCGAAAACCGGTAAACAACTGCCATGCCCGGCTGAACTGCTGCGTTTAACCATTCCGCGCGCAACCTATACCCAAACACATATGGACTTCATTATTGAAGCCTTCAAACATGTGAAAGAGAACGCGGCGAATATTAAAGGGTTAACCTTTACCTATGAGCCAAAAGTATTGCGTCACTTCACCGCAAAACTGAAAGAAGTTTAATTAATACATTCAGAGTGGCTATAAGGATGTTAGCCACTCTAACTCCCTACATCTTCAATAACAAAAATAGCCTTCCTCTAAAGGTGGCATCATGACTGATCAAGCTGAAAAAAAGCACTCTGCATTTTGGGGTGTTATGGTTATAGCAGGTACAGTAATCGGTGGAGGTATGTTTGCTTTACCTGTTGATCTTGCCGGTGCCTGGTTTTTCTGGGGTGCCTTTATCCTTATCATTGCCTGGTTTTCAATGCTTCATTCCGGGTTATTGTTATTAGAAGCAAATTTAAATTATCCCGTCGGCTCCAGTTTTAACACCATCACCAAAGATTTAATCGGTAATACCTGGAACATTATCAGCGGTATTACCGTTGCCTTCGTTCTCTATATCCTCACTTATGCCTATATCTCTGCTAATGGTGCGATCATTAGTGAAACGATATCAATGAATTTGGGTTATCACGCTAATCCACGTATTGTCGGGATCTGCACAGCCATTTTCGTTGCCAGCGTATTGTGGATAAGCTCGTTAGCCGCCAGCCGTATTACCTCGTTGTTCCTCGGGCTGAAGATTATCTCCTTTGTGATCGTGTTTGGTTCTTTCTTCTTCCAGGTCGATTACTCCATTCTGCGCGATGCCACCAGCACCACGGCGGGAACGTCTTACTTCCCGTATATCTTTATGGCTTTGCCGGTGTGTCTGGCGTCATTTGGTTTCCACGGCAATATTCCCAGCCTGATTATTTGCTATGGCAAACGCAAAGATAAGCTAATCAAAAGCGTGGTTTTCGGTTCGCTGTTGGCGCTGGTGATTTATCTCTTCTGGCTCTATTGCACGATGGGGAACATTCCGCGAGAAAGCTTTAAGGCGATTATCTCTTCAGGCGGCAACGTTGATTCGCTGGTGAAATCGTTCCTCGGCACCAAACAGCACGGCATTATCGAGTTTTGCCTGCTGGTGTTCTCTAACTTAGCTGTCGCCAGTTCGTTCTTTGGTGTCACACTGGGGTTGTTCGATTATCTGGCGGATCTGTTTAAGATTGATAACTCCCACGCCGGGCGTTTCAAAACCGTGCTGTTAACCTTCCTGCCACCCGCGTTGTTGTATCTGATCTTCCCGAACGGCTTTATTTACGGGATCGGCGGTGCCGGGTTGTGCGCCACCATCTGGGCAGTCATTATCCCCGCAGTGCTGGCAATCAAAGCTCGCAAGAAGTTTCCCAACCAGATGTTCACGGTCTGGGGCGGCAATCTTATTCCGGCGATTGTCATTCTCTTTGGTATAACCGTAATTTTATGCTGGTTCGGTAACGTCTTTAATGTGTTACCTAAATTTGGCTAATCCGTTTAAGAAGCCAGCGAAATAGCTGGCTTCTTGCCTGTCAGGAAATCACTTATGTCCAAATGGCAACTCGCCTGATTCTGCTTCACCACGTATGCTTTGCGTCACCTTACTATCAGGACGCTTTAGCCCATGTCCCGCTTTTTGATTTGTAGTTTTGCCCTAGTTTTACTTTATCCCGCCGGGATTGATATGTACCTCGTTGGTTTACCGCGCATCGCCGCCGATCTCAATGCCAGCGAAGCGCAGTTGCATATTGCGTTTTCCGTTTATCTGGCAGGTATGGCGGCAGCGATGTTATTTGCCGGTAAAGTGGCCGATCGTTCAGGGAGAAAGCCTGTCGCCATACCCGGCGCGGCGCTATTTATTATCGCCTCGGTGTTCTGTTCACTGGCTGAAACCAGCACGTTATTTCTTGCAGGGCGATTTCTACAGGGGTTAGGCGCAGGCTGTTGTTACGTGGTGACGTTCGCCATTTTACGTGACACACTGGATGATCGACGTCGGGCAAAAGTGCTGTCGTTACTCAACGGTATTACCTGCATCATTCCGGTGTTAGCGCCAGTGCTCGGACACCTGATTATGCTTAAATTCCCGTGGCAGAGTCTGTTCTGGACGATGGCAACGATGGGCGTCGCAGTACTGATGTTGTCTTTGTTTATTTTGAAAGAAACGCGCCCTGCCGCCCCCGCAGCTTCGGACAAACCACGAGAGAATAGCGAGTCGCTGCTTAACCGATTTTTCCTCAGCCGTGTTGTTATCACCACCCTCAGCGTTTCGGTGATCCTCACCTTCGTGAATACGTCGCCGGTATTGCTGATGGAAATCATGGGTTTTGAGCGCGGAGAATACGCCACCATAATGGCGTTGACCGCAGGGGTCAGCATGACCGTTTCATTCTCCACGCCATTTGCACTGGGGATCTTTAAGCCACGTACGTTGATGATCACCTCACAGGTGTTATTTCTGGCGGCAGGTATCACTCTTGCCGTTTCACCTTCCCATGCGGTTTCTCTGTTTGGTATCACACTGATTTGCGCCGGTTTCTCGGTAGGTTTTGGCGTAGCGATGAGTCAGGCGTTAGGGCCGTTTTCATTACGCGCGGGCGTAGCCAGCTCGACCTTAGGTATTGCGCAAGTTTGCGGTTCGTCACTGTGGATTTGGCTGGCAGCGGTGGTTGGTATCGGCGCATGGAATATGCTGATCGGGATTCTGATTGCCTGTAGCATAGTGAGCCTGTTGCTGATTATGTTCGTCGCGCCTGGACGCCCCGTTGCCGCTCATGAAGAAATCCATCACCACGCTTGATCTCAATTTACTGCTCTGCCTGCAACTGCTGATGCAGGAACGCAGCGTGACCAAAGCGGCTAAGCGGATGAACGTGACGCCTTCGGCGGTGAGTAAGTCGCTGGCAAAGTTAAGAGCGTGGTTTGACGACCCGCTCTTTGTGAACTCACCGCTGGGCCTGTCACCCACACCGCTAATGGTCAGCATGGAGCAAAATCTGGCGGAGTGGATGCAAATGAGCAATTTGCTGCTGGATAAACCGCACCACGAAACGCCGCGCGGTCTTAAGTTTGAACTGGCGGCGGAATCGCCGCTGATGATGATCATGTTCAATACGCTGACTAAGCAGATCTACCAGCGTTACCCCCAGGCGACGATCAAATTGCGCAACTGGGATTATGATTCACTGGATGCGATTACCCGTGGCGAAGTGGATATTGGTTTTTCCGGTCGCGAAAGCCATCCCCGTTCGCGGGAGCTGCTAAGCTCGCTGCCATTAGCCATTGATTATGAAGTGCTGTTTAGTGATGTGCCCTGCGTCTGGTTGCGCCAGGATCATCCGGCACTGCATGAAGCGTGGGATCTGGATACCTTTTTACGTTACCCACATATCAGCATTTGCTGGGAACAGAGCGATACCTGGGCGCTGGACAATGTGTTACAGGAGCTGGGGCGCGAACGCACGATTGCTATGAGTTTGCCGGAATTCGAGCAGTCACTGTTTATGGCAGCGCAGCCCGACAATCTGCTACTGGCGACCGCACCACGCTACTGTCAGTACTACAATCAACTCCACCAACTGCCGTTGGTTGCTCTACCTCTCCCGTTTGACGAAAGCCAGCAAAAAAAGCTGGAAGTCCCTTTTACCCTACTGTGGCATAAACGGAACAGCCATAATCCGAAAATCGTCTGGTTACGGGAAACCATTAAAAATCTTTACGCGTCGATGGCATAACCGAATCGTATGAAACGCAACCCTATTTCACAATAAAATGTAAAATAGTTGTAATAAGATTGTCTGAATCGAACTTTTAGCTGCTTTAGTCTGTCCATCATTCCAGTAAATGATTACTCTTGTATTCATAATGGACCATTAAGCATGGAGCGAAAAATGGCGACTCACTTTGCCCGAGGGATTTTAACGGAAGGACATCTGATTTCTGTTCGTCTCTCCTCCCAGTGTCATCAAGAAGCCCGAAATATTCCCCCTCATCGTCAAAGCCGTTTCCTGGCGTCCAGAGGTTTACTCGCAGAACTGATGTTTATGCTGTATGGCATCGGCGAATTACCGGAAATCGTCACCCTGCCGAAAGGAAAACCGGTTTTCAGTGATAAAAATTTGCCCTCGTTTTCTATTTCCTATGCCGGGAATATGGTTGGCGTGGCGCTAACAACCGAAGGTGAATGTGGCCTCGATATGGAACTGCAGCGTGCGACGCGCGGGTTTCATAGCCCACACGCGCTCGATAACCACACCTTTTCCAGCAATGAATCGCTATGGATCAGTAAACAAAACGATCCTAACGAAGCGCGGGCGCAACTCATCACGTTGCGCCGAAGCGTGCTAAAACTAACCGGTGATGTTTTGAATGACGATCCGCGCGATCTGCAGCTGCTGCCCATTGCCGGACGCCTGAAATGTGCTCATGTAAATCATGTAGAAGCGTTATGCGACGCGGAGGACGTGCTGGTGTGGTCCGTGGCGGTCACGCCCACAATTGAAAAGCTCAGTGTCTGGGAGTTAGATGGCAAACGCGGCTGGAAAAGCCTGCCGGATATTCACAGCCGCGCCAACAATCCTACCAGCAGGATGATGCGTTTTGCCCAACTCTCTACCATGAAGTCTTTTTCGCCAAATTGATAGACAACCACAGGAGTCATCATGTCTGAAAAATTGAAGGTGGTTACGTTACTGGGGAGCCTGCGCAAAGGCTCATTTAATGGCATGGTTGCACGTACCCTGCCGAAAATTGCTCCTGCTAGCATGGAAATCAATGCATTACCTTCCATTGCCGACATTCCCCTGTATGACGCTGATGTACAGCAGGAAGAAGGTTTTCCCGCAACGGTAGAAGCTATGGCGGAGCAGATCCGTCAGGCTGACGGTGTGGTGATCGTCACGCCGGAATATAACTACTCGGTACCGGGCGGGCTGAAAAATGCCATCGACTGGCTTTCCCGCCTGCCGGATCAACCGCTGGCTGGTAAACCGGTGTTGATTCAGACCAGCTCAATGGGCGTGATTGGCGGCGCGCGCTGTCAGTATCACCTGCGCCAGATTCTGGTTTTTCTCGATGCAATGGTGATGAACAAGCCGGAATTTATGGGCGGCGTGATTCAGAACAAAGTTGATCCGCAAACCGGAGAAGTGATTGATCAGGGTACGCTGGATCACCTGACCGGGCAATTAACCGCATTTGGTGAGTTTATTCAGCGAGTTAAGATCTAAATAAAAAACCCGCCAGCAATCATGCATGGCGGGTTTTTAACGCGCTATCGATTTTAGTGAGCGTCGATAAACACAATCTTCAGGATAAACAGCAGCGCAACGATGATTACGCACGGGCTTAGATCACGCAGACGTCCGGTACCGATTTTCATCACGCAGTAGGAGATAAAGCCCAGTGCGATACCTTCGGTAATCGAGAAGCTGAACGGCATCATCACGGCGGTAATAAACGCTGGAACGGATTCGGTAAGATCCTGCCAGTTCACGCGAGCAAGACTTGAGGTCATCAACACGCCAACGTAAATCAGCGCGCCAGCTGCGGCATATCCCGGCACCATTCCCGCCAGCGGCGACAGGAAGATAACCAGCAGGAACAGCAGACCAACAACCACTGCCGTCAGACCGGTACGACCGCCAACAGAAACGCCGGAAGAGGACTCAATATACGCCGTAACAGAAGAAGTACCGATAAACGAACCGGTCACGGAAGAGATACTGTCGACATACAGCGCCTGCTTCATGCGCGGGAATTTACCTTTCTCATCCGCCAGACCTGCTTTATCGGTCACGCCAATCAGCGTACCGGAGGAGTCAAACAGGTTGACCAGCATGAAAGAGAAAATCACCCCTGCCAAACCGAGGTTAAACGAACCGGCTAAATCGACATGACCCACTACTGTCATTACGCTCGGTGGCGCAGACACGATGCCGTTGTAGTGCACATCACCCAGCATCCAGCCCAGCAGCGTCGTCACCACAATAGAAACCAGCACCGCCGCGTGAATATTGCGCGAGGCCAGAATAGCGATGATGAAGAAGCCGAGGATACCCAGCAGCACGCTGTGAGAAGTCAGGTTACCGATGCTCACCAGCGTTTCGGGATTCGCGACAATCACGCCCGCGTTTTTCAGCCCCATCATGCCAATGAACAGGCCGATACCGCTGGTGATGCCCACACGCAGACTTACCGGAATGTTAGCAATCATCCAGTAGCGAATGCGGAAAACTGTCAGTAACAATAGACC
Organism: Escherichia sp. MOD1-EC6300; assembly: GCF_002965045.1. Classification (NCBI taxonomy): domain Bacteria; kingdom Pseudomonadati; phylum Pseudomonadota; class Gammaproteobacteria; order Enterobacterales; family Enterobacteriaceae; genus Escherichia; species Escherichia sp. MOD1-EC6300. Next base: position 49,451 of record NZ_PTRH01000010.1, on the reverse strand, counting down.
AATCGCGCCCCAGAAGATTGCGCCCATCCCGACCTGCCACGGCAAGCCCATCGCCTGTACAACCACAAAAGCGAAGAATGCGTTCAGGCCCATTGCTGGTGCCAGTGCAACTGGCAGATTAGCAAACAGTCCCATCAGAATGCTGCCAAATGCAGCAATCAGACAAGTGGTGACGAAGACGGCGCTGGTGTCCATGCCAGCAACGCCAAGAATTTGCGGGTTAACAAAAACGATGTAAACCATCGTCAGGAAGGTGGTAAAACCGGCGATCACTTCGGTCCGAGCCGTCGTGCCATGTTCGCGCAGTTTAAACACGCGTTCCAGCATCCCCTGACCAGAAGCCTGGGTTGTGTGTTGTTGACTCATTATCTATTTCCGAACTAAGGAGGGAAAATCCGTCGCTATCGTATACCAAAATGAGACAATATGGACGGCTGAAGTTAACTTTTTTTCATTGTATTTGCTTATACGGCAACGATTGCGTTGTGCAAATTTGCATGACGAAAACGTTAAACTAATGATAAAGGAAAGACATGTCCCAGATAGAAGCGGTATTTTTCGACTGCGATGGTACGCTGGTCGATAGCGAGGTCATTTGCTCTCGCGCCTATGTCACGATGTTCAGGGAATTTGGCATTAACGTTGACCTGGAAGAGATTTTTACCCGTTTTAAAGGCGTAAAACTCTATGAAATCATCGATATCATCAGTAAAGAGCAGGACGTGACGATGGTCCAGGCCGATGCAGAGCACGTTTACCGCGCAGAAGTCACCCGCCTGTTTGATAGCGAACTAGAGGTCATCACGGGAGCGAACGAATTGCTGGCGAGCGTTAACGTGCCGATGTGCGTGGTTTCTAATGGCCCGGTGAGCAAAATGCAGCATTCGCTTGGTAAGCTCAATATGCTGCACTACTTCCCGGAAAAACTGTTCAGTGGTTACGACATTCAGCGTTGGAAGCCTGACCCGGCATTAATGTTCCATGCGGCAAAAACGATGAATGTGAACGTTGAAAACTGCATTCTGGTCGATGATTCCAGCGCCGGTGCGCAGTCAGGGATAGATGCCGGTATGGAAGTGTTTTACTTCTGCGCTGACCCGCACAATAAGCCGATCGTTCACCCGAAAGTCACCATCTTTACCGAGCTGGCGCAACTGCCTGCGCTCTGGAAGGCACGCGGCTGGGATATAGCGCGTTAATTGCTCCGAACTTTAACGCTTACACATCAGTCACGCTGGTTTGAGATAAAGACTACCAAGTGTCTGATGAGTAAGCGTATGTTTCCCTTTCAAAAATTTATGTCGTTATTCGTCCAGTCAATCACTCTCTGCTTAGCTAAGCCTGGGTTATATTTTTCACAATATCGGGATATTTATCGAACCATGTAATAATATTCAAGATTATTTCACTGAGTTTTTTATACTTTTTATATTTTTTCTCCCGACTATAATTTTGAACAATATCCTGGTAAGTTCGTATTTCATCATCTATTTTATCAATATCAATCTTAAAGTTATTTAATTTTCTTTGTATATCATTACGCGTCAAATTATCTTTGTTTTCACTAACTAGTTGTGCTTTCTCTTTCACAATTTTATTATGATCATTTGTTAATTCGTTAATTTTTTGCAATATGTCCTCGTAACCCTCATTGGACTCTTTTACTACCTGATAATATTGGATTAAACTTTCCTTGTTAATTTTAAATATACCTGCTAGATTTTGAAAATCGAAAGCAAAATTATTGAGTGCTGAGTCGTAAAATTCTTTAAAAGATTTTATTTTTTCTAGTTGATTTTTTAGCGCTTTAATGTTGTCTATATTAACATCGTCAAATAGGGGGACAAGATCTTTAAATTTAAAATTTAAATTTCTATCAAATTGGTTATGAGACTCTTGCCTTTCTTTTCGGATAAATCCTTCTGAATATTTAGGATCTTCTTGTGCATTTGACTGCGAAATTATTTCTTTTATGACAGATTCAACAAAGTTAATTCTGTCACTTCCTATCATATTGTTAATGATATGTTGTGCCCTACCATGCATATCTTTGAAAATAAAAAAATTAACTTTTTCAATATCAAAAGAAAATTCCTCTTTAAACGATCCTTTTTCATTATAGAGTGCGGACAAAAACGACTGTAATTCTGCAAATGCTTTTTCATATATTAGCCGAGTATTTGGCAAGGATTTTCTAAGTTCCACTATGTCTTTATATAGAGCATCTGCCTGACTTATGAAATTTGGTATTTGTTCTTTACTTATAGCTCCGTCTATATTCATATAAATGTATTTTTTATCGGTAAGACTACCTTGTGAATAAATTGTAGCAGAATCGATAGAACAGCCTTCGAGTCTGTCCTCTCTGTAACAATAGCCCAGTTCCGCCCCGCGCAAACGACTATTTTTAAAGAAAACGTTATTATTCTCTGTATTTTCATTGCTATATGAAGAGTTAATACCTTTATTAATATTGTCTGCACATTTAATAAAATTATCATCTAACTTAAGAGTTCTCGATCTTCTTTCAATGCGTTCAGAAAAATACTCAATGGGGTTAAACATATATTTACCTGAACCAGCTTCACCAAGACCACTGTTTATTTTAATATAGTTCAAAGTACAATTATTAAATACTAGCCCATGATCCCTCCCCCTGATGTAATTATTATTAGACTTGTTGAATGAGTTTGCCAAAAATTTCATTCCAGGAGCTTCAAGTCCTGTGATATCACAGTTATAAAAATGACTCAGAAGTATACTCGATCCAGGACAACTACCTCCCTGAATTGTACAGTCTTGAACAAAAGACTGCATAAAGAGATAAGCCCCTAATTTTTCTTGGATATTGACGGGTTGTTTAACGGTGTAGACTTGAGACGTCTCACAACTATATTGTTTTATTTCGCATTTAGAAATAAAACAACCTTTAAACATACCTATTATTGATTTTTCATTTCCTGACTCTGCAGTTTTTTCATTAGGATCATAAAAATGTATGTTGTTGAACTTACAATCTTCGAAATAACAATTTTCAAAAACTGGGCCTTCAAGGGTCGGAGTTTCTATATTTCCTAAAAAAGTTACATTTTTAAAACTACAATATTTTAATGAATTTAATACATCTTTAGGCAACGAAGTTAAATTGATAGTTGTATCAAAAATAGGGATTTTATTTTTAATAAGCGTCGTAAGTTTTACAGCATTATCAGAAAACTTTAATCTCTTCATGGGAGAATTATCAAAATGTAAATCATCAAGATAGTTATCAAGAGTGAATCTTTCAGAAAAAACTTGATGCTTATCGGCCTCATTTACAGTCTCCCCTGTGTAGAGATTAAAAGATCTACACACAACCACTTCATTATTTTCATTTGTGGTAAAATCTGTAGTAGTACTAAATCGCCATTGTTCTTCTGTTTTGGCCAGAGATTTAATATTTTTGAACATCTCCGCTTTATTATCATTTTTTGTCACAAAATCGTAAATTAAGCTTTTAACTTGTTTAATATGCGATCCGGGAAAAAGATCGAGAATAAACTCCCACAGTGTACGTTTTTTAAATAATGCCCCATTACCATCCAGAATATTTTCAATATCCTTAAAATTTACATCGTATTTCTTATTATTAATATCTAAAGTAACCTTGTCAGAATATCCGTTATGCTTATGCTTCTCATTTTTCACTTCTGAAAAGGGATTAGTATTTATAAGAACATCTGATCTTAATTTAGCAACCATAAATCCTCCGATGTGCAATATTGGGGTGTTTAAAAATAACGACATCTAGATTGTTAATTAACACTACCGCTAGCCAGGTTAGCAACAAGTGTTACTTATATTACCAGTGAATACTGTAAAAAATAGCTCATTTCCCTCGATTTAATCCAGGGTGTTTACCCTGGATTCCCAATTTTTAGGCATAACGAACCATCCCTCAGGTAAACCGCAATATCCGAAAATGAGCGATTTTTTATAGCTGGTTATATTGTCAATGTTAGAATAAAGAGATTTTATTAAATTTTATCAAGGTGATTTATGGATAATCTTATTGGCACACCACCAAACCACGCAGTTCCCCATAAGTATATAGACATGGAGCAAATGGAATATTTATGTCATATCAATCGTTTTTCTAAAATACCTGACGATTTTTTGATAACTGGTCAGAGAGAGGACCTTTTTACATATAAATATATTTTAGATGGCTCATTTTCAAATTTACAGCATTTACTTCCCAAAGGACAACTACAGAAGATACAACAGAGATTAAGTTCTCTTATGCATAAAAATAAGTTCCATTGTTTTCATATTTTTTTATTAAAACTATGCTCAATTGAAAATATTCCAGTCCCAAATGCCGATTACGCTTTCTTTGATGACGAAATGCCATTGACATTAACTGATGAACAGATCGAAAATATTTCTTTTTTAAACGCATATCACAAAGAAAAGAAAGAAAACAACGACATTGTTACATTTGATTTCATGAGCGCTGATCACCACCATAATTTTAGCACAACCATAGCTTTAACAAATGATAGCTTCCATATATCTTCAATAAACAACCATAACTCACAGGTTATATTCGATGAAAACATCCATTTACATCCCTATGAATTACCAGAATCATCACAATGGTGTTATCAGTTAATAAAAAACATGATTTCTTTACATTGCAGATATAATAACAATTTCAAAATAAAAAAAACCTTTTGTTTTGATTTTAAAAATAAATCTTTTTGTAATGCCAGGTTGCAATATATAACGTTTATTGCATGTTTATTTTCACATGCAAACATGAAATATTCGACATTTCATGATGTTAACCTTGATATGTGTGAGATAAAGAATTGCAATTTTGACAATTCAGAGATGAATTTCATTTCGTGCGTCGGGACAAATTTTAGCGGTTCTACATTTAACAATGTAAAAACAACAACAGCGCAACTAATTAAGACACCAACAAAGTGGACGAATAATACTCTAAAATATTGGTTCTCCAGTTGTAATAAACGTAATATCATCTTCACTTTTAATACAATATCTGATAGAAATATGAAATTAAAAGGTATCAAGGATATATTACTGTCGTTGGTTGACCAAAAAGTCAATATTTATAGTGTAAGGCAAGAGCTTCTGGATTTTCTTAATAATGATTTATATAAAAATAATGGAGAGATTCTCTCTTATAAAGAATCAATAATGTTGTTTTGTGCTGTGTAGCCGAAAAATAGATGATTCAGATTAACTACCGCACTCTATGTTGTGTTTATATCCATGTCAGGTAACAGGTCATTTGTGAATCCTGACACCAGACTATGACTATCGCCCAGGGATAATCCACAACCGCTGGAAGTAGTCTCATTTCTGCAGGATAAAACCGTAGAGTGCGATTGCGATGAATAATAAATACAGGCTTATTATTCCAGTCTTTTTTATTGCGTTGGTTGTTTCAAATGGCTCGGTTAGTAAAATGCACCATTCGCTCGGAAAACTCAACATGTTGCACTCTTATACGCCGTCTGGAAAAGGCGTAGGAGTGGTATAACCATTTAATCGCCTCCCAACGTCAACGCTTACACATCAGCGACACTGGTTTAATTAAAGCATACCAAATTTCTGATGAGTAAGCGTCTTTTCGTATAACCTCATTGTCACAGGAACGACTTGATCCGTTTATTTATTCGCCATGTTATTCAGTATCAATTTTCTTAATGGCTTTCACCATATTTTCATTTTCTTTTAGCCAACTCCTGATATTTTGAACTACATCATTAAGTGTATTTTCTTGTTGATACTCTTTCTCCAATCTCTCTGTTTCATCCTTAAGATGTAGAATCTCTTTACTTATATTTGGTATTTTTCCATCTATCACCTTTATTATCCCCTTAATCTCATTAATTCTTTCCGCATCTTTTTTATCTTTATTGTCTTTATTATTTAAGTAAAAATCCTCTTTAATCAATTGATCCTTAGTATCGACTAAATCATTTCTTTCGACAATAAGTTTGGCATATTTGTCTTTTATATCGCCATAATTTTCCTTATTATAGTCATTATTTTTCTCAATTACCCACCGTAAGTATTGCTCAATGCCAGAGAATAAATCGACTTTATCATCTACATATTTTGATACTTTTCTATAATCCCTATAATTTATTTTCGTTCTTTCCTTAAATTCATTCAATGCTAAAAAAATCTTTTGCATTTTATCAAAACTATCATCTTTATGATTTTTATTATATTCTTTGTAAATATTTCGCAAATCATTAAAATCAAAGTGGAAGTGAAATGTTTTGCTGTTTGAAATAGCAGAACGATTTATTTTTAAATAGTTACGTTGATCGTAAGGTCTTTGCCAAAAGAATCCAGTATAGAGCTTATGCATGAAATTCACTTTATCAATATCTATTTCATTGGCTATATCTTTTTCTATATTGTACAAAACTTTTAATATAATATACTGGATAGCTTCACCATTAAGTTGATATTTTTTTCCTTCATCATCAAGATTGAAGCGCCCCAGCTTGACCAACAAAGATTGTAAATATAATAGTTCCTTTTGGTAATGACTTTCCGCATCCTTGCCATAATTATTAAATTCTTCTACCCATGAATTAATTTCCATTAAATTTTTCATGAAATCTGAAATGCCATTTTCAGCTATAGCTCCTTTCATGTCCATATAAACAGGAATTCTAATCTGGGTGTTCGCAGCAAGATTACCACTTAACCAAGTGGTTAAATGATCAATAGCACAATCATCCAATTTAATTCCATTGATTGACTCGCCCAAACAAGTTTTAAGTAAATTGCAATTACTAAGTTTTAAATATTTATCTATATCATCAGCAACGTATTTATCATTTATATAACGACCGCCACTCATATTAGGGAAAAGATTAATGTAGATAAGGTCAGAAATGCGTTTATCCAGATTAAGTTTACCTCCATCCTTTTTGAAATACTCTCTGGGATCAAAATCCAGTAAATCTTTGCGAATTCCATTTCGCTTGTATGTCATATCAGAGGAGCTAAAATCACAATTATAAAAATGATTATCATATTTTAATTCACATTTATATTTGTGATAAAACGAAGTCCCTATGAAATCCATTTCAGCACCATTAAGCTTTGCTATTTTACAACATAACAAACTGCTTGCAATAACACTTGCATTTTTACACACTCCATCCTGAAGAGTACACTCATCTACAAATGACTGCATAAACAGATATGCACCAACTGGCTTACCCACATTGGGATCTTGATTTACAGAGTATATTTTTGATGTATCTATGTTAAAATTTTTTATTTCACATCGATACAGAAAACACTCTTTAAACACGCCGTAAATAGGTATTTCATTATTTGGTTTTACTCGATACCTGGAGCTAACAAGTGACACATTCTCAAAAATACAGTCCTCAAAAAAACAATTTCCAAATACTGAACCATTAAGATTTTCGTAAGATATAGCACCAGTGAATGTCACTTTTTTAAAGTTACAATATTTTAGAGATGCCAGGGCTTCTTTTTCCAGCGCAGATAAATCGATTGTGATATTTTCAAAGGGGATTTTATTTTTTAAATATACGCTAAGCTTTTCATTATCATTTGGGAACTGTATTTTCAGCATCCCTGATTGAAAAGCCTTCTGATCAAAATGAATATCATGCTTATAAATATCCAAGCTGAGTTCTTCAGAAAATAAAGAACGCATTGTGTTTTTTTCAGCATCATTATGATAATCTTGCGCATTAATATTTATATTAAATACTCTACTAACAATAATGTCTTTATTTTCATCTACAGTAAATTCTGTAGTCGTATTAAAGCGCCATTGTTGATCTTGATCGGCGAGAGATTTAACTCTATTAAACATCTCAACTTTATCATCAGTTTTCGTCACAAAATCTACAATGGCTTGTTTAGCCTCCTTAATATGAGACATGGGAAAAAGATCGAGTATAAACTCCCAAAGACTTCGTTTAAGAAAAGATTGACTATCACCAGCTAAAATATTTGTTATATCTTTATGAGTTACTGAATACTTACCCACATCATCAAGAGACAAACCAATTTTTCCTGAATATTTTTGCGTTCTATTTTTTTCATTCAGATTTTCATCTGGCATTTTAGTCAGAGTAGCAAATTTATCTGTAACTGTACTAAATGATGATATAGCCATAATCATTTCTCCTGAACACAATATTTATTCGCCCGCTCACAATACATAACCGTTTTGTATAAAAAAGAACACTTTGGTGTTGTTTTGATACGATTATGACTAAACCACCTATGGATACTGTAAAAAATCGCTCATTTTTTATGTTCCGATATAGGGCTTTTACCCTGGTTTTTTTGTTTTCTTTTCCATTTTCTGTGCGGGTAACGATATAAATGAAAGGAATAACAAAAAAATTTTATAACGGGGCACTACATTAAAAGTAAAATAATTCAAATGAAATAATATATTTGCATTGCACTGGGGAGAGTTTCGAGGTGAGTTTGTGTGGCAATATTTCAAGGAGAAAGTTTATCAGCCCGGTAACTATGTATGACCGGGCTGATTGCCAGATGCGGCGTAAAAGCCTTATCTGACCTACAGTTAGCGTTACTCTTTCGGGTCTTTTCCGGCCAGCAGTTTATCCAGCTCATCACCGCCTACGTGACGGAAATCCTGACCTTTCACGTAGTAGAAGATGTATTCACAAATATTCTGGCAGCGGTCGCCGATACGTTCGATTGAACGCGCACAGAACAGCGCGGTAAGGACGCTCGGAATGGTGCGCGAATCTTCCATCATGTAGGTCATCAGTTGACGAACAATACCTTCGTACTCCTGATCGACTTTTTTATCTTCCCGATAAATTCGCACCGCTTCGTCAATATCCATTCGCGCGAACGCGTCCAGCACGTCGTGCAACATCTGGATGGTATGACGGCCCAGCGACTCCAGACTTACCAGCAACGGCTGATGCTGCTGGGAGAATTTCTCCAGCGCAGTACGGCAGATTTTATCCGCCACGTCACCAATACGCTCCAGCTCGGCAATGGTTTTACTGATCACCATCACCAGACGCAGGTCGCTCGCCGTCGGCTGACGTTTGGCGATAATTCGCACGCAGGCTTCATCGATCGCCACTTCCATCATGTTGACGTTCTTGTCGCCTTCGATGACTCGCTTCGCCAGATCGCTGTCCTGGTTATGCATCGCGGTGATCGCATCAGAAAGCTGCTGCTCCACCATGCCGCCCATGGTCATCACCTGCGTGCGGATGCTTTCCAGTTCGGCGTTGAACTGGCCGGAAATATGTTTATTAAGATTGAGACTGTCCATAACGCACTCCTGAATCAACCGTAACGACCGGTGATGTAGTCTTCTGTTTGTTTCTTCGCTGGCTTGGTGAACAGATCGTCCGTGTTGCTGAACTCAATCAATTCGCCCAGGTACATAAACGCCGTGTGGTCGGAACAACGCGCCGCCTGCTGCATGTTGTGGGTGACGATCACTACGGTGTAATCCTGCTTCAGTTCGGTGATCAGCTCTTCAATACGCCCGGTAGAGATAGGGTCGAGCGCCGAACACGGTTCGTCGAGCAGCAGCACTTCCGGGCGAATGGCGATACCACGCGCAATGCACAGACGCTGTTGCTGACCACCAGAGAGAGAGTAACCGCTCTGGTGCAATTTATCTTTGGTTTCGTTCCACAATGCGGCTTTGGTCAATGCCCACTGCACGCGCTCGTCCATGTCGGCACGGGAGAGCTTCTCAAACAGACGCACGCCAAAGGCGATGTTGTCGTAAATGGACATCGGGAACGGCGTCGGTTTCTGGAACACCATGCCCACTTTCGCACGCAGCAGGGCGATATCCTGAGTGTTAGTCAGGATGTTGTCGCCATCGAGCAGAATCTCACCTTCCGCACGCTGCTCCGGATACAGTTCAAACATTTTATTGAAAGTACGCAGCAGCGTCGATTTACCGCAGCCGGACGGCCCGATAAACGCCGTAACCTGGTTTTTGGCGATATCCAGGTTGATGTTTTTCAGGGCATGGAATTTGCCGTAGTAGAAGTTCAAATTACGAACCTGAATTTTACTCGGGGCAGTTTCAACCATACTCATTGCAATCTTTTCCTCATCGTGCCTGATGCACTTCGCTAATCAGGCTTACCGTAGGCCGGATAAGGCGTTCACACCGCATCCGGCAAAGTGTTAACCGTGTTTATTCTTCGCAAAAACAACGCGCGCCAGAATGTTCAGCAGCAGGACGCACAGGGTAATAATCAACACCCCGGCCCAGGCCAGTTGCTGCCATTCTGCAAATGGGCTCATCGCAAACTTAAAGATCGTCACCGGCAGGTTGGCGATCGGCTGCATCATGTCCGTGCTCCAGAACTGGTTGGAGAGCGCAGTAAACAGCAGTGGCGCGGTTTCACCAGCAATACGGGCAATCGCCAGCAGGATACCGGTCATAATCCCGGACACCGACGCTTTTAGCGTAATCGCGGAGATCATCTTCCACTTCGGCGTACCCAGCGCATAAGCCGCTTCACGCAGGCTGTCCGGCACCAGTTTCAGCATGTTCTCGGTGGTGCGGATAACAATCGGTACCTGCAACAACGCCAGGGCAATCACGCCCGCCCAGCCGGAGAAGTGCTCCATTTGCGCCACCACGATGGTGTAAACAAACAGACCAACCACAATCGACGGCGCGGAGAGCAGAATGTCGTTAATGAAGCGAATAACTTCTGCCAGCCAGGATTTACGTCCATATTCCGCCAGGTAAATCCCCGCCATAATGCCCAGTGGCGTACCGAATACCGTGGCCCACAAAATTAACAGGCCGCTACCCGCCAGGGCGTTCGCCAGACCACCGCCTTCCGTATTTGGCGGCGGCGTCATTTCGGTGAACAGCGCCAGCGACATACCATCGATACCGCGAGTGATGGTGGACATTAAAATCCAGATCAGCCAAAACAAACCGAAAGCCATCGTCGCCATTGAGAGCGTCAGTGCAATACGGTTTTTGAGGCGGCGACGCGCCTGCATTTTGCGGCGGGATTCTGCCAGCGCCGCAGTGGTTTGCGTTTCAACCATAGCCATTAGCGTGCCCCCTCATTCTTAGCCAGGCGCATAATCATAAACTTCGATGCGGCGAGGACGATGAAGGTAATCACAAACAGGATCAGGCCCAGTTCCATCAGTGCAGCAACGTGCAGGCCGGATTCCGCTTCCGCAAATTCGTTCGCCAGCGCAGAGGTGATACTGTTGCCCGGCATGTACAGCGAGGCGCTGTCGAGCTGGTAGGTGTTACCGATGATAAAGGTCACCGCCATGGTTTCACCGAGCGCGCGCCCCAGCCCCAGCATGATGCCGCCGATAACCCCATTTTTGGTGAACGGAAGAACGATACGCCAGATAACTTCCCAGGTGGTGCAGCCGATACCGTAGGCTGACTCTTTCATCATCACCGGGGTTTGCTCGAATACATCGCGCATTACCGCTGCAATGTACGGAATAATCATGATGGCGAGGATCACGCCTGCCGCGAGGATGCCAATACCAAAGGCCGGGCCGGAGAACAGCGCGCCAACAATCGGGATATTCGACATGATATTGCCGACCGGCTCCTGGAAGTAAACGGCGAACAGTGGCGCGAAGATAAACAGGCCCCACATGCCGTACACGATACTTGGAATGGCTGCCAGCAGCTCAATGGCGATACCCAGCGGGCGCTTCAGCCAGCCAGGCGCAAGCTCGGTCAGAAACAGGGCGATACCGAAACTCACCGGGACGGCGATCAGCAACGCGATAAACGAGGTCACCAGAGTACCGTAGATCGGCACCAGCGCCCCGTAGATATCGTTCGGCGCATCCCACTCTTTGGTCCACAGGAAAGCCAGACCAAATTTCTGAATGCTCGGCCAGGAGGAGATGATCAGAGAGACAATAATGCCACCCAACATCAATAGCACAATCAGCGCCGCCAGTTTTACCAGCACGCTGAAAATTATGTCGCCCTTTTTACCCGGTGGGTTAAAAGCAGGCTTGGTTGCAGCCATAAGTTACTCTTCAGTTAAACGCGTTTACAAAGTCATTTTGTAATGCCGGATAAGCTGTTAATGCCTTATCCGGCATGGTGTTTTATTAGTACAGTGGCTTGCCGCTACTGTCTTTAATATTGGTCTTCCACGCAGCGCGAACTTGTTCAACTACGCTATCCGGCAGGCTGGCGTAATCCAGGTCGTTAGCCTGTTTAGCCCCGGTTTTGTACGCCCAGTCGAAGAACTTCAGCACTTCTACACCCTGCTCAGGTTTCTTCTGATCTTTGTGGACCAGAATGAAGGTGGTAGAAGTGATAGGCCATGCATCTTCGCCTTTCTGGTTGGTCAGATCCTGAGCGAATGTTTTGCTCCAGTCTGCGCCTTTTGCTGCATTAGCGAAGTTTTCTTCGGTCGGACTAACTGGTTTACCATCAGCGGAGATCAGTTTGGTGTACGCCAGGTTGTTCTGTTTAGCGTAAGCATATTCAACGTAACCAATTGCCCCCGGCAGACGCTGAACGAACGCGGCGATACCGTCGTTACCTTTACCGCCCAGACCGATCGGCCATTTTACGGTAGAGCCAGTACCAACGTTGTTTTTCCATTCTTCGTTCACTTTTGCCAGGTAGCTGGTGAAGACGAAGGAAGTCCCGGAGCCATCTGCGCGGCGCACTACAGCAATGTTCTGTGAAGGCAGTTTCAGACCCGGATTCAGTTTGGCGATGGCTTCATCATCCCACTTTTTGATTTTGCCCAAGTAGATGTCGCCGAGGGTTTTACCATCCAGCACCAGTTCGCCAGATTTTAGCCCCGGAATGTTAACCGCCAGCACCACGCCGCCAATTACGGTCGGGAACTGGAACAGACCTTCCTGAGCCAGTTTTTCGTCAGACAGCGGCGCGTCAGAAGCACCGAAATCAACGGTGTTGGCGATAATCTGTTTTACGCCGCCGGAAGAACCGATACCCTGGTAGTTAACTTTATTACCGGTTTCTTTCTGGTAAGTGTCAGCCCATTTGGCATACACCGGCGCAGGGAAGGTTGCACCTGCACCTGTCAGGCTTGCTTCTGCAAACACAGAGAAAGCGCTCATCGATAAGGTCGCGGCGACAACAGTTGCGACGGTGGTACGCATAACTTTCATAATGTCTCCTGGGAGGATTCATAAAGTATTGTTTGTTGGCTACGAGAAGCAAAATAGGACAAACAGGTGACAGTTATATGTAAGGTTTATGACAGTTTTATGACACAACGAGATTTATGCGTAATTTATTGATTTTTATAACCAGACAAAAAGAAAACTCATGTCATCTTTTTGTCATGTCATGTGCAAATAGGTTAGAAAGAGGTGTCTGATGACAACGGCGCGTGGAGCACCGCTGTCAGTTTGATTAGCGAACAATTTCGATGGTGATAGTTGCTGTAGCGGTAAATGTTCCTGGCGCGGGTCGTGCACCAGTGAGGCTCGCAGGCGCAGCAGAAAAAGTTACATTGCCAGCTTTCTCACCAATAACGCTTGTTGCTCCCATATCAGTTGGTAGTTCGCCACCGTTTACGTTGATTTCCCTGTTATTTTTATCGTAGACTTTTATCCCTACATTTGGGTTTGATGTTACAACCATCGAATTATCGCTACTGGGTTCAGTAGCATAAAAAGAGGTAGTGATATCATCCGTATTCATTATTCCTAAATACTCACACTTAATAGTGACAGTTTTGGTGATTTTATGCGCTGACACAGCACTCCCGACAACAGATGAAAAATCTGCGGCTGGAATAGTACTAAAATCAAAATTAATTGGCTGTAAACTATTAATTTCACAACTTTGTGGCGCAGTGATGTCTCCACGAACATAAACATCAGCCATCGGCTGCGAATAATCAATCGGTGTGTCACGGCTGATAGTTCCGTACAACTTCGCAACAAGCGTTGTGGGAATAGTTACCTTTCCCGCAAAGGGTTTTTTAATATAAAAATAAATCTTAGCCTTGGCACCACTAGAAATATCTAATGGCTCCTCTCTTCCACACTTATATACTGTAGTTACATCAGGATCATTAGCATGATACTCGAATGGTGCATTAACAAATCCGACCCCCAAAAGATCAATTGCTATACCCACATCCAGATGTGGATTAAGATTATAGTAATTTACATTAGAATGAACCCCAGCATAACTTAAAGCATCATTTATTTTTGCCGTGTAGTAAATATAGGGAAATTCACCGACCTTTCCTGTATTACAGTGACAATGTGCCGGATAAGACCCGCCATTAGTTACTGTTGTATTAAATGTGGTCCCCGCTTTATTCTGAGTTGCCGTAATAACATATCCAGGAAAATCAAGCACACTATGAAAAACGCCATTATCCGGAGTACAGATACCTTGAGGGGCCGCAAGAGTCGTACTCGTGTAAAAAATGGCGACAATAGAAAAACACCACAACAGAATATTATTTCTCATAAAAAACCTTTAATTACAGGTGACACTCTGCTCAATTAAACCATTCTCATTTTCTGGTACTGAAAGTGAGTAGCCAAAGGTACATTTCGTGACTGCGTCTCCTCCCCAGGATAAAGTGACCTGCCCTTTATCTGACAGACCCGAGAGATAAAGCTCACCAGAATCACCGACTATTCCTGAATCGGCGGTACTTGTGTTTTGAACTGAGGCAATGGCGCCAAAAGGTGCCGGTTTACCATTTGCATTTACCACTCTGAAGAGAACGCGGTAACCCACATGCGTCACAAACTCCGCTTTAACCACCGCGCCGCGGGTAGGAACCATCGTAACGACGGTATTATCGAGTTCAACATTCGACTTAGAGAAATAGTTGTCGCTGATCGCTACCCGGTTTTCATCATAAGGATTTAGCTGTGTCTTAACCGTGTAACCACGCCAGTCTGTTGCCGCCCCGCGCATATTATCAATTTCCAGACCTGCGGCTCCCGGTGCTTTAATAAGGGCAATGGTTTCACCCAGTTCCTGGCTAAACGTTATCCCTTCACTGTGCGCCAGAATGCCACCCCGGATACCATAATTGAGTCGCTGAGAATTTTGGCTGTAGTTATAACTGCCGTTTAACGTGCCGTAGGTACCGTCATAGGTCAGCGACATATTACCGCCTACTTGATCATCGCGGCTGTTATAGGACTGCATGAGATTCCAGGAGAGATTATTTTTCTCCAGCGCCGTACCGCTTAGGCCAAGTTGATGCGAGCTACCAGAATCATCATTTTGCGAAACCGAATAGGTGGCATAACTATTTCCCCACCAGCCCGATAATGGAACTGATAAAGAGAGCATGTAGATTTGTTCGCTGGTGTTATCATTGGCATAACTATTACTCGTCCCTTGCCGGGCCGTATTGGAATAACTCCATGAGACGTTCCACGAGAGGCGCTTCCAGCTACTGCTGTAACCAAATTGGATTAATCGTTCGACATCATCTGTGTGCCAATATTGCTGGCGGCTTAATGTCAGGTATAAGTTGCCATAATCTCTGCCCAGCGATTGCGTTAACGTTCCTTCCACACGGCTGCGACGGTTTCCGGTTTGCCAGAAATCTTCGGGACTATTTTGCCGGGATGCCCATTCATTGAGGGTATAGTAGCCTTCGGTGGAGTAACGATAGCCAACCAGGCGTAAGCTGGTGTCTGTATCGTCAAAACGTTTTGAATACAGAAAACGATATGACTGACCCGTTTCCGTATCATCATCTGCAAATTTCGCTCTGGCATGTGTCGCATCTAAAGAGATGGCTCCCAGAGCACCGAGATCTTTACCTACCCCCAAAGCAACAGAACCATACTTTTCAGCAGCCTGTACGCCACCATACAAGGTAAAACCGTGGGGCAAGCCATGAAGGATCTGTGCCTGAAGCACGTCAGGAGTAAAACCATCTTCATCGCGCAGTTCCCCCACGCTAACATCTACATCGGTCTGACCTTCACGTTTGAGAATAGCCAGCGACGCATAAGGCTGGGTGAATCGTTGTTCACTACCATCTTCTTCCTTGATAGTCACATCCAGGTCGCCGCCTGAGCTGGCAGTATTGAGGTCGGTGATTTCAAAGGCGCCTTGTGGCACGGCTGACTGATAAATTACGTAGCCGTTCTGTCGAATGATGACGGTGGCGTTGGATTTTGCAATCCCATGAACCACAGGCGCGAAGCCATTCTGGCTGGCGGGTAACATATCTTTATCAGTATAAAGTCGTGCACCACGGATTTGCGTGCTGTCGAAAATATCGCTCGCCGTCCACGTATCGCCGATCATAATCTGGCTTCTTAACGCAGCAATATCACGTTGTATCCAGGTACTGATAGAGTTGTATTCCGCACGACCATCGGTGGTGTTCAAGGTGCTGTAATTGCGGAGTCGCCACGGCCCAATATTGAGTCCGTTACGCAGGTTGAGATAACTGGTATCGGTCTCCTGTGAGCTGTAATCCGAGCGCAGAGTATGTGAACCGGAAAAATCGTAGTTGATAGTCAGTGCGTTAATTCCCTCATCCCAACGCGTGGGGCTTATGTAATCGTAAGCCATCGCATCCATATAGATCTGGGGAATGGTGATATTCAGTTGCAGCTTATCGCTGTCCAGTTGCCATGTTGAGCCTTCAATGCGTGGTGCAGGGTCAATACAGGCCTGGTCATCCACTTTATTGAGCGATTTCAGCGCGTCAACTTTTACACCAAAGGAAGTCAGCGTTTTTTTAACCGCGACAAAGCAGGCGTGCAGATCGGCATCAGGGTTATCCTGAACAAAAGTCACATCCTGCCGTTCGAACATTTTGCCATTGATAAAAATATCAACACTGTAGACGCCGGGAGGTATGTGATTCGCTTTGTTAAACTGGCGAATATCGACTCCGGATTGATGGTCTATTTCCAGCAGCGCCGGATTAAATATGCTGACCTCGGCCATCACACTTTGCGAGAAAACGAGACATGTCCCTGCCGTCAGACCAACTGCTATTCTGGTCGTAACCATAATTCGCCTATCCTTATGCAATGCTTACAACGCTTGCTTTAATGGTTCACTTATCGCACCGTAATCATTAATAAATCGCCAGGTCATTTGGCTACCCGAAGAATTAGCAGGCAACGGTAACGTGAGCGTCTCGAAAGGGCGGATCATGTTAAGAGGTACATCATGGCCATTAACAATGACATCCATCACGCTGATATGAATCGGGTTAGGGTTCTCAGCAATAAGATTTCGGCCTTCCCGATGCCACTTCACCTTTGGTGCGGCATCTTCGGGAATCATGCGGATAGATGCCGGTCTCCAGAACAGCTTAATTCGCGTTTTAACGGCGATTTCCAGCGAGTTCGCTTCTTTGCTGCTCGCAGAGGGTGGAATATTTTTGATATTTAGCCAGAAGACAGACTCTCGATCCTCTGGTAATGACAAACCTTTAGTGTGGACAATACGTAATATTTTTTCTTGCGCGGGTTCTAACCGTGATACCGGAGGAATAACAATAAATGGCGCTTTAGTTTTATCATCTTTATTAAACGGATCCACCCATGCCTGGATGAGATAAGGAATTTTTTCTTCCTTACTAAATACAGAAATAGATTTATCAGCATTATTACTCAAATAAACAACCCGTGTACCGCCAATGACAACACCTGCACAGGTCAATGTCGGCTGGAGGAAAAAGATGCTTAGAATAATAATCCTCAATAAATTACACGAAATTGTTGTTTTAAAGAGCCTGATTAAACAACTTTTTCTGGACATAACGACTCCCTGGCCAAAGCCAACTGAATAAAAAGGCCCTGTATTAATTATTTCTTATATTCGACGGTGAATTGTGAATCCGCGTTTGCTGTACCCGCCGTTACGGTCGCATTGGTAGCAACATAGCGTGCAATAAACTTCATTTCAGCCTTACCGTCAGCGTCGATTGTGCTATAAGCAGAGTCGTTATAAAGTTTAACCTGAGAATTATCCGCCCGGTTAAAAATACGAATACCGACGCCGGTTGCCGCAATCGCTTGTCCTGTACCGGTAAAATCGCCAGGTGTACCTGATGTCAGCGGTGTACCCACTTTCAGGTCACCGTCTCCGCCAGGTGCTTCAGTACCATCGAAACGGACGGCTGCCTGAGTATAGGTTGCTGGGCAATTTTCCAGTTTAATACTAAATTGCTGTGGTGACGCCAGGCTGCCTACTCCTGAAAACGCACTTTTACTGACCTTACCAAGAGGTACTGTTTGATCGGCGGTATCGGAAGTCACTTCGCATGTGCTATCGACAATTTCACCGACAAAGTGAACAACGCCATCTTCTGCAAGTGCATTTCCGGCTAACATTAAAGATGCCAGCGTAATTGCACCGCCAATAATATTACGTTTCATACAAACTCCATTGATATAATATATCCTTCAGTCTAAATCATAACTTAAATCAATAAGTGATTTTATGATTCAGAGGCATAGTACACCAAAGGGGTATTTTTATCTAAAAATAATATTAATTATGCGAAATTAAATATAAATTTATTATATAAATATTATTAAAACAGTAAAAAATCAAGTGCGTAATAGGACATCACCAATAATTCAGAATATATTTATATTAATTTGTGCATCAATAATAAACCGTTGATACACTTTATAAAAAAGGCCGCCCGTCGGCAGCCCTTTTATATCAATGATGAAAATTACTCAACCGTTACCGATTTTGCCAGATTACGCGGCTGGTCAACGTCAGTGCCTTTAATCAGCGCAACGTGATAGGCCAGCAGCTGCAGCGGAACGGTGTAGAAGATCGGTGCAATCACCTCTTCCACATGCGGCATCTCGATGATGTGCATGTTATCACTGCTCACAAAACCAGCATCCTGATCGGCGAAGACGTACAGTTGACCACCACGCGCACGAACTTCTTCAATGTTGGATTTCAGTTTTTCCAGCAGTTCGTTGTTCGGTGCGACGACGATAACCGGCATATCCGCGTCAATCAGCGCCAGCGGACCGTGTTTCAGTTCGCCTGCTGCGTAGGCTTCCGCATGAATATAAGAGATCTCTTTCAGCTTCAATGCGCCTTCCAGCGCGATTGGGTACTGATCGCCACGGCCCAGGAACAGCGCGTGGTGTTTGTCAGAGAAATCTTCTGCCAGAGCTTCAATGCGTTTGTCCTGAGACAGCATCTGCTCAATACGGCTCGGTAACGCCTGCAGACCATGCACGATATCATGCTCAATGGAGGCATCGAGACCTTTCAGGCGAGACAGCTTCGCCACCAACATCAACAACACGGTTAACTGAGTGGTGAATGCTTTGGTGGACGCCACGCCAATTTCCGTACCCGCATTGGTCATCAGCGCCAAATCGGATTCACGTACCAGCGAAGAGCCAGGAACGTTACAGATTGCCAGCGATCCAAGGTAACCCAATTCTTTTGACAGACGCAGACCCGCCAGGGTATCCGCGGTTTCACCGGACTGCGACAGAGTGATCATCAGGCTGTTACGACGCACGGCTGATTTGCGATAGCGGAATTCAGAGGCGATTTCAACATCGCACGGAATACCTGCCAGCGCTTCAAACCAGTAGCGGGAAACCATACCGGAGTTGTAAGAAGTACCACAGGCGAGGATCTGAATATGCTCAACCTTCGACAGCAGTTCGTCGGCGTTCGGTCCCAGCTCGCTCAAATCAACCTGACCGTGGCTGATGCGCCCGGTAAGAGTGTTTTTGATCGCGTTCGGCTGTTCGTAGATCTCTTTCTGCATGTAGTGGCGGTAAATACCTTTATCGCCCGCGTCATATTGCAGATTGGATTCGATATCCTGACGTTTCACTTCCGCGCCAGTTTTATCGAAGATGTTTACCGAACGGCGAGTGATTTCCGCAATATCGCCTTCTTCAAGGAAGATAAAGCGACGGGTCACTGGCAACAGCGCCAACTGGTCAGAAGCGATAAAGTTTTCGCCCATACCCAGGCCAATCACCAGCGGACTACCAGAACGTGCCGCCAGCAGGGTATCCGGGTGACGGGAGTCCATGATCACTGTACCGTACGCACCACGCAGTTGCGGGATAGCACGCAGAACAGCCTCACGCAGAGTACCGCCCTGTTTCAGTTCCCAGTTCACCAGGTGTGCAATCACTTCGGTGTCGGTTTCAGAAACGAAGGTATAGCCACGTGCTTTTAACGCTTCACGCAGCGGTTCATGGTTTTCGATGATGCCGTTATGCACCACCACAATGTGTTCAGAAACATGCGGATGCGCATTCACTTCTGAAGGTTCGCCGTGCGTCGCCCAGCGAGTGTGAGCAATCCCGGTGCCGCCATGCAGAGGATGTTCTTCCGCTGCCTGGGCCAGCATCTGGACTTTACCGAGGCGACGCAGGCGGGTCATATGACCTTCTGCATCTACAACCGCCAGACCGGCAGAGTCATATCCGCGGTATTCCAGACGACGTAAACCTTCAAGAAGGATTTCTGCTACATCACGTTGCGCGATCGCGCCAACAATTCCACACATAGTTTTTGATTCCGATTTATATCGTTGTCGGTCAACCTGTATGCCCGTTTTTCGGGCGCCCCGAGCCTTTGTAGAGAGTGGGGTTATTTTTATAGTTACTGCTTGTGGGCGGGAGATTATGTTATCTCCTCACCCCATATGGCCGGATTACCCAGCCAGAATTACTTTTTCTTTACCGGACGACGCCAGCCTTCTTTTTGCGACTGCGGCACACGGCTGATTGCCAGAGCATTTTCGCCAACATTACGCGTCACAGTTGTACCCGCAGCAATGGTTGCGCCTTTGCCTACCGTTACCGGGGCCACCAGCTGAGTATCGGATCCAACAAACACATCGTCGCCAATAATGGTTTTAAATTTATTGGCACCATCGTAGTTGCAGGTAATGGTTCCTGCGCCGATGTTGACGTTATCGCCAATTTCCGCATCCCCCAGGTAAGTCAGATGACCTGCTTTCGAGCCTTTACCCAGACGCGCTTTTTTCATCTCAACGAAGTTACCGACGTGTGCGCCTTCCAGCAACTCAGTACCAGGACGCAGACGGGCAAACGGGCCAATGGTACAGGCCGCTGCCAGATTCGCATCTTCCACAACGGTATACGGGCTAATTTCGCAATCATCGCCAATCACGCTGTTTTTAATCACGCAACCGGTGCCGATTTTCACGCGATGACCGAGAGTCACGTTGCCCTCGATGATAACGTTAGTATCAATTTCAACATCGCGCCCGTGAGTAAGCGTACCGCGCAGATCAAAACGCGCCGGATCGCGCAGCATAACGCCTGCTAACAGCAGCTTTTCAGCTTGTTCGGACTGATAAACGCGCTCCAGTCGGGAGAGTTGCAAGCGATTATTCACGCCTTCTACTTCGCTTAAACGTTGCGGATGAACGGCAACAATTTCACGTCCTTCCTGATACGCCAGCGCAATAATGTCGGTGATGTAGTATTCGCCCTGCGCATTATTATTGGTCAGCTTCGCCAGCCAGCGTTTCATATCTGCGCCGTTGGCGATCAGAATGCCGGTGTTGATCTCCTGAATCTGACGCTGCTCGTCGGTGGCATCTTTGTGCTCAACAATGCCGGTAACTTTGCCGTTTTCACGGGTGATACGTCCATAACCGGTCGGATCATCCAGTTTCACCGTCAGCAGACCAATGCCACCCTGCGGTTTAGCATCACGCAGGCGCTGGAGTGTTTCAACAGAGATCAGCGGCACGTCGCCGTAGAGCATTAAAATGTCTTCGTCATCGGCAAAAAAAGGTGCGGCTTGCTGCATTGCATGGCCCGTACCCAGCTGTTCTGCCTGAAGCACCCAGTTCAGGTTATCGTCTTTCAGCGCCTGTTTAAGCAGATCGCCGCCGTGACCGTACACCAGGTGAACGTGCGCTGCGCCTAATTCATTCGCAGCATCAATGACATGCTGAACCATCGCTTTCCCGGCAAGGGTATGCAGCACTTTCGGAAGATCGGAATACATGCGCGTGCCTTTACCTGCGGCAAGGATCACTACGCTCATAGCATTATTCAACATACGCGTCCTGACTGTAATTTGAGAACGAATTTAAACCGCTTCACCTTGAAAAAACTACATTTTTTTCATCGTGAAATGGACAGAGGATAAATTGTTCAATAACGGATTATCCCCGCTGACGAAAGCGCCATTTTCGACCATCGTCACGCCTTTTGTCTGCAGAAAATTAAGGCAGTACCTTCATTTAAGCGTCAGGTGGATGTTTTTGCTCTTATTTCGATCAATGAATAAACGGGAAAACCAGCGAATAATTTCGCTGGTTTATACAAGCAGGGTTAATCGCGGGACATGAAAATGCGCAGAACATACCAGAACATGGTAGCGATAGAGGCGAAGAGATGTAGCGCCGCGCCTGCCGGACGATCGGTAGGATAATGATGAATAATATTAGACGTGTCGTACAGCACGAAGCCAGCACACAACAGCACCATTGCCGCCGAGAACCAGACGCCCAGTGAGAATCCCATAAAAATGCTCGCGATAATGGCACCGAAAGCGATAAAGCCCGCCATGGTTAAAAACGAACGCATGAAAGAGAAATCTTTTTTGGTCGTGAAGGCAGTGAATGTCAGACCACCCACAAGCAGTGCTGTGGTGATGCCCGCCGCGCCAATAATTGCTGGATTAATATACGCTGCCAGTGTCAGTAAAGGTGCAAAAATTAACGCTTCTGCCAGTACGTATATCCCCAGTCCAATCAGTTGGGTCTGATTAGACTCCACATTATCTGCCAGACGAGTCGCCAGCATGCTGACCAGAATAAAAGCACCCAGCACCACCAGCCAACCAAACTGACCACTGTTCATCAGCACCCTAAGCATCATTTTGCCAAGCCCACTAAAGATAAACAGCGCGCTGAGAATGATGAACCCGACAACTGCCCCAGCCAGATGCATATAAGCACGGCGGATAAAGGTGGCGCGATCGGTCATCACAACCGGTTGGACACCTTCAAAAGACGTTTTAAAAGACATAGATATGATCCCTCATATAATTATAGAAATAATAATAACAACAGGGACGATATCACTATGGAGAAAAGGTGACAATTAACGACTTAACAAGACGCTAACTTTTTGATGAATAATATAATTTTTGTATCAATCAGCAAAATACATATAAAAAAGCCAGCCTGTTTCCAGACTGGCTTTTGTGCTTTTCAAGCCGGTGTTACATCGCTTTTTTGGTCAACTCGATAACGCGCAACTGCGCGATCGCTTTGGCCAGTTCCGCAGACGCCTGAGCGTAATCTACGTCGCCGTGAGAGCTGCTAATGTGCTCTTCAGCCTTACGTTTCGCTTCCATGGCTCGCGCTTCGTCGAGATCCTGGCCGCGAATTGCGGTGTCGGCCAGAACGGTCACGTTGCCAGGCTGCACTTCAAGAATGCCGCCAGACAGATAGATAAACTCTTCGTGACCGTGCTGTTTCACGATGCGAATCATACCAGGCTTAATGGCGGTGAGCAGCGGTGCGTGGCCCGGGTAAATGCCCAGTTCACCTTCGCTACCCGTTACCTGGATTTTCTCGACCAGACCAGAGAACATTTGTTGCTCTGCGCTGACGACGTCCAGGTGGTAAGTCATTGCCATATCACCCTCCGATTAAGGCGTTAAAGTTTTTTGGCTTTTTCCACTGCTTCTTCGATGGAACCGACCATGTAGAACGCCTGCTCCGGCAGGTGATCGTATTCGCCTTCCATGATGCCTTTAAAGCCACGGATGGTGTCTTTCAGGGAGACGTATTTACCCGGAGAACCGGTGAATACTTCTGCCACGAAGAACGGCTGGGACAGGAAGCGCTGGATCTTACGAGCGCGCGCTACCACCAGTTTGTCTTCTTCAGACAGTTCATCCATACCCAGGATGGCGATGATGTCTTTCAGTTCCTGATAACGTTGCAGGATGGACTGAACGCCACGCGCGGTGTCGTAGTGTTCCTGACCAACCACCAGCGGGTCCAACTGACGGCTGGTAGAGTCCAGCGGGTCAACGGCCGGGTAGATACCCAGAGACGCGATCTGACGGCTCAGTACCACGGTTGCGTCAAGGTGCGCAAAGGTGGTTGCCGGAGACGGGTCAGTCAAGTCATCCGCAGGTACGTATACCGCCTGTACGGAGGTGATAGAACCAGTTTTGGTGGAGGTGATACGTTCCTGAAGAACGCCCATCTCTTCCGCCAGAGTCGGCTGATAACCTACCGCTGAAGGCATACGGCCCAGCAGTGCGGATACTTCCGTACCGGCCAGGGTGTAACGATAGATGTTGTCAACGAACAGCAGAACGTCACGACCTTCGTCACGGAATTTCTCAGCCATGGTCAGGCCGGTCAGTGCAACGCGCAGACGGTTTCCCGGCGGCTCGTTCATCTGGCCATATACCAGGGATACTTTGTCGATAACGTTGGAGTCGGTCATTTCGTGGTAGAAGTCGTTACCCTCACGAGTACGTTCACCTACGCCCGCAAACACAGAGTAACCGGAGTGCTCGATCGCGATGTTACGAATAAGCTCCATCATGTTTACGGTTTTACCTACACCCGCACCACCGAACAGACCGACTTTACCGCCCTTAGCGAACGGACACATCAGGTCGATAACTTTGATACCGGTTTCCAGCAGTTCCTGAGAGTTTGACAGCTCTTCGTAGGAAGGTGCTGCGCGGTGAATCGCCCAACGCTCTTCTTCACCGATCTCGCCTTTCATGTCGACCGGTTCACCCAGTACGTTCATGATACGGCCCAGAGTCGCTTTACCTACCGGGACTTCGATCGGGTGTTCGAGGTCTTTTACATCCAGACCGCGACGCAGACCGTCGGAGGAACCCATTGCGATGGTACGCACGATACCGCCGCCGAGCTGCTGCTGAACTTCCAGCACCAGACGCTCATTACCATTTTGCACCTCAAGAGCATCGTACACGCGCGGTACGGCATCCTGAGGGAATTCGACGTCAACTACGGCGCCGATTACCTGGACAATCTTTCCAGTAGCCATCTTAAATCCTCTACGAAATAACCTGTTTAAACCGCGGCGGCCCCCGAGACGATCTCGGTGAGTTCCTGAGTAATGCTGGCCTGACGAGCTTTGTTGTATACCAACTGCAGCTCTTTAATCAGGCTGCCGCCATTGTCGGTCGCGGCTTTCATCGCCACCATACGGGCGGCCTGCTCGCTGGCCAGGTTTTCAACCACGCCCTGATAAACCTGAGATTCGACATAACGACGCAGCAGGGTATCCAGCAACGCCTTCGGATCGGGTTCGTACAGGTAATCCCAGGATTTATGTTTCAGATCATCATCATCTGATGCCGGTAACGGCAACAGCTGGCTGATGGTCGGAACCTGAGACATGGTGTTAATAAATTTGTTGCTGACAATGTAAAGCTTGTCCAGACGGCCTTCGTCGTAGGCCTGCAACATCACTTTTACCGGACCGATCAGTTCGGACAGGGAAGGGTTATCCCCCATGCCGGTGACCTGGGCAACAACATTGCCGCCCACGGAGTTGAAGAACGACACGCCTTTCGAGCCGATCATTGCGAGGTCGCATTGAACGCCTTTGTCGGTCCAGGTCTTCATTTCCGCCAGCAGTTTTTTGAACAGGTTAATGTTCAAACCACCGCACAAACCACGGTCGGTCGACACCACCAGGTAGCCTACGCGTTTAACGTCGCGGTCTTCCAGGTATGGGTGCTTATATTCCAGATTACCGTGTGCAAGGTGACCAATCACTTTGCGCATGGTTTCTGCATAAGGACGGCTGGCCGCCATGCGATCCTGCGATTTACGCATTTTGGAAGCGGCGACCATCTCCATCGCTTTAGTGATCTTTTGCGTGTTCTGGACGCTTGCGATCTTACTACGTATCTCTTTTGCGCCGGCCATGAGCTTCTCCTCAATGCCTTGCGGCCTGCCCTAAGGCAAGCCGCCAGACGTTACCAGGATTGGGTTGCTTTGAAGGAATCGAGGATGCCTTTCAGCTTGCCTTCGATTTCGTCGTTGTAGCCACCGGTCTGGTTGATCTCTTGCATCAACGGAGCGTGATCACGGTCGACGTAAGCCAGCAGAGCGGCTTCGAAGCTGCCGATTTTCGACAGTTCAACATCCGCCAGGTAACCACGTTCTGCTGCGAACAGAACCAGAGACTGTTGCGCTACGGACATCGGCGCATACTGTTTCTGTTTCAGCAGTTCGGTCACTTTCTGACCGTGGTCAAGCTGCTTACGTGTTGCATCGTCAAGGTCGGATGCAAACTGAGAGAACGCTGCCAGTTCACGATACTGTGCCAGAGCGGTACGGATACCACCGGACAGTTTTTTCATGATCTTGGTCTGTGCTGCACCACCAACACGGGATACGGAGATACCCGGGTTAACCGCAGGACGAATACCGGCGTTGAACAGGTTGGTTTCCAGGAAGATCTGACCATCGGTAATGGAGATTACGTTAGTCGGAACGAACGCAGAAACGTCACCCGCCTGAGTTTCGATAATCGGCAGCGCGGTCAGAGAACCGGTTTTCCCTTTCACTTCACCTTTGGTGAAGGCTTCAACGTATTCGGCGTTAACACGCGCAGCACGCTCCAGCAGACGAGAGTGGAGGTAGAATACGTCGCCCGGGAATGCTTCACGTCCTGGCGGACGACGGAGCAGCAGGGAGATCTGACGGTAAGCAACAGCCTGTTTAGACAGGTCATCGTAAATGATCAGCGCATCTTCACCGCGGTCACGGAAGTATTCGCCCATTGCGCAACCGGCATACGGCGCCAGGTATTGCAGTGCAGCGGATTCAGACGCGGTTGCTACCACAACGATGGTGTTAGCCAGTGCGCCGTGCTCTTCCAGTTTACGTACCACGTTAGAAATAGTGGACGCTTTCTGGCCGATAGCGACATAGATACATTTGATACCGGAATCGCGCTGGTTAATGATGGCATCGATTGCCAGTGCGGTTTTACCGGTCTGACGGTCACCGATGATCAATTCACGCTGACCACGACCGATTGGGATCATGGAGTCAACGGCTTTATAACCGGTCTGTACCGGCTGATCTACGGACTGACGTTCGATAACGCCCGGGGCGATAGCTTCTACAGCAGAAAAGCCGTCGTGATCCAGCGGACCTTTACCGTCGATTGGTGCACCCAGAGTGTTAACCACACGGCCCAGCAGGCCACGGCCAACCGGAACTTCCAGGATACGGCCAGTACACTTAACTTTCATGCCTTCGGCAAGGTCAGCGTACGGCCCCATAACAACCGCACCTACAGAGTCACGCTCGAGGTTCAGTGCGATAGCGTAACGGTTACCCGGCAGGGAGATCATTTCACCCTGCATACAATCGGCCAGGCCGTGGATGCGGATAACACCGTCACTTACAGAAACAATAGTACCTTCGTTGTGAGCTTCACTCACAACATTGAACTGAGCAATGCGCTGCTTGATCAGTTCGCTGATTTCGGTGGAATTCAGTTGCATGCTCCAGTCCCCTTAAGACTGCAAGACGTCTGCAAGGCGCTCAAGACGACCGCGTACGCTGCCATCAATGACCATATCACCCGCTCGGATGATAACGCCTGCCATTACAGACTTATCGATTTTGCAATTCAGCTTAACTTTGCGTGACAGACGTTTTTCCATCGCAGCAGAAATTTTCGCGAGCTGTTGTTCACTCAACGCGGCAGCGGAAATGACGTCTACCTCAGCGGTAGCCTCACTCACAGCACGCAGGTGAATAAACTGCTCCAGAACATCCGGGAGCGCGTTAAGACGACCATTTTCAGCCATAACCCGAATCAGGTTCTGACCGTTTTCGTCCAGTTGCTCACCACAAACTGCGATAAACGACTCGGCGAGCGTTTCTGGCGCAAGCGCGCCAGAGAGAAGCTCTGCCATTTGTTCGTTTTTGGTTACCTCGGCGGCAAACGCCAGCATGTCCTGCCAGCGTTCTACACTTTGGTGTTCGACGGCAAAGTCAAAAGCTGCTTTGGCGTAGGGGCGAGCTACCGTAATAAATTCAGACATCAGCCCCTCCCTCCTTACAGTTCAGCGACAAGTTTATCCACGATGTCGCTGTTAGCAGCTTCATCCACGGAACGTTCGATGATCTTCTCGGCGCCAGCAACAGCCAGGATAGCAACTTGCTTACGCAGCTCTTCACGGGCACGTTTACGCTCGGCTTCAATTTCCGCCTGCGCCTGGGCCACGATTTTAGTACGTTCCTGCTCTGCTTCAGCTTTAGCTTCGTCCAGAATCTGCGAGCGGCGTTTGTTCGCCTGCTCGATGATTACCTGGGCTTCCGCTTTCGCTTTTTTCAGCTGGTCGGTCGCGCTGGCCTTTGCAAGGTCAAGGTCCTTATGTGCTCGTTCTGCGGAAGCAAGGCCGTCAGCAATTTCTTTTTGACGTTTTTCGATGGCTGCCATTAATGGCGGCCATACGTACTTCATGCAGAACAGAACGAACAGGACAAACGCGATGGCCTGGCCGAGGATTGTTGCGTTAAGATTCACAGCACAATGCCTCTATTTAGTTAACGTTCTGATATTGCTCTTTAAATAAAAGCAACGCTTACTACGCGACAGCGAACATCACGTACAGACCCAGACCTACAGCGATCATCGGGATAGCATCCACCAGACCCATAACGATAAAGAACTGAGTACGCAGCAGAGGAATCAGATCAGGTTGACGCGCTGCGCCTTCCAGGAATTTACCCCCGAGGATGCCGATACCGATCGCAGCACCGATTGCCGCCAGACCCATCATCACAGCGGCAGCCATGTACAGCAGATCCATATTCAGGTTTTCCATGACAGTCTCCAGTTTGTTTCAGTTAAAACGTAGTAGTGTTGGTAAATTAATGTTCTTCAGACGCCATCGACAGATAGACGATCGTCAGAACCATGAAGATGAAGGCTTGCAGCGTAATGATCAGGATGTGGAAAATGGCCCACGGCACATTCAGGATCCACTGTGACCACCACGGCAACAGACCAGCAATCAGAATGAAAATCAGCTCACCGGCATACATGTTACCGAACAGTCGCAAACCGAGTGAAACTGGTTTGGACAGCAGGCTTACCCCTTCAAGGATTAAGTTGACAGGAATGAACGCCCAGTGATTGAACGGCTGCAGCGTCAACTCTTTCGTGAAGCCGCCGATGCCTTTCATTTTGATGCTGTAGAACAGAATCAGGATAAATACGCCCAGTGCCATAGACAGCGTTACGTTCACGTCCGCAGACGGAACCACACGCAGTGCCGGCAGCCCCAGTACATGTTCAGCGATGTACGGCAGCAGATCGATAGGCAGTAAGTCCATCAAGTTCATCAGGAATACCCAGACGAAAATCGTCAGGGCCAGCGGAGCAATCAGCTTGCTCTTGCCATGGTACATGTCTTTCACGCTACCATTAACAAAGCCGATCACCAGCTCAATCGCGGTCTGAAACTTACCTGGCACGCCGCTGGTCGCCTTTTTGGCTACACTACGGAATAAAACCAGGAACAACAGACCCAGCACCACCGAGAAGAACATGGAGTCAATATTGATTGTCCAGAAGGTGGCTGGGGGGTTATGCGGATCCACCAGCGAGAATGTACGCAGGTCCAGCTGAAGGTTATTCAGGTGGTGTCCTATGTAATCCTGCGGCGTCATATTTTCTGAAGCCATGATGCCTTTTACCCTTTGTTGTTAATTACAGCCGGTGCCAGTATCTGAACCACCAGCACCAAAACCCACGTAACGATCAGCGGCAAGAATACCGCCTTTAAAACCGCCAACGCCACCACCAGTAACACCAACATCGCCAGAACTTTAAAAGCTTCGCCAAATGCGAATGTCCAGGCCACCCGGCCTTTCGCTGGTGTATGTGCCTGGTGACGCCAGGCAAATATCATAAACAAAACGTTAGGCAGAAAGACTGCCAGGCCTCCACTTAATGCAGAGACGCCCCAGAAGGGGTCTTTGAGGCTGAACAGCAATCCACTTGCTATCACCACCAGTAACTGAACGAGCAGAAGCTTCCGAGCAACGTTTCGACTCACGAGCGACACAGACATCACGTTTTTCACTCCTGCTCCCTTCGAGGTATGCCGCGTGTCGTATAAAACTTTCTTTAAGGCTTAGAGTCAAGCATCAAAAAGCGGTCAAATTATACGGTGCGCCCCCGTGATTTCAAACAATAAGTAGCCAAAAGGTGAATAAATGTTTAAATATTTTTCCAGTGCATACAATTGCGACTTTTCTGCTAACGCTGTTCGATCATGAAAAACTGTAAATAACGCGTAAACACTGGCGATAAAGCGTGCTTCAGATCACATATTGAGCATGTTCGCGCACAGCATATTTATTTACTTGGCAAATGATGCCATTGCAAGTTTATGATATTTAAGTCCAAAAACAGACACTCTTTTAATAAGTGACATTTACACAACAAAAACCACCCATTGACATTTTTAATAATGTTTTAACAGATGATTATGGTTCTTAGCGCCGATTTTTAGCAGCCTGATATTTTCACTGCTGACTTATTTTCTGCTTACCCAAAAAAGCCACGTTAGCTCGTTGATGCAAAAGAGTGAACGTGGCGTTAAATGTAACCAGTTATATCAGTAGAAAACCTGGTTGTTGTTAACAGTCTAACCGGTCATTTTTTTATGTTTTTTTTGATAAAAATTAAATTTTATTTGCTTTAATCACCACCAGATGACGTTCGCCATCCAGGGCCGGAACGTGAAGTTTAACCACTGATTCGACCTGATATTCTTCGGGCAACAAAGCGATTTCATCTTCCGGTATTTGGCCTTTCAGGGCGTAGAAACGACCTTGCTCACCAGGAAGATGGTGGCACCAGCTCACCATATCGTTCAGAGAGGCAAAGGCGCGGCTAATTACGCCATCAAATGGCGGCTCAGAAGGAAACTCTTCTACCCTGCTCTGTACTGGCTCAATATTCTCCAGTTTAAGCTCATGTTGCACCTGACGAAGGAAACGAACGCGTTTACCAAGGCTATCCAACAACGTGAAATGGGCTTCAGGACGCACGATAGAGAGTGGAATGCCAGGCAGTCCTGGTCCGGTGCCGA
The DNA here is from genome assembly GCF_002965045.1 of Escherichia sp. MOD1-EC6300. NCBI lineage: Bacteria > Pseudomonadati > Pseudomonadota > Gammaproteobacteria > Enterobacterales > Enterobacteriaceae > Escherichia > Escherichia sp. MOD1-EC6300. The sequence continues at coordinate 18,271 of NZ_PTRH01000010.1, read as the reverse complement.
CATCGATAAACCGATCACCTTGCAGATACGGTGCCACCACAATGCTATCGAGAATATGGCGTACCAGCATCTCATTAGGATCGCGGACCGAAGTCAGGTTGTACGCTTTATTCCATTTATGCAGCATATTCACGTAGGCAATTAGCTGGTTTTTCTGGTGATCGGTAAGCGAAATTCCTGCGTCTTTCAGCAGAGAGGAGAGTTTGTTGAGCACGGTGATTACCTGTTCTTGATGCGTAGCCCGGTAAGCGGGTGCTTACCAGGCATTTTTAATGCGTTATGCGCTACGACGCAGCATACCCTGTTTTTTTAGCCACACCAGCAGAATGGAGATGGCAGCAGGCGTGACGCCAGAAATACGCGAAGCCTGACCGATAGAAGCCGGTTTGTGATCGTTAAGTTTGGCGATCACTTCGTTAGAAAGACCGGATACCTGGCGGTAATCCAGCGTCGCTGGCAGCAAGGTATTCTCGTTACGCTGCTGCTTTTCGATCTCATCTTGCTGGCGCGCGATATAACCTTCGTATTTAACCTGAATCTCAACCTGTTCCGCCGCCTGTTCGTCTGTCAACGCAGGGGCAAACGGCGTCAGCGTGGTTAATTTTTCATAAGTCATTTCCGGACGACGCAGCAGATCTTCACCACTGGCTTCACGGGAAAGCGGCGCAGTCAGGTGAGCATTCACTTCGGCTGCAGCTTCCGCCGACGGGGTTACCCAGGTCGATTTCAGACGCTGACGCTCACGCTCGATATTCTCAAGTTTCTCGTTAAAGCGTGCCCAACGTTCGTCATCCACCAGGCCCAGTTCACGACCAATTTCAGTCAAACGCAGATCCGCATTATCTTCGCGCAGCATCAGACGATATTCTGCGCGCGAGGTAAACATACGATACGGTTCTTTGGTTCCTAAAGTGCACAGGTCATCAACCAGTACGCCGAGATACGCCTGAGAACGCGCCGGAGCCCAACCTTCTTTGTCAGCAGACAGACGGGCAGCGTTAAGACCGGCCAGCAAACCTTGCGCAGCGGCTTCTTCATAACCGGTAGTGCCGTTAATCTGACCAGCAAAGAACAGCCCCTGGATAAACTTGCTCTCCAGCGTCGGTTTCAGGTCGCGTGGATCGAAGAAGTCATACTCAATGGCATAACCCGGACGCACGATCTTCGCGTTTTCCATCCCCTGCATGGAGCGGACGATTTGCATCTGCACATCGAACGGCAGGCTGGTGGAGATACCGTTCGGATAAATTTCGTTAGAGGTCAGCCCTTCCGGTTCAAGGAAGATCTGATGCTGATTTCTGTCGGCGAAGCGCATGACTTTGTCTTCGATCGACGGGCAGTAGCGTGGGCCGACACCTTCGATCACCCCTGCGTACATTGGGCTACGATCGAGGTTACTGCGGATCACATCATGGGTTTTCTCGTTGGTATGAGTGATATAACACGGCACCTGCTGTGGATGCTGGGACGCATTGCCCATAAACGAGAATACCGGCATTGGGTTATCGCCATGCTGTTGTGCCAGCACGCTGAAGTCGATAGTACGCGCATCAATACGCGGCGGTGTCCCGGTTTTCAGACGACCAACGCGCAGCGGCAGTTCACGCAAACGGCGAGAGAGCGGAATGGACGGCGGATCACCAGCACGGCCACCGCTGTAGTTATCCAGACCGATATGAATTTTACCGTCGAGGAACGTCCCAACGGTGAGCACGACGGCTTTGGCACGGAACTTCAGTCCCATTTGGGTAACAGCACCGACCACGCGATCGTTTTCGACAATAAGATCTTCAACCGCCTGCTGGAAGATCATCAGGTTCGGTTGGTTCTCCAGCGCCGTACGTACCGCCTGACGGTAGAGCACACGATCCGCCTGAGCTCGGGTAGCGCGAACTGCCGGTCCCTTGCTTGCGTTTAGTATCCTAAACTGGATACCCGCCTGATCGATCGCTTTCGCCATCAGACCGCCGAGTGCATCCACTTCTTTTACCAGATGTCCCTTCCCAATACCGCCGATTGCCGGGTTGCAGCTCATCTGCCCCAGAGTGTCGATATTGTGTGTCAAAAGCAGAGTCTGTTGACCCATACGCGCCGCGGCCATCGCGGCCTCGGTGCCTGCATGACCCCCGCCAATGATGATGACGTCAAAAGGATCCGGATAAAACATGGTGATTGCCTCGCATAACGCGGTATGAAAATGGATTGAAGCCCGGGCCGTGGATTCTACTCAACTTTGTCGGCTTGAGAAAGACCTGGGATCCTGGGTATTAAAAAGAAGATCTATTTATTTAGAGATCTGTTCTATTGTGATCTCTTATTAGGATCGCACTTCCCTGTGGATAACAAGGATCCGGCGTTTAAGATCAACAACCTAGAAAGGATCATTAACTGTGAATGATCGGTGATCCTGGACCGTATAAGCTGGGATCAGAATGAGGGGTTATACACAACTCAAAAACTGAACAACCGTTGTTCTTTGGATAACTACCGGTTGATCCAAGCTTCCTGACAGAGTTATCCACAACAGATCGCACGATCTGTATACTTATTTGAGTAAATTAATCCACGAGCCCAGCCATTCTTCTGCCGGATCTTCCGGAATGTCGTGATCAAGGATGTTGATCTTCAGTGTTTCGCCTGTCTGTTTTGCACCGGAATTTTTGAGTTCTGCCTCGAGTTTATCGATAGCCCCACAAAAGGTGTCATATTCACGACTGCCAATACCGATAGCGCCAAAGCGGACCGCAGAAAGATCGGGCTTCTGTTCCTGCAATGCTTCATAGAAAGGAGAAAGGTTGTCCGGAATATCTCCGGCACCGTGGGTTGAGCTGATAACCAGCCAGATCCCCGAGGCAGATAAATCTTCCAACAGCGGACCGTGCAGCGTTTCGGTGGTAAAACCCGCCTCTTCCAGCTTTTCAGCCAGGTGTTCTGCCACATATTCGGCACCGCCGAGGGTGCTGCCGCTGATAAGAGTGATATCTGCCATAAACCGCCACCTTTATTAAGAGTGGCGTATTGTACGCTGTGAACGCGTTGGGATCTACCTGTGGAAAAGTATGGGATTAAAAAAGCTGATCATGGCTTAATGGTACGCATGATCGGGTTTTGCAGGACGATCAGTGTCTCGGTGGACTGAATTTCATCAATTGTTTGGATCTTGTTGATAAGTACATGCTGGAGAGCATCGATCGAACGGCACATCACTTTGATAAAGATGCTGTAGTGGCCAGTTGTGTAATAGGCTTCAGTGACTTCATCGAGGCTTTCCAGCTTTGCCAGCGCGGAAGGATAGTCTTTGGCGCTCTTTAATATAATGCCGATAAAGCAGCCTACGTCATAACCGAGCTGCTTCGGGCTGACATCAATACGTGCCCCGGTAATGATCCCCGCCTGCTTCATTTTCTCTACTCGAACGTGAATTGTCCCCGGACTGACGCCAAATTGTTTCGCCAGTTCGGCGTAAGCGGTGCGCGCATTGCCCATTAATGCTTCCAGGATGCCACGGTCCAGATTGTCGATCAGATAATTTTCCATAGGATTTTCTTATGCGGATTGATGATTCATTCTATTTTAGCCCTCTTTTTTAATGAATCAAAAGTGCATGAAGCTTTTTATTGAATGATTATTGCATATGTGTCGGTTTTTGTTGCTTAATCATAAGCAACAGGACGCAGGAGTATAAAAAATGAAAACCGCTTACATTGCCAAACAACGTCAAATTAGCTTCGTGAAATCTCACTTTTCTCGTCAACTGGAAGAACGTCTGGGGCTGATTGAAGTCCAGGCGCCGATTCTTAGCCGTGTGGGGGATGGCACGCAGGATAACTTGTCGGGCTGTGAAAAAGCGGTGCAGGTAAAAGTGAAAGCTCTGCCTGATGCCCAGTTCGAAGTGGTTCATTCACTGGCGAAGTGGAAACGTCAGACCTTAGGGCAACACGACTTCAGCGCGGGCGAAGGGCTGTACACGCACATGAAAGCCCTTCGCCCCGATGAAGACCGTCTTTCCCCGTTGCACTCGGTCTATGTTGACCAGTGGGACTGGGAACGCGTAATGGGCGACGGCGAGCGTCAATTCTCGACTCTGAAAAGCACGGTAGAGGCGATCTGGGCGGGAATTAAAGCAACCGAAGCTGCGGTTAGCGAAGAGTTTGGCCTGGCACCGTTCCTGCCGGATCAGATCCACTTCGTACACAGCCAGGAGTTACTGGCTCGTTATCCGGATCTCGATGCCAAAGGACGTGAGCGGGCGATTGCGAAAGATCTTGGCGCGGTATTCCTCGTCGGGATTGGCGGCAAGTTGAGTGATGGTCATCGCCACGACGTGCGCGCACCGGATTATGATGACTGGAGCACCCCGTCAGAGCTGGGCCATGCGGGTCTGAACGGCGATATTCTGGTATGGAACCCGGTACTGGAAGATGCGTTTGAGCTTTCTTCCATGGGGATCCGCGTGGATGCCGATACGTTGAAACATCAGCTGGCGCTGACCGGGGATGAAGATCGTCTGCAGCTGGAGTGGCATCAGGCGCTGCTGCGCGGTGAAATGCCGCAGACCATTGGCGGCGGTATTGGCCAGTCTCGTTTGACCATGCTGCTGTTGCAACTGCCACATATCGGTCAGGTTCAGTGTGGTGTATGGCCTACTGCTGTTCGCGAGAGCGTCCCTTCTCTGCTGTAATAATTTATCGCCGCCAGCGTCTGAGCAGGCGGCTTCGCATCCCGGTATCAAAGCGCCAGATATGATCGAAAATGCGCATGATGCCGGGTTTGCCGTGCGCTGACATCGCCACGGCATGAAAGCGATGCTGATGTACCCGCTGCAACTCTTTCACTTTGCTCGTCACGTCGTCAGGCAACCGCTGGGCGATAAAATCAGAAATCACCACCGCATCGGCGTCAAACCACTCCCGACTTTGCAAGCGTTCCATAATGGCGCGAAAACAACTGGCAAGATCGGTGCCACCACGAAACTGCTGACTTAAAAAGCGGATCGCTTGCTCAATACCTTGTGGGCCTGAAAGCTCATAACGGACGATCTCGGTGGAAAATAACATAATAAAGCAGCGACGATTTTCAGCGAGGGCTATGCGCATCAATGCCAGACAGAACGCTTTCGCACACTGTTCATTAAAGCCGCCCATTGAGCCGGAAGTATCCACGCAGACAATAAACGGTCCGCGCGGCTGTTCGTCGTAATCTTTATGAACTACCGGGCGTTCGATAACTTTTTCACGCCACGACTCACCGTGAAGGCGATAGGTGAGCAATTGTTTTTCCACCAGCCGACGGTAAAACTCATACTCCAGTTCCGTTATCCCCAGCGTCGCCAGTTCCGGTGGTAGAAGGCGTAAAATATCATCGCTTTGTTGCAGTCCATCAACCTGCTCAGGAACGGTCGCCGGTTCGCGCACCATGGTACGGAAGGTTTCCATCTGCGCATCGTTGCGCGGTATTGATTTGGCTTCCCGGGAACGCCCCAACTGTTCTGCCAGGCGTTTCAGTTCCGGCTGTTCGTTAAGAAATTCACCGTATTTCACAATCAACTGATAGTCGCCACGTTTAAGCTGACCGGCGCTCATATCCCACAGACGACCAGCTGCGGTATTGTTATCTGCGAGAATCGGTTCAAGTTGCCCGCTCAGCGTCATGCGTTCCTGAACTTCACTCAACAGTTGTTCGCGTTCTTCTTCTAATAGCTGTTGATTTAACGTCGTTGCTTGCACGATCAGACTTAAACGCCAACGCTGGAGAAAAAGTGTGTGTAACGCTGAAGTGATCGTGCTGTTAGCATCAACCAACTGTCGGGCTTGTTCTGCCCATGGGGAATTCAGACGATGCAGTAAGTCCAGGATCTGTGGTAGCTGCACAATAAACTGCGGCGTGGAGAGGAGCTGGCTTTCCTGATAGCACATCACCTCTTCGGTGAGTTCCGGCGGGACTCGGGCATCTTTCAGCCGACTGCGCAGCGCCTCACGCCAGCGGGGAACATCATCAGTGATTGCCGCCTTCAGTCGTGGGAATTTTTCAAAGAAGACTGCCAGCTGCGGTGAGGCCAGCAGCGCGATGATCATCTCTTCGATCAATCCCTCTTCGCTGACGGCCAGCATCACATTAAGCGTATCCAGCGTTAGCATTGTTGTGCCTGGCGAATCTGGGTGCCGACATCCTGTAGGCTGGCTTCAATGCGACCTAACCAGTCGCCAGGGATAAACAGACATTTTTGCTGTTCGCTGAATAAAGCGTGTTGCTTGCGCCAGTCGCTTTCAAGCTCTTCCAGTTGTTGTTTTATTTCACCTGGCAGACCTTCAGCCGATGAACCGGGAAGTGCCAGCGTACTGCCTTGTAAACTTACATCGCGTACGACAAGATGTTGGGCGCTATCAACTTCCAGATTCAGTTTCTGGGCAAAGCCGATACCGTTCAGTTTGCCGCGAATTTCACCACCTCTGCTCAGCCACTGTTCCAGCGCGCTACGCTCAAAGGAGATATGAACCACTTCCATATCATGCAGTTTTAACGGTTTTTGCAGCAGCAGAGTCAGAGTGGAAGCAGTAACGTTAACAGGGAGTTGATACTGCTGACGACGGCTGAAAATGCCGCCCAGACGAATTACCGTTAAGGCTGTTTTATCGCTTTGTTGCTGCTGTAGTTGCAGGTGACGTTGCACAATCGCGCCCAGGCGGGTCAACATCCCTTGCTGTTGCCAGGCATGACCGGTCATCAATACATCAATTTGTTGTTGTATCAAATTCAGGCTTTGCGCGTCATACCACAGGCAATCTTTCAGCAAAATGAGATCTACCGGGGCAACAGCACTGCGACCGCTAAAAAAGGCGCTGGCCTGCAATAAGCGGATCGCTTTTTTCCAGCGACGATCCGAGACATAAGGCGCATCCGGTAATTTATCCAGTTGCTGGCGCAGCATAAAAATCAGCTCAAATACATGATCGGGCAGCGTAATTTCACCAATCTCTTTCTGCCAGCGTTCATATTCTTCATCAGTGACCTGCAAGGAGGCAGGAACCGGATTGTCATTTTCATCCTGTTGACTGGTCAGCATGGAGCGGAAATTCGCTTTATCCTGCACTTTATCTAACCACAGACGAATCAGCATGCGGTCATATAACGCTTCCAGACTGCTGTCTGCTTCCGGCAGCTCGTTGGAGGCCGCCACCAGCAGACGCATCGGGATTTTTTCTACGTGTGCACCGTTGCGGAACTGGCGCTCGTTAATGGCGGTGAGCAAGGTATTAAGAATTGCCGGGCCCGCTTTCCAGATCTCATCCAGAAAGACGATTTCTGCTTCCGGCAGGTAACCGCTGGTTAAACGTTCATAGCGCCCTTCATCTTTTAGCGCCTGAATAGAAAGGGGACCAAAAACTTCTTCCGGCGTGGAGAAGCGGGTCATCAGATATTCAAACGCGCGGGCATTCTGAAAGGCGAATTTTAAGCGCCGGGCGATCAAACTTTTGGCAATGCCTGGCGGGCCAAGGAGGAACACACTTTCACCACTTAATGCCGCTAATAAACACAAGCGGATGGCGTGGCTACGTTCATAAAGCCCCTTTTCCAACGAACTGCTCAGGCGGGAAATTCTTTCCGCTAATAAATGAGGGTGAGCCATAATGAAGTGGCGTCCTTTCGTCAAAAGTTCTGCGTAAATTGCGAGTATAGACGTTTCTTACTGGTGGCTAAAATAGTCTCAAAAGAGGTCTATTTTTCTTTGAGCCAGGTTAATGTGGCCGCATTTAGGAGTACGATTTTGTCGTTAATCGTGCATACTGTGCGCTTTTTTGTGGGCCAAGGGACTAAGCACACATTTCATATTTCAACGAAAGACTAGTCTATGAGCACTGATAATAAGCAATCGTTGCCCGCGATTACCCTCGCGGCGATTGGAGTTGTCTACGGCGATATTGGTACCAGCCCGTTATATACACTTCGTGAATGTTTGTCCGGCCAGTTTGGTTTTGGCGTTGAACGCGATGCCGTGTTTGGCTTTTTATCGCTGATCTTCTGGCTGCTAATCTTTGTGGTTTCCATTAAATATCTCACCTTCGTGATGCGGGCAGATAACGCCGGGGAAGGGGGCATTCTGACGTTGATGTCGCTTGCCGGGCGCAATACGTCGGCGCGAACCACATCAATGCTGGTGATTATGGGATTAATCGGCGGCAGCTTTTTCTATGGTGAAGTCGTCATTACACCCGCTATTTCGGTGATGTCTGCCATTGAAGGTCTGGAAATCGTCGCCCCGCAGCTGGATACCTGGATAGTTCCCCTCTCAATCATCGTTCTCACTTTACTATTTATGATTCAAAAACATGGCACGGCTATGGTCGGTAAGCTGTTTGCGCCGATCATGCTGACCTGGTTTTTGATTCTGGCAGTACTGGGGTTACGTAGCATTATTGCTAACCCGGAAGTGCTGCATGCGCTGAATCCGATGTGGGCGGTGCATTTCTTCCTTGAATACAAAACGGTTTCTTTTATTGCATTAGGGGCAGTGGTGCTGTCGATTACGGGGGTCGAGGCGCTGTATGCTGATATGGGGCACTTTGGTAAGTTCCCGATTCGTCTGGCGTGGTTCACCGTCGTATTGCCTTCCTTAACTCTTAATTACTTCGGTCAGGGAGCGCTGTTGTTAAAGAACCCGGAAGCAATTAAGAACCCGTTCTTCCTGTTGGCACCGGACTGGGCGCTGATCCCGCTGCTGATCATCGCCGCACTGGCGACGGTAATTGCCTCGCAGGCAGTTATCTCTGGCGTCTTCTCATTGACGCGTCAGGCCGTACGTCTGGGATATTTGTCGCCGATGCGCATTATTCACACCTCCGAAATGGAGTCTGGGCAAATCTATATTCCGTTTGTGAACTGGATGCTCTATGTCGCGGTCGTGATTGTGATCGTCAGCTTTGAGCACTCCAGCAACCTGGCGGCGGCGTACGGGATTGCGGTGACCGGAACCATGGTACTGACGTCTATTCTCTCAACTACCGTGGCACGTCAGAACTGGCACTGGAATAAGTATTTTGTTGCGCTGATCCTGATTGCTTTCCTTTGTGTTGATATTCCATTGTTCACCGCTAACCTCGATAAACTGCTCTCCGGCGGCTGGTTGCCACTGAGTCTCGGTACGGTAATGTTTATCGTGATGACTACCTGGAAGAGCGAGCGTTTCCGCTTGCTGCGGCGGATGCATGAACATGGCAACTCTCTGGAGGCGATGATTGCTTCGCTGGAGAAATCACCGCCCGTTCGCGTGCCTGGGACCGCGGTGTATATGTCACGTGCAATCAACGTCATTCCCTTTGCGCTGATGCATAACCTTAAACATAACAAGGTATTGCATGAGCGGGTGATTCTGTTAACTCTGCGCACCGAAGACGCGCCTTATGTCCATAACGTCCGTCGGGTACAGATTGAACAACTGTCGCCCACTTTCTGGCGCGTGGTGGCAAGTTATGGTTGGCGAGAAACGCCAAACGTGGAAGAAGTATTCCACCGCTGCGGTCTGGAAGGATTAAGTTGCCGGATGATGGAAACCTCCTTCTTTATGTCGCATGAATCACTGATCCTCGGCAAACGTCCGTGGTATTTGCGTTTGCGCGGCAAGCTGTATTTGCTGTTGCAACGTAATGCGCTGCGCGCACCGGATCAATTTGAAATCCCGCCAAACAGGGTTATCGAACTGGGTACTCAGGTCGAAATTTAACGCCAGACGCCTCCTTTCTCCATAAGGGGGCGTTTTTGTTTTCATGGTTAATCACCATGTAAAACGTTTCGATGTTGATCACATTTCCGTAACGTCACGATGGTTTTCCCAACTCAGTCAGGATTAAACTGCGGGTCAGCGAAACGTTTCGCTGATGGAGAAAAAAATGAAAAAAGGCACCGTTCTTAATTCTGATATTTCTTCGGTGATCTCCCGTCTGGGACATACCGATACGTTGGTGGTGTGTGATGCTGGTTTACCCATCCCCAAAAGTACAACGCGTATCGATATGGCATTAACCCAGGGGATACCTTCTTTTATGCAGGTGCTGGGCGTCGTCACAAATGAAATGCAGGTCGAGGCTGCCATTATCGCGGAAGAGATCAAACAACATAATCCGCAACTCCACGAAACGTTGCTCACTCACCTTGAGCAGCTGCAACAACACCAGGGAAATACCATTGAAATTCGTTACACCACGCATGAACAATTCAAACAACAAACCGCAGAAAGTCAGGCGGTAATTCGCAGCGGAGAATGTTCTCCGTATGCGAATATCATTCTCTGTGCTGGCGTGACGTTCTGAGGCCGTCATGGAAGCATTACTACAGCTTAAAGGCATTGATAAAGCCTTTCCGGGCGTAAAAGCCCTCTCGGGCGCCGCGTTAAATGTCTATCCGGGGCGTGTAATGGCGCTGGTGGGTGAAAACGGCGCGGGTAAATCCACCATGATGAAAGTGCTTACTGGTATCTATACGCGTGATGCCGGTACGCTTTTATGGCTGGGGAAAGAAACAACGTTTACCGGGCCGAAATCCTCCCAGGAAGCCGGCATTGGAATCATCCATCAGGAACTGAACCTGATCCCGCAGTTAACCATTGCCGAAAATATTTTCCTCGGCCGTGAGTTTGTTAATCGCTTTGGCAAAATTGACTGGAAAACCATGTATGCCGAAGCGGATAAATTGCTGGCTAAACTTAACCTGCGTTTTAAAAGTGACAAGCTGGTGGGCGATCTTTCCATCGGTGACCAGCAAATGGTTGAAATTGCCAAAGTGCTGAGCTTTGAGTCGAAAGTCATCATTATGGATGAACCGACCGATGCGCTGACCGATACCGAAACCGAATCCCTGTTCCGCGTCATCCGCGAGCTGAAATCGCAAGGCCGCGGTATTGTCTATATCTCCCACCGCATGAAAGAAATCTTCGAGATTTGCGATGACGTTACCGTTTTTCGTGATGGGCAATTTATTGCTGAGCGCGAAGTGGCATCACTGACCGAAGATTCGCTGATTGAGATGATGGTGGGCCGCAAGCTGGAAGATCAATATCCGCACCTGGACAAAGCGCCGGGAGATATCCGCCTGAAAGTCGATAATCTCTGCGGACCTGGCGTTAACGATGTCTCTTTTACTTTACGCAAAGGCGAAATTCTTGGCGTCTCTGGTTTGATGGGCGCAGGTCGTACCGAACTGATGAAAGTGCTCTACGGCGCACTGCCGCGCACCAGCGGTTACGTCACCCTGGATGGGCATGAAGTCGTTACCCGTTCACCGCAGGATGGCCTGGCAAACGGCATTGTGTATATCTCTGAAGACCGTAAACGTGACGGTTTAGTGCTGGGTATGTCAGTCAAAGAGAATATGTCGCTGACTGCGCTGCGTTACTTTAGCCGTACTGGCGGCAGTTTGAAGCATGCCGATGAACAGCAGGCAGTGAGTGATTTTATTCGTCTGTTTAATGTGAAAACGCCGTCGATGGAACAGGCAATTGGTTTGCTCTCCGGTGGCAATCAGCAAAAAGTGGCGATTGCCCGTGGACTGATGACACGCCCCAAAGTGTTGATTCTTGATGAACCTACCCGTGGCGTAGATGTTGGTGCGAAAAAAGAGATCTATCAACTGATTAACCAGTTCAAAGCCGATGGCTTGAGCATCATTCTGGTGTCATCGGAGATGCCAGAAGTATTAGGCATGAGCGATCGCATCATCGTCATGCATGAAGGGCATCTCAGCGGGGAATTTACTCGTGAGCAGGCCACCCAGGAAGTGTTAATGGCTGCCGCTGTGGGCAAGCTTAATCGCGTGAATCAGGAGTAAAAAAATGACAACCCAGACTGTCTCTGGTCGCCGTTATTTCACGAAAGCGTGGCTGATGGAGCAGAAATCGCTTATCGCTCTGCTTGTGCTGATCGCGATTGTCTCGACGTTAAGCCCGAACTTTTTCACCATCAATAACTTATTCAATATTCTCCAGCAAACCTCGGTGAACGCCATTATGGCGGTCGGGATGACGCTGGTGATCCTGACGTCGGGCATCGACTTGTCAGTAGGTTCTCTGTTGGCGCTGACTGGCGCAGTAGCTGCATCTATCGTCGGCATTGAAGTCAATGCGCTGGTGGCTGTCGCTGCCGCTCTCGCGTTAGGTGCCGCTATTGGTGCGGTAACCGGGGTGATTGTAGCGAAAGGTCGTGTCCAGGCGTTTATCGCTACGCTGGTTATGATGCTTTTACTGCGCGGCGTGACCATGGTTTATACCAACGGTAGCCCAGTGAATACCGGCTTTACTGAGAACGCCGATCTGTTTGGCTGGTTTGGTATTGGTCGTCCGCTGGGCGTACCTACGCCAGTCTGGATCATGGGAATTGTCTTCCTCGCGGCCTGGTACATGCTGCATCACACACGTTTGGGGCGTTACATCTACGCGCTGGGCGGCAACGAAGCGGCTACGCGTCTTTCTGGTATCAACGTCAATAAAATCAAAATCATCGTCTATTCTCTTTGTGGTCTGCTGGCATCGCTGGCCGGGATCATTGAAGTGGCGCGTCTCTCCTCCGCACAACCCACTGCGGGAACTGGCTATGAGCTGGATGCTATTGCTGCGGTGGTTCTGGGCGGTACGAGTCTGGCGGGCGGAAAAGGTCGCATTGTTGGGACGTTGATCGGCGCATTAATTCTTGGCTTCCTTAATAATGGATTGAATTTGTTAGGTGTTTCCTCCTATTACCAGATGATCGTCAAAGCGGTGGTGATTTTGCTGGCGGTGCTGGTAGACAACAAAAAACAGTAATAACGACTACAGGACATCTTGAATATGAACATGAAAAAACTGGCTACCCTGGTTTCCGCTGTTGCGCTAAGCGCCACCGTCAGTGCGAATGCGATGGCAAAAGACACCATCGCGCTGGTGGTTTCCACGCTTAACAACCCGTTCTTTGTATCGCTGAAAGATGGCGCGCAGAAAGAGGCGGATAAACTCGGCTATAACCTGGTGGTGCTGGACTCCCAGAACAATCCGGCGAAAGAGCTGGCGAACGTGCAGGACTTAACCGTTCGCGGCACCAAAATTCTGCTAATTAACCCGACCGACTCCGACGCAGTGGGTAATGCTGTGAAGATGGCTAACCAGGCGAACATCCCGGTTATCACTCTTGACCGCCAGGCCACGAAAGGTGAAGTAGTGAGCCACATTGCTTCTGATAACGTACTGGGCGGCAAAATCGCGGGTGATTATATCGCGAAGAAAGCGGGTGAAGGTGCCAAAGTTATCGAGCTGCAAGGCATTGCCGGTACCTCCGCAGCTCGTGAGCGTGGCGAAGGTTTCCAGCAGGCCGTTGCTGCTCACAAGTTTAATGTTCTTGCCAGCCAGCCAGCGGACTTTGACCGCACCAAAGGTTTGAACGTAATGCAGAACCTGTTGACCGCTCATCCGGATGTTCAGGCTGTGTTCGCGCAGAATGATGAAATGGCGCTGGGCGCGCTGCGCGCACTGCAAACTGCCGGTAAATCGGATGTGATGGTCGTCGGATTTGACGGTACACCGGATGGCGAAAAAGCGGTGAATGATGGCAAACTAGCAGCGACTATCGCTCAGCTACCCGATCAGATTGGCGCGAAAGGCGTCGAAACCGCCGATAAAGTGCTGAAAGGCGAGAAAGTTCAGGCTAAGTATCCGGTTGATCTGAAACTGGTTGTTAAGCAGTAGTTTTAATCAGGTTGTATGACCTGATGGTGACATAAATACGTCATCGACAGATGAACGTGTAAAATAAAGAAAAGCAGGGCACGCGCCACCCTAACACGGTGGCGCATTTTATGGACATCCCGAATATGCAAAACGCAGGCAGCCTCGTTGTTCTTGGCAGCATTAATGCTGACCACATTCTTAATCTTCAATCTTTTCCTACTCCAGGCGAAACCGTAACCGGTAACCACTATCAGGTTGCATTTGGCGGCAAAGGCGCGAATCAGGCAGTGGCTGCTGGGCGTAGCGGTGCGAATATCGCGTTTATTGCCTGTACGGGTGATGACAGCATTGGTGAAAGCGTTCGCCAGCAGCTCGCCACTGATAACATCGATATTTCTCCGGTGAGCGTGATCAAAGGCGAATCAACAGGTGTGGCGCTAATTTTTGTTAATGGCGAAGGTGAGAATGTCATTGGTATTCATGCCGGCGCTAACGCAGCCCTTTCCCCTGCGCTGGTGGAGGCGCAACGTGAGCGTATTGCTAACGCATCGGCATTATTAATGCAGCTGGAATCACCACTCGAAAGTGTGATGGCAGCGGCGAAAATCGCCCATCAAAATAAGACTATCGTTGCGCTTAACCCAGCTCCGGCTCGTGAACTTCCTGACGAACTGCTGGCTCTGGTGGACATTATTACGCCAAATGAAACGGAAGCAGAAAAGCTCACCGGTATTCGTGTTGAAAATGATGAAGATGCAGCGAAAGCGGCGCAGGTACTGCATGAAAAAGGTATCCGTACTGTACTGATTACTTTAGGAAGTCGTGGTGTATGGGCTAGCGTGAATGGTGAAGGTCAGCGCGTTCCTGGATTCCGGGTGCAGGCTGTCGATACCATTGCTGCCGGAGATACTTTTAACGGCGCGTTAATCACGGCGTTGCTGGAAGAAAAACCGTTGCCGGAGGCGATTCGTTTTGCTCACGCCGCCGCAGCGATTGCCGTAACACGTAAAGGCGCACAACCTTCCGTACCGTGGCGTGAAGAGATCGACGCATTTTTAGACAGGCAGAGGTGACGCTTGGCTACAATGAAAGATGTTGCCCGCCTGGCGGGCGTTTCTACCTCAACAGTTTCTCACGTTATCAATAAAGATCGCTTCGTCAGTGAAGCGATTACCGCCAAAGTTGAAGCGGCGATTAAAGAACTCAATTACGCGCCATCAGCTCTGGCGCGTAGCCTCAAACTCAATCAAACACATACCATTGGCATGTTGATCACTGCCAGTACCAATCCTTTCTATTCTGAACTGGTGCGTGGCGTTGAACGCAGCTGCTTCGAGCGCGGCTATAGTCTTGTTCTTTGCAATACCGAAGGCGATGAGCAGCGGATGAATCGTAATCTGGAAACGCTGATGCAAAAGCGCGTTGATGGCTTGCTGTTACTGTGCACCGAAACGCATCAGCCTTCGCGTGAAATCATGCAACGTTATCCGACAGTGCCTACCGTGATGATGGACTGGGCACCGTTCGATGGCGACAGCGATCTTATACAGGATAACTCGTTGCTGGGCGGAGACTTAGCAACGCAATATCTGATCGATAAAGGTCATACCCGTATCGCCTGTATTACCGGCCCGCTGGATAAAACTCCGGCGCGCCTGCGGTTGGAAGGTTATCGGGCGGCGATGAAACGTGCGGGTCTCAACATTCCTGATGGCTATGAAGTCACTGGTGATTTTGAATTTAACGGCGGGTTTGACGCTATGCGCCAACTGTTATCACATCCGCTGCGTCCTCAGGCCGTCTTTACCGGAAATGACGCTATGGCTGTTGGCGTTTACCAGGCGCTATATCAGGCAGAGTTACAGGTACCGCAGGATATCGCGGTGATTGGCTATGACGATATCGAACTGGCAAGCTTTATGACGCCACCATTAACCACTATCCATCAACCGAAAGATGAACTGGGGGAGCTGGCGATTGATGTACTCATCCATCGGATAACCCAACCGACCCTTCAGCAACAACGATTACAACTTACTCCGATTCTGATGGAACGCGGTTCGGCTTAGATTTACGCTGTCTTTTGATCAAATTATTACCATCGGTTGTTTTCAGAAGCATGAACATTGCTGCTGAAGCAACAGTAATAATGCCCATTGTGATAAACGTATAGTGGAATTGTTCGACAGTCGTTGTGCCTTCCATCCCTTCATAAACGCGAAGGACGGCCGCACTTACAGCAACGCCTAAACTGATAGACAGTTGCTGCGTGACCGCCAGAACACTGTTACCGCTGCTGGCGTTGTCATCGGTCAGATCGGCAAGTGTGATGGTATTCATCGCGGTAAATTGCGTCGACATAGCCATCCCTAATATAAACAACGGCAAGATCAGCATCCATATCGCCATTGCTGGTGATTGCAAAGAGAACTGAGCGATCATTAGCCCAATAATTACCGTGATCCCCACTAACGTATGGCGATAGCCCAGACGACGTAAGACTTGGGTAACCATCGATTTTGCAATAATGGAACCTAACGCTGTCGGTGCCATCATACAGCCGGCAATAAACGCCTGATAACCAAATCCTACCTGTAACATCAATGGCATAAGGAACGGTACACAGCCGGTCCCCAGACGGGTTGCAATATTGCCTACTATTCCGATCGAGAAAGTGCGGGTTTTAAATAAATCTAATGAAATTAATGGGTTTAGCGTGCGTCGTGCATGGAGAATATAGAGAAGCAGTAACCCGATGCTGGTGACAATTACCGTCAAGGCTATCCAACTGGCGACAATCTTTTCACCGAATAGCTCTATTCCGCTTGAGAAGAGAACAAGGCTGAGGCCAAACAGCAAAAAGCCAGTGATATCGAATCTGCGTCGTGCGGTGGTGAAATTGGGCATATGTTTGCGCGCGTAAAGAAGGCCGGCAATACCTATGGGGATATTGATTAAAAATATCCAGTGCCAGGTTGCCCAGGTGACCAGCACGCCGCCAAGTACGGGGCCTAAAATTGGCCCCACCAGACCCGGCATGGCGACAAAATTCAATACAGGAAGAAGCTCATTACGAGGATAAGCACGCAGTAAGGCCAGCCGAGCAACAGGCATCATCATTGCGCCACCTATCCCCTGAATAACCCGGAAGACAACCAGCTGTGGTAGCGAGTTAGAAAGTGCGCAGGCCAGAGAACCCAATGTGAACAGACTCACGGCAAGGGTAAATATGCGACGCGTACCGAAGCGATCGGCTAGCCATCCGCTTACCGGAATAAGCATCGCCACCGTCAGCGTGTAACTGATGATGGCTGATTGCATCGCGAGAGGAGAACGATTAAGGCTATGAGCGATTGCGGGTAAGGCGGTATTCAGAATAGTGGCATCAAGTGCCTGCATGAAGAAGGCCATCGCCGCGATCCACGGCAAACCCGCCATACTGCGCTTCTTTTTATCGCTCATTCAATGTCCTGTTATCGGGGTGTCACTTATCAGGTGAGCGTAGCAGCGCCTGACAAGCTTTAAATGCCGCGTCGCCATCGCTTTGGATAATCGCATCAACAATCGCCTGGTGCAGATCCAGCTTTATCACTGTGTCGCTGGTAATTGACGTGAAGTAAGTGTGATAAACCGAATGGAAGAGCGAGGCGAATGAGGTCAAAAACGGATTGGCGCTCATTTCATAGATATGCTCATGCCAGGCCATATCGACCTCAATCCAGCGTTCACGGCGAAAGTTCTCTTTTAATGCCACCATTTCGGCCATTAACGTATTGAGATGCGCCTTCTGTTCCGCGGTGCCAACCGTTGCAGCCAGTAGGCAAGCTTGCGGCTCCAGACAGATACGCATAACCAGAAAGTGATCGATGACCTGATGAAAGTTCTCTTCTGTCATCCACCAGGTAAGCAATTCCTGATCAAGAAAATTCCAGTTTGATTGTGGCATGACCCGGGTACCAATTCGTGGTCGCGGTAAAACCATCCCTTTTGCCGTTAACGTTTTAACCGCTTCGCGTACCGCTGTACGACTCACTCCAAATTGCTCGCCCAGCTCAATCTCACCAGGCAAAATGGTGCCGGGTTCATATTCACCTTTTAAGATCCGTTGCGCCAGCTTCTCAGCCAGAACATACGAAAGGTTTTTCTGTGCAGCTAACTGTTGTGCGCTTAAAGGCATTACTAATCTTCCTTTTTCTTTTTATTCCTCCTTAGTATGCCACCAGGAAGTGTGATTACGGTTGCAAAAACGGCAAATTGCTTGTTTTATGGCACATTAATGGGGCTTTTGCTGAAAAAATGCGCGGTCGGAAAATTATTTTAAATTTCCTCTTGTCAGGCCGGAATAACTCCCTATAATGCGCCACCACTGACACGGAACAACGGCAAACACGCCGCCGGGTCAGCGGGGTTCTCCTGAGAATCTCGACAGAGAAAAGCAAAAAAATGCTTGACTCTGTAGCGGGAAAGTGTATTATGCACACCCCGCGCCGCTGAGAAAAAGCGAAGCGGCACTGCTCTTTAACAATTTATCAGACAATCTGTGTGGGCACTCGAAGATACGGATTCTTAACGTCGCAAGACGAAAAA
>NZ_PTRH01000098.1:0-200 GCF_002965045.1 Escherichia sp. MOD1-EC6300 | reverse complement strand
TGGCTGGGGTACGAGGATTCGAACCTCGGAATGCCGGAATCAGAATCCGGTGCCTTACCGCTTGGCGATACCCCAACAAATTGGTTTGTGAATTTGCCGAACGCATTCGACACATTCAGAATTTGGTGGCTACGACGGGATTCGAACCTGTGACCCCATCATTATGAGTGATGTGCTCTAACCAACTGAGCTACGTAGCC
>NZ_PTRH01000097.1:0-201 GCF_002965045.1 Escherichia sp. MOD1-EC6300 | reverse complement strand
GCGTGTAGGCTGGTTTTCCAGGCAAATCCGGAAAATCAAGGCTGAGGCGTGATGACGAGGCACTACGGTGCTGAAGCAACAAATGCCCTGCTTCCAGGAAAAGCCTCTAAGCATCAGGTAACATCAAATCGTACCCCAAACCGACACAGGTGGTCAGGTAGAGAATACCAAGGCGCTTGAGAGAACTCGGGTGAAGGAACT
>NZ_PTRH01000096.1:0-203 GCF_002965045.1 Escherichia sp. MOD1-EC6300 | reverse complement strand
CTAGTTCCTTCACCCGAGTTCTCTCAAGCGCCTTGGTATTCTCTACCTGACCACCTGTGTCGGTTTGGGGTACGATTTGTTGTTACCTGATGCTTAGAGGCTTTTCCTGGAAGCAGGGCATTTGTCGCTTCAGCACCGTAGTGCCTCGTCATCACGCCTCAGCCTTGATTTTCCGGATTTGCCTGGAAAACCAGCCTACACGC
>NZ_PTRH01000095.1:0-204 GCF_002965045.1 Escherichia sp. MOD1-EC6300 | reverse complement strand
ATTGCCGGATGCGGCGTGGACGCCTTATCCGGCCTACGAATGGCACAAGAATCTGTAGGCCTGATAAGCGTAGCGCATCAGGCATTTGTCACCATTGCCGGTTGTGGCGTGAACGCCTTATCCGGCCTACGAGTGGCGCGAGAATCTGTAGGCCTGATAAGCGTAGCGCATCAGGCATTTGTCACCATTGCCGGATGCGGCGTG
>NZ_PTRH01000094.1:0-205 GCF_002965045.1 Escherichia sp. MOD1-EC6300 | reverse complement strand
GTGGTAATGAATGAAGACGACTGCAAAATAAGAAGAGGAAATGCAGCAGAATTATTTTCAGGGATACGGCACATCGCAATTAATATTTTGACGAATGATAAGGTATTCAAGGCAGGGTTAAGACGTAAGATGCGAAAAGCAGCCATGGACAGAAAGTATCTGGCGTCAGTCCTTGCGGGGAGCGGGCTTTCGTAATCTTTCCCTG
>NZ_PTRH01000093.1:0-209 GCF_002965045.1 Escherichia sp. MOD1-EC6300 | reverse complement strand
CATCCGTAGCTCAGCTGGATAGAGTACTCGGCTACGAACCGAGCGGTCGGAGGTTCGAATCCTCCCGGATGCACCATCTCTTACTTGATATGGCTTTAGTAGCGATATCAATATCAGCAGTAAAGTAAGTTCTCCCGATGCATCCGTAGCTCAGCTGGATAGAGTACTCGGCTACGAACCGAGCGGTCGGAGGTTCGAATCCTCCCGGA